>CAZTDF010000006.1:0-45825 GCA_964612465.1 uncultured Pirellulales bacterium
CTGGTATTAGCCGCCGAGATGCTGGCAAGCTGTACGGTATTTCGCAAGATACCATGAGACACAGAGTATAGGAATATTAATGAATCTTGGAAATGATAAAGCGTTGTGGTTTTTATTCGCGGTACCGGCGGTTTTGCTGCCCGTATACATCTGGTGTTTCTGGCAGAAGGCCCGAACACTGAGAGTGCTGGCCAGCAATGAGATGCTCAAGAAAATCAATAACGCCGTCAGCCTGAAAAAGCAGATGTTCAAAGCACTGCTGCTGCTGGCGGCATTTGTCAGCATTGTCGTTGCCCTGACCGAGCCCAAATGGAATCCCCAGACGCAGAAGATAAAAAGGCAAGGCCGGGACATCTGCATCCTGCTGGACACATCCCGCTCGATGCTGGCAGAGGACATTAAGCCCAGCCGGCTGGAACGTTCGAAAATCGCCATTGCGGACCTGCTGGAAACACTGGCCGGCGACCGTGTTGCAATCGTTACATTCGCAGGCAACAGCGTAGTAAAATGTCCCCTGACCCAAGACTACGCGTTTGTGAGAATGGCATTGGCCGACATATCCGCGGAAAGCACCAGCAGGGGCGGCACAATGATCGGCGATGCAATCCGCAAAGCCGCAGAAGAGGTTTTTGACAAGCAGAGCAGGGAATTCAAGGATATCATATTAATTACGGACGGCGAAGAACACGAAGGCTACGAGAGCTTTCCGGTTCAGGCGGCAGAAAAGGCCGCGGCCGAAGGCATAAGAATCATCGCAATCGGCCTGGGCGATGAGAACGAAGGCTCGCGTATCCCGATTACCGGCCCGGACGGCGAGAAAAGCTTTCTGAAATACAAGGGCGAGGAAATCTGGTCCAGGCTCGGCGCCGATTTGCTGAGGAACATTGTTTACGTCACCGACGGCGGAAAATATCTGTCCGTCGAACCGGGGACCACACTGGACCTTGGCCAGATATATGAAAGCCTTATAGCATCGGCTGAAAAACGCGAGCTTGAATCGACGACGATGCTCAAGTACGATGAGAAATTTCAGATATTCGTGGCTTTAGGATTGGTTTTGCTTATTTGTGAGGCATTTATCAGTGAACGCAGGAAAATATAAAACGGTTATTCAGATATTGCTTGTTCTGGTAATTGTGCAGGCGGCGCTTGCCGATTCGGCCAGAGTCTACACATCGCAGGGCAATAAGCTGTACAAGAAGGAAAATTTCAACGAGGCGATTAACAGTTACGATCAGGCCCTTTTAGAAACGCCGGGCGCTTTGGAACCGAAATTCAACCAGGCAAACAGCTACTACAGGCTCGACGACCTCAGCAAGGCAATGGACTTATACAGGCAAGTTGCAGCCGAGAGCAAAGATATGAAATATGTGGCCAGGGCCAAATACAACCTCGGCAATTCTTACTTCCAGCAGGGTTCCAAACAAAAAGACTCGAACCTGCAGAAGGCGATCGACGATCTTAAAACCGCAATCGGAAGCTGGAGAGGCGTACTGGATATTGAGCCGGAAAATAAAAAGGCGGCAAAGAACATAGAAGTGGCCCGGCTGCTCATAAAGGACCTCCTCGACCAGCTTAACAAACAGCAACAGCAGCAGGATCCCAATCAGCCGCAGGATCCAAACCAGCAACAACAGCAGAATCAGCAGCAGCAAAATTCGCAGCAAGATCCGAATCAACCGCAGGACCAAAAGCAGCAACAGCAAGACGCCGGGCAGGACCCGAATAAGCCGCAAGATCCTAATCAAGTAGAGGATCAGCAGCAGAAACAACAGCAAGAGGAACAGAAGAAGCAGCAGCAACAGGCCGCCCCCGATACGAGGGCACAGGAAATTCTGGATAAAGAACAGCGACAGCGAAAAGAAAGGCAGATTCTACAAAGAGGCCCCTGGCAAAAAGTCGAAAAAGACTGGTAGCAAGAGCCAATAATGTTTATTTATGATTGAGTATTTCGAAAAAACAAAATGGAACACGCAAAACATATAATACTGGTTTTTGCTGTAATGGCTGTTCTGGCGGCAAGCGCTTCGGGGCAGGTGCAGGTTTCCGCACAGGTCGATTCCGGAAAAGATATCTACGTCGGCGAGGGTTTTACTTTCTATATCGTTATCCAGGGATCCGATAATGCCGGTCAGGTCGATTTGGAACCGTTGCGGCAGTATAATCCGCAAAGCATGGGTAGCAGAAAACATAGTTCTGTAAATATTATAAACAACAAAAGAACCCAGAGCATCACGACAATCATGACCTATACCCTGACCGCAAGCCAGGCCGGTCAGACCCGGCTTCCATCGCTGACAGTCGAGCATGAGGGGAAAACGTATCAGACAAATCCGGTGGCCGTAAATATCATTAAGCCCGGCACTACCGACCAACTGGACCTTGAGGTGACATTGTCGCAGCAGCAGTGCTACGTGGGCCAGCCGGTAATCATGACGGTGAAGTTCTATATTTCGACTAATATTGGAGACTTTCAATTCAACATCCCGGCTTTCAGCAATGATGCCTTTTATATCGAAGAGCCCGATGTTTCGAATCCGCAGGCAAAACTCTACCGCCTGAATACCGGAATACCTATCAATGTCAGCCAGTACAGAGTTGTTCATAATGACAAAGACTCGATCCTGTTATCTTTCAGTAAGGTTCTGATACCGAAACAATCCGGCAAAATAGCAATGCAGCCAGCTTCGGTTTCCGCCGCTGTTGCCGTCGGGCGCACCCGCTCGCGGGATCCATTCGACAGTTTCTTCGGCTCGCAGGTCAGCTACAGGCGGTTCATGGTGGCCTCAGAGCCGCTCGAACTGGAGGTCTTGCCTTTGCCCCGGCAGGACAAGCCAGCACAATTTTACGGTCTGGTCGGACAATACACAATTTCGGCTTCGGCGACCCCGACTACAGTCAACGTCGGCGACCCGATTACACTCACCGTGAAAATCGGCGGCAGCAAATACCTCAAACCGGTCCAATGGCCGGCGCTCGAACAGGTGCAGGCTCTGGCTGCCAATTTCAAGATTCCCTCTCAGAAAGCATCGCCCACTATTGACAGCGGATTCAAAGTCTTTACACAAACAATACGGGCGAATAACGATCACGTAAGCGAGATACCGCCGATTCCGCTGGCATATTTCGACGCCGAACAGGGCAGGTACGTGACAGCTACAACCGAGCCGATCAAACTCGAAGTGGCGCCGACGAAAATACTGACAAACGCGGACTTGGAGGGTTCCGATTTCACTCCGATTAACAGGGAAATCGAGGCCATCAGGAAAGGCCTCTCCGCCAACTACGAGGCTCTTGAGACGCTGGACGACATGAGTTTTTCGCTACTGGCGGCTATAGGCAGTCCCGGCTATGCTGTTCTCTGGGCCGTGCCTCTGCTCGGACTTATAACGAGCTTCCTGATTAAAATCTTCTCACATACAAGCCCTGAGAAAGCGGCAGCCAGACGACGCCGGCAGGCCTGCGGCAAAGCCCTCGCGCAATTGAAGAAATTATGTGTCGAGGGCGTCCCGCCCTCGAATCGCGGGCTGGAAGCCCGCGACACAATCCAGCAAAACGAACAGCTTGTGTCAATTATGAAAAACTATATCGGCGAGAAGTTCGATAAAACGGCCGGCTCTCTTACACCCGATGACTGTTACGATGCGATTATTGCCGCAACGCAAGATACACAAAGCGCCGAAAAATACAAAGCGACCATAGCCGGCTTCGAAGCCGGACGCTACGCACCCATGGAGATAAAAACCGACTCCGATAAGATCAGGCAGGTAAGCGAGCTTGTTCGCAATATCGAAAAGAATTGCAGAAAATGACTGACAAGAAATATTCTTTAGCGTTGATTGCTTTGCTTTTGTTCTGCCTGGCTGCTCCAGTACGCAGCGCCTTGCCTAAGGAGCAAGTCTATTCACTTTTCAACCAGGCCAATCAGTTCTTCAGAGAAGCGAACACAACCGCCAACGACCCGGACCAGGCACAAAAGCTCTACGAAAAAGCTATACTGAATTATGAAAAGATAATCAGTGACGGCCGGATAAAAAACTCGAAACTTTATTACAACCTCGGCAACGCCTATTTTCTCAAGGAGGACATCGGCAGAGCGATTCTGAATTATCGCCGGGCTCAAAGGCTCGACAAGGCCGACACAAATATTCAAAAAAACCTCGCCTTCGCACGCAGCAGAAGAATTGATACCGTAGAAATCAAAACGGAAGAACGTATCCTGGAGACGCTGTTTTTCTGGCACTATGATTTTTCTATCAAGACGAAATTCCTGGTCACGTGCATCTGTTTCGCGATTGTCTGCATTAGCGTGACCATGATGCTGTGGCGCGGTAAATCCGCTGGCGCAGTCGCCACGGCAGCGATTTGCGGACTTCTGACGGTAAGTTTTCTTGCATCGGTGGTTCTGGAAACCCGGTCTCGGGCCAATACAATCTGCGGTGTTATTACGGCTCAGCAAGTTGTTGCCCACCAGGGTGACGGTCCGAATTACCCGGAAAGTTTCAAAGACCCGCTGCATGCCGGAACAGAGTTTGATCTGCTCGAACGCCGGAGCGGCTGGTTCCATATAATGCTCTCCGACGACAGCGACGGCTGGATCCCCGACAATGCCGCTGACTTAATTTGACATCCCTACCGAGAACAACCGACGTAGGGGCGGCCCTATGTGGCCGCCCTCCATAAGACGCCCAACGGCGGAGCACAGATAATGAACCAGGGCAACCACACAGGGTTGCCCCTACGTTAAACGACGCAACAAACGTTAGACTTTGAAAAGACCCTTGCGTTTTTCGCCTACTATCGTAAACTCTGTGGAAGCCTGATTCGTGTATAGAAAGGAGAATGCTATGCCGGCAAACATAACACATATGCTCATAGCCCATAAGGCGCTGCAAACGCTAAAGGCAAAAGGGATTGACGAATATAAACAATTTGCAGAAAAGCTCGACGACGCTTCCAGGAGCAGGAATTATAAAGCATACATAAATCTCGGAAGCCTCGGCCCCGACCTCTATTACTATAACAGGCTGTCCAGCTCAATTAAAGACATGCTCAAAGAAGGTTTCGTCCAGGCCAAGGGAGTCACACCCTGGTCATACCATTTGCACTCGCACCGGCCCAACGAGTTTCCTTTGAAGCTGGTCGAGATTATTTTCAGCGATGTGATAAGAGAAAACGGTCAGGTCAATCTGTACGACGATGATATGCGGAAGCTCGCCTATATTGCCGGGCACCTGACGCACATCGCCGCCGACCAGATTATCCACCCCGTCGTTAACAGCGTCGCCGGGCCTTACTACCGCGAGGGCCGGAATCGCAAAAAACACCGCGAGTGCGAAGTTTTTCAGGATTATTTCCTGTATGAAGAAGTTTATCGCCTGGAGGAAAAGACCGGCGAGAAATACAACTTTTTCAAGCAGGATTTCCGAAGCTGGACTGACTGTGTCAGGGGAATCACCACAAGAAACACCGAAGAATGGTTCCGCTACTTTCTACAGCGGGGATTCGTGGAAACTTACAGCTCGTGTCCATCCGAGCAGGGAATCGAAAATTCCGTCGATAACCTCCTGCTGACGCTGCGGGCATGCCGGCAAATGGGGCCGTATAAGAAGGCGGACAAAGAATACCGCAGGGACAAAGAGAACTCCAAGATGTATCTGGAATATATCAAGGACGTGGACTACATCAAGTATTACCGGCTGGCCGTGGAACTAGCGGTGGTATATCTTATCGCTTTGTATGAGGTATATTTTATGCTCAAACAGGGAAAAGATTTCACTGACCGGCATAAAAAACGCTTCCTGAGCATCGTCAGCGACGCAGATTTGTCCTGTCCGTTGAAGCAGAAGATATTCGAGAAGGCATGTGCCGCATTGAGAAATAAAAGTAACATGGCGGCGGCACTAAAAACACACGCTTCCGGCCTTTTGACGAAAACGAAATTCGTCACGTCGACCCGCATTTTCAAAACCGAAAGTGACAGAGATCTGTTAAAAGCGTAGCCCGGACAGCAAAGCGACTCAAACAAAGATGGATTATACTATTGAAAACGCAGCTCTACAGGATATAATTCCTTGATGGATTTATCTATAGTTATACCTGCATATGAAGAAAGTAAAAAGATCGCCCGGGATATAGCGGAAGCGGCGGCGTTTTTAGGAGCCCACCACTTTACAGGCCAGATCATCGTCGTCGACGACGGTAGCACGGACAACACCTCCGAGGCGGCGAAAAATACCCCGGTTCCACCCAATGCCCAACTCGATGTCATTCGCTATGAAACACACCGGGGCAAAGGTTACGCCGTCCGTACAGGTATAAAACATTCAAGCGGCAAATATGTCATGTTTGCCGATAGCGGCTCCTGCGTGCCCTATGAAGATACGCTGCGGGGGTTGGAGCTGCTGAAAAGCGATGCGTGCGATATAGCACACGGCTCAAGAAAAATGCGAGGATGCCATATCGAAAAAACGCAGAGCCTGTACCGGCGTATCTGCTCGAAGATATTCCACTGGTTCGTCATCCACGATATGAAAATCCCCGCCGAGTTCACCGATACACAATGCGGCTTTAAGATGTACAAAGGCGACGTCGCACGGCACCTGTACGGCGAGGCCATCACGAACGGATTTTCATTCGATATCGAAATCATCATGCGGGCGCAAAAGGAAGGCTACAGGATCAGGGAATTTCCCATCGACTGGACATGCGACCGTGACAGCCGGCTGTCGCCTACCCGCAGTTCATGGCATGTTCTCTCTGAACTGCTGAAAATCAGGCGAACGTTACGAGACTCGTGACTTGTCGCTCGTGACACGGATCACGGGACATAGATCACGGGACACGGATAAGCTTTTCCCATGCTCCGAATCGCAGAATTGTTTCTTCCGGGACGCTTTTATCATGCTTTTCGAGAATGGCCATTGCCATTGTATTCGGATGGAGGTTGCAATATTGCTTAATCTCATCGATACCCATAATCATAAAGGCCGTCGAGAGCGCATCGGCGGTAGCAGTGCATCTAAAGATTGGCGAAATACTTGATTTTCGGCGAATTAGCGTGTCTTGGGGGCTTTCTGTGAGGCGTATTGACCATTTTAATATAGAAGCGACTTGAAATCAAGGCCTGATTTTGGCATTATTGACGGTATTGCGTGTAAGAGTACCAATTATGACGTTAAATGGCAAATGCCCGATTAATCATTGGCAACGGGAGAATGTCCCACTACCACAAGCGGCATGGCAATTCTACCGATATTTCATTGTGACTTCAGTCGTGGAGCCTAAGGAACTCAAGATAGGAAGATGACTTCCAACGAGGATTCAAATCGACCTCGCTGAACGCTCGGCGATCGATCCTCTGCGTCGTAGGAGAAAATGATGGACTTAGTTTACCGAAGAAAGTATCTCATCCTCATAGCATTATCCTGTATGGTCTCACTTCTTACCGGATGCACAGATAACCAACCCTCCTCCCAAAATCAAACTGTTTCGCTTGCTACGCTTACTGATGACTTCAAAGTCTATTATGACATTCAGACAAGCGAAAGCGGAACCATTGTTTATCCGAGCAATGGATCAAACACTGAATTATTTGCGGCAAAAGAGGTAAGGCGTTACATTTATCTCCGGACAGATCAAAAGCTTAAAGTTCAGGGAGTAACAAGCTTACCCTCATCAGGTGATCTGATTTTGGTCGCAAATGATAACAATTCCATGGTCAATAGCTTACGTGGCTTAATTAACCATACTACCGCACCTGGTGGTATTATCCTTAAATCGGTTAATTCAGGAGGCAGAAATATTCTTGTTATTACAGGAAACAATTCTGAATCAACCTTAATTGCAGCTTACCGGTTTGCAGAGCATTTAGGTGTAGGTTTCGATCTGGCTGGCGATGCTATTCCAGATAAGAAAATTACATTATCCATTACTGGTTTCGATGAAGTAGGTGAACGACGTTTTGAAACAACTGGCCTTTTGCCATTTCACGATTTTTATGAAGGGCCGGATTTGTGGAGTACAGATGAATATATAGTAGTTATTAATCAACTATCTAAGCTTGGCATGAATTTTATTGGTCTTCATACATATCCTACCCATTCAACTCCTCTGGAGTCAAGCAAAGATATTCGTACGGGTCCCGAACCAAATGTTTGGATAGGGGTACAAGGCGATTATGACAATAATGGAAATGTAAGCTGGTCGTATCCGGCATATTATGCTCATAGTCACAGGCCACATGAAATTTGGGGTACTGTTACATGGAATACAAGTAATTACTTCGGAGGATCAGATCAAATATTCCCAAAAGATTTCTGGGGATCTGATGTTTTTGGTACGAATGCCATGCCTACAGATGTTGAGAGTAGTAATGCGGTATTTAATAAAACAGGACAAATGTTCAAAAAAGCATTTGGTTTCGCTAAGGATATTGGTGTAAAAACCGCTTTAGGAACAGAGCTTCCAATGGGATTTGAACCACAAGGCCCTGAAGTCGATTTTAATTGGGTACGTGTAATGCCTCCGGAATTACAAGCAAAATTAGGAATTACAGGTCCTTCAGATCCTACATTGCCAGCAAAAGTAAAGGATGTATATAAAGGTATATTTGACCGGATTACGAAAACACACCATTTAGATTACTACTGGCTGTGGTCATGGGAAGTATGGGGCATGCATGGTGTAGATGACACGCAAAGAAATGCATATAAAGCTGACATAATCCTGGCTCTGGAGGCTGCAAATGAAATGAATGTTCCTTTTAAAATGGCACATGCCGGTTGGATGCTTGGTGATGGAGATGATCCTTTATTGTTCGATGATATCTTCCCAAAAGACTGTCCATTTTATGGTCTTTGGGATAGAGCTCACCTGTTTGATCTTTTTCCTCCGGGTAATGAAAGAGTAAAATGGGCTGCCACCTGGCTTGAAGAGGACTGGGGATTAGTTCAACCACAACTCGAAGTGTATCGTGTTTATGATGATGTTAAGGCAGCAATAGATAGAAACTGTCATGGATTAATAGCTAAAGGCTGGCGAACAAGAGCTGTTAGTGCTACAACACATTCAATGAAAGATGCATTATGGTGCTATGGGCCTACCGGTTCACCTGTTAACAGAGCGTTCCCTACGGATAAAAATACATGGATTGATGCAACTTATAAAGATTGGGCAACCCGTTGGTTTGGTCCTGAAGTGGCACCAAATATTGCAAATATACTTGGCAGACTTGATAAAAGTGCTAATCCACGCTTACTTCCTTTTGTTTCTACATGGGACTCACACAATGAAGGTGTTAATGCATCACCTGGTGCGATTGATGCTCAAATCTACAATCCAAGCAGTTTTAGCTTTGTAAGTGATCTGGAAGCACTTCGCCCTCAGGTAGTGGGAGCTGGTAACCTTGAAAGATTTGACTACTGGTTAAAAATGTTCCAGTCATATAGGAAAAAGGCTGAATATGGTGGAGCCAGAGAGGGTGGAGATACCAATCGCTCCACCATGGCAACTTTATTCAATGAATTTATTACTTTAGATATCGAACGTATGGTTAATGTTGCTGATGTTGGGGAAATCATGAAACATAACGTTCTTAACTGGCATCAATTGGTACAACTCGATTGGGGACAAGGCGTAGATCCTACAAAAACATATACAGGTTCTTCATTTATAAAAGTAATGCCAATCAGGACCCAGGTTGAAGAGAATGAAGCTTTAGCACTCAATATAATTGCTATGGGTGTAGGCACCCCTACTTTAAAATATCGTGAATTAGGAGGTAGTACTTGGACAAGTATTACTGCGTCGAATGTAGGAAGAAGTGTTTATTCAGCCACTATACCTGCTCAATCAAAAGATTTTGAGTATTATCTTGAATCTGGTAGTGTGGTATTTCCGGTAACGGCAGATTCGACATCACCAATTTATCAAACAGTTGTCGTAATGGCGGCAGAAACTGTCCATGTGAAGGATTACCATAATAACAATTAATCATTTCATTATTAAGATAACGCACGCCTCCGCGGGTAGTTCTGCCTACTATACCACCAATTTCGTTATTTCCTCTAACTAGTCCGGTACTATAGCAACTGGAGAAAACATATTAAAAAAAAGAAAAGGCACTAAGAAATTTTAAGCTTAAGGTTTTTAGCTTAAAACTTTTTCCCATTGCCCGAAGTGGAAAATTTTCTGCCGGGATTGATTTTTACCCTCCCCACAGTGGGATACCCCACGTGGTGTCCCATCTTCGACAACGACCAACGCCAGGGTGTTCGGATGCAGGCCGCAATATTTCTTTATCTCATCGAGGTCCATAATCATAAAGGCCGTCGAGAGTGCATCGGCGGTTGCAGCGTCGGGAGCCGACGACCAGGCAGCACGTTTGCCTTCAACGGCTTGGGCAGTGCGCGGATCAATTATATGCCCGCCCTTCTGCACGCCGGAACCGCTCAGAGCTGCCTTTTGTAAAAATGGGCGGGCCAGTATCTCTTTGCGTCCGGCCGGATTGGTCATCGTCAGGGGCCAGCCATAAACCACGTCGGATTTATGGCTGTGAATACCACGTGGTTCACAGCCCTTTTTCCCGGGCGGCGCATCAAGGGCCAGGACCGAGCTGTAACCACCGGAGATCAGAGCGACATCGATGCTCCAGTCCCGCAACAGCTCTGCTACACGGTCGACGGCGTAGCCCTTGCCGATGCCGCCGAGATCGATTTGCACGCCACTGGCCGACAGCATAACCGTATGTTCGACCTCGTGAAGTTGCAGGAGATTCGTGCCGGTATGTAATCGGGCAAGATCTATCTCCTTCGGCGAAGGCCTCCGCGGAGTTCCATCGTCGTTACGCCAGCATTTCAGCAAAGAGCCGATAGTGATATCGAACGCCCCATTGGTTTGCCCGTAAATTCGAACTGCGATCTTCAGACATTCGAACGTGTCCAGACCAATCTGCAAAGGTTGATTGGCAGGCAGACTGTTTATTCGGGCGACGTCACTGTTCTCTATGAACCGGCTCAGCTCGCGTTCGAGTCGATCCACCTCGTCGAAAGCCGCTACGGCAGCCTGACTGGCATAACGCTCATCCTCGTGCACAATGATGACCTCGAAAGTGGTCGCCATCGCCTCGTGCGAAAAACGCTTCATACCGTCAATCGTGCTGCAATTGTTGTTGACAAAGCAAGTTTCCTGGAGCGGTTCGGTCATTTCACGCTTTCCTGGGTTCCTATTTTGCTATCTGTTTGCAAAATGGGGTCCCCTATCGATGCCTGTGCCTGCTGCTGGTAGAAGTAGTTCCACACATCCGTCCTTACGAAGCCAAGTAATTTTATCTTCGGACGCAGCCACATATAGTAGGGCTTATCAAACAAGAATAAGTACATTTGACGATCTTCAAGGGGCGTCAAATTATAGAGCTTGTTCGTCAGCGAAGCCTCGACCTCCGGCGATGCAATAATCAACGGCGCAGAAGGAGTATTTGCATCCACCTGGTCCCACCAATCGATAACTCCTTTCTCGAATCGCCTCAAGTACCAGGGCAGCGGCCAATAATCTTTCCCGGGGCAAATCACCTGAATGTGCATCTTCACCTTGTCCGGTTGTTCCAGAGCCATCTTTTCCATTGCCCCGGCCATTTCTTCGACCCGCTGCACGACGGTAAACACTTCCGTCGTCGGGTGAGCATAAACATAGGGATTGCGACTATCGGCATAATACCTGTAATTGCACCGATAGGACTCCCAGGTCAGGTGGACCGAAGCATCGAATAACAAACAGAGAATGATTAAACGCGGCAGGACATTCGGCACAAGTCTGACTAAAACTACCGCCCCGACGCCGGCCAGCAGAATCATGCCGTGAAGGAATCCTAAAACGCACCAGGGCGTTTTATACGGGATCGCCGAATAGACAGCGGTCAAAATAAGTGTATAAAAAGCGATGAATCTGAGCAGTTGAATATTAACAGAGGACGGGCCTTTTCTCAACATTGCAGCGATGAAACCAACCGCAGCCAAAAAGACAATGAGCCCTTCGGTCCAGATGGGCCCACCGCCGTATCGAAAATAAATGAGCATTTTGAGGTAGTAATTCCAGGGATGATCATGAATGTTGCTACCTCCCGCTCGATTGAAATAAGTCGTATAAGTGCGTATCGAATCGAGAATGCCGCTGGGATTGGACAAAAACGATGAAAAAAACAGGGCTGAGACGATTGCACCGGCTGCAAGACCGGCGATAAGATGCGATGGCTTTACGGCTTTGGCGGCATTAGCAAGAGAACCTTTCGGACGGTCCGTAAGAAATGTGAGCAGAAGGGCCAGAAACATGGAGCCAAAAACGATGATACATGTTTCCTTGGTAGCATGCATGAGCCCAAGAAATGCTCCCGTTAACAAAGCCCAGGCGATATTCTTGCTCTGAGTATATCTATAGCCGGATACGATTGCGCCAAAAGTGAAACAGACCAGGAGCATTTCCTGAATATAATACCGGCTGTAAAAAACCATCGCCGCTGAGATGGCTGTCAATACCGCAGCACAAACCGCTGCTGCTGTTCCCATGCCGTCTATCACCAACAATAGCAACAGCACCAGACACACACCAAAAAATACGGGCACGATACGCAGAGTGAACTCGCTGACCTGCACCAGATTTCTGGCGCCGGTAAGGCCGGCAGGGATTAATGTCAGGTAGTTAAGCGTCGGGCCATGGTATTCGTACGGATCGTATTCATAGAAACCCTGCTCAAGCAAATCCCCGAACTTGATGGCGTGAACCGCCTCGTCACCGTGCATCGGACGCTGCTGGAGCCGCGGCAAGCGCAGCGCAAGCGCAACAATTGTCGCGGCCAAAATAAGGACGCAACCCTTTTTAGCCATATCATTGTACCGGCTTGCCGTAAACCTCAACCTCGATATAATGGTTCAGGTCGTTGCTGGTGTTGCCGTTGCTATAGAGGCGGACATAACGAGTCTTGATGCCCTGGGCAAGCACATCGAAAAGTCTGCCCTCGTTAGTTTCCGTGTAATGCATATTTTTGCCGACGCCGAGTCCGGCAGAGTTGTCAATGTCATTGTTGAAGACGGTCCTGACGTTAGTGATAAAATCAGCATCATCAGCGACCTGCACGACTACGTCAAAATAAACACGGGCCTGCTTATGATAATGCCACACCACAATAGCATAAATCTCGTATACTGCTTCCAGGTCAATCGTGACGTTCTGCACGAAGGGGCCTAACTCGACATAGCTGCCGTCGGCTGCTTCTTTATCACCATCGGTGATCATTTCAATCTCGCCGATTATCGGCTCTTCGTCGCTGCTGGCAATAGGCTTGCCTAAGGCGACATTTTTTGTTCCTTCAGGGGCCAGAAACGGCGGGCGTGCCTTGCCCAGTGGTTTTTCGAGATTAGGTACTTTTGTATCCTGCGGTGTTCCGACGAACATCGGCTTGGGCAGTTTAATATCAATCGGAACCAGGCCCGCAGTATCGGCAACAGGGGCGGCCGGTGCTTCCGGCTCGACCGCAGCCGGTGTCTCGGCAACAGCTTCCGTCACGGCTTCGGCAGGCTCCTCGGACTCTTCTGCAACCGGCTTAACCGTACTCGGGGCAGGAGCTTCCGGAGAAGTTGTCGTAAGGGACTGTTGACTGGAGCCCTCGGTAGCGGGTTCCTCCGGAGATTTCTTGCAGGAAGGGATAAAGCATAAAGACATCACAATCAACACACAGAAACAGATTTTCAAAATTGAACCAAAACCTTTCATCTTCATTTCCTTTTTACCTCAAAATTACATATTATATACAATTCACGAAACTGCTTATCGTCAGCAAACTGCCCGGTACTCACAAAACCGGAACAATGATGCTATCCTATTTGTATGACGTTGTCAAGCCGCTCAAAAGTATATTTTTTTCTTTTATTTATATGCCACAGAGGATACAATACCGAAAAATACACACGCAAGTGTCTGCTAATAATACGCTTAGTTTCAAATCCGAATTTCCATAAAAACACGGCAGGAATCCAGTGTATTTCCGAATCCCTGCCGTACTAATCAATTTCTTCAAGCAGTGAGAATATTCACAAATTCTCTAAATATCACTCGCTCTTTTCTTCGCCCTGAGTCTATTCTGCCGGCGATTGCTCTGGTGCAGCTTCGGCTTCAGCAGGAGCGGCAGCCATTTCAAGGACTTTTGATTCCATCCCCGCCTTGGCCAGAATGAAGTAAAGCACGGCACCGACAATAAATGCCATCAGCGGCGCCGCCGGGATGTTCACACTGCTCACGAGCGGTAAAATGCCCACTATAAAGCCAACAGCCCAGGAAATCCAGCCGGCCATGTTCCAACCGGCCCGAGGACCGGCCCATTTCTTGCCGGCCATTATGTAGTCGACCATCATCGCACCACAAATCGGACCAAATGATGCCCCGATTACGGTAAAGACGTCGCCAGCCTTGCCAGCCCAACCTGTTACTGCAAGGATGATACTGACCGCTGCACCAATACCTACGGAGATAAACGGATTGACCTTCGGCAACGTAGTCTTAAAGCTGTTTGCTGCAATGAAAGACGAGAAACAAGCCGGTGGGAAAGCGGCAACAGCCAGAAGCAGACCCATTGTCTTGCCGGCTCCCGGAGAGCCCATTAGATCCCCCATAAAACCGGGATCGGCCGGATTCATAGCATACGCTCCGGTCTTGCCGAAAGCTCCCGCAGCTATCAGAACTGCAGCTCCTGCGGCAACGATAGTAGCAAGAGCGATTCCAATCAGGCCGCCCATCTGGACGTCTTTTTCGTCTTTGTTGTTCATTCCGAAATCAACGCCGGCAGCACCCGCGGTAGCAAAGAAACCAACGACAAACGCTATGCTCAAAGCCATGACACCCATGAAACTCAAACCACCGGTCGCACCACCCTCAACGGAACCGGCAGCAACCAGTGCATCGGCATCAAAATCACCGATTCCGCCCATTGTTTTACCCAGCATGATGATTAGAATTACCAGGGGAATCAACGGAAGAAACGTGGCTACTTTGGCAACGTATTGGATGCCTTTCAATCCCACGAAGGCGGCAACCGCCGCCCAGATCACGGCAATCACCTTCGCGGCAGCGGCACTTCCGCCGAAGAGAGGTGCAAGGGCCAACGAAGCGAAATACGCGTTGACGCCAAGCCATCCGAATTGAAGTACGCCCATGAGAAAACCCGGCATCAAAAAGCCGCCCTGCACGCCATAGGTCGATGTGCCCACAACATAAAGCGGAAGACCGGTTTTCATACCAAGCAGGCCCGGAACCACGTAGAACAGGAAGTGGCACAGAAGCGCAGCTACGACCAAACCGAGAAGCGCTACTCCGACACCCTGGCTCAGCACTCCGCCGGGTGAGCCACCACCGCCGCTGGGCGCCTGGCTCCAGAACACGAACCACAGGAAGATACCCGCATAAGTAGGTGCCGTGTTCTTGTACCAGGGAGCCCTGTTCGAAGCCGGATTCGGCTTGGCCATACTTACATAGTCTGGCAGTGCTCCATTACTCATAATTTGTTCTCCTTAATAAACTACCTCGAATATATATACCACCGGCACGCTACCGGATTATCCACGCTAAATATAACAGTTACGTTTCGAGACAACCAGTTTTTTAACGGGCTTATAAGAAATTTATCCGCGGCGCGAAAACAGCTAATCAGTCTGCGGGATTTGAATTCTCCTGCCGTCATTCATCGCAGATTCGTGGGCGCAGATTCCAGCCATAGTCCAGTTCGCCGCCGTTCCTGCATCGACGGCGGATTTCCTTTCTTCTACAATCGCGCGAACAAACTCGTGCGTCAGATGCGGATGAGAGCCGCCATGTCCGCTGCCCTGGATGAAAGACGTGTGCTCGTGCTCTTCGTCATAGACACCATGCCCCGTGAAGGGTGCGATTTCTTTCGGCAACAGATGTCCGAAGTCGGGAATCTCTATTCTCTCGGCGTCCTCATAGCCGGAATAGACGACCGGGCCTTCACCGGCGGTTTGCTCCCATTCGAACGACAGTTCAGTGCCGTACACGTCGAAACTTTCCCTGTACTGCCTGATCGTATTAAACAATGACCTGGTCACCTCGCAGACAAGGTCGGAGTCGGCGAGTTTGATAATAGCGGTTTCAGCCGCGAAAGGCGCATTATATCGCTTAATATAATCTTCCTGAATCCGGCCCGAACCATAACAGACGACGGATTCGGCGCGCTTTTCAGCAAGGCATAGTAACGGGCTTACGGCATGAGTCGCATAATGCATCGGCGGAAAACCGTACCAGTATTCCGGCCAACCCGGCAGGCCCATGTTCTGCTGATGTGAGCCGCGAAGGAATTGTATCTTGCCTAATTTGCCCGATTCGACCAGCTCTTTGGCGTAAAGGAACTCCCGGCTGTATACCGCGGTTTCCATCATCATATAGACTTTGCCGGATTGCTCCCGTGCTTTAGCAAGAGCAAGACAATCCTCCACAGTAGTAGCCATCGGGACGGTGCAACAGGTGTGTTTGCCCGCTTTCAGGGATTCCAGCGACATCCAGGCGTGATCGGCAATTGGGGAGACAACGTGAATTGCATCCAGCTCGTCAATTTCCAAAAGCTCCTCGAACTTTGTGAAGCGCTTTTCGATACCGAAATTCTCGCCTATCTCATTGAGGTGCTCTTCGTTCCTCTGGCAAATGGCGTAACACTCAGCATCGGGGTGTCTTTGATAAATGGGGATGAACTCGGCACCAAACCCAAGCCCCACGACAGCGACTTTTACCTTGGCCATTGGTTCTTTCTCCTTTCCGTCCCTTCTAAAAGAGCCCCCTTTTTGCGTAAGAAAACGCTATAAATAAACCGATGCCTCGTCTTCGCTCGGCATGAAGGATTCTTACTTCTTCACTGTGAAGGATTCTTTATTCTTCACCCTGAGCGGAGTCGAAGGGTGCCTCTGTATACAGAACGGACCAAAAACGCAATATTTTGCGCCAGTTACCCCGGCAAACATATGAAAGAACCGTTTATCTGGACGTTATTCGTTCGCCTTACATCGGATCATCAGGTAAATATGAACGATTGCCGCCAGAGAAAACAACACAGCGGTGTAACGGTGAATCCCCAGGAGAAGCTCTTGCCAATAAGTTCCGAAAATTGGGTACATACTCAAAACAATCGACAAGGCCAGCGGCAAAGCCAAAAAGATTATCAGCCAGAAAGATATCTTCTGCCCGAGGCTGGAGCTTTCGGGATGCGTTTCTTCGCCGGTGCTTTTAATCAGAGTAACACGTTTAACAAAGCGCTGAAACCACGGCCAGTCACTGCCGGCCAAGCGGCTGTTACGTGCCCACATCACGGCCAGAACCGCCAGGCAGATTGCGAAAACCGGCGCGAACGTGGCGTGCACCATAATCAGATAACCCGAAATGTGCTCGCCTAAGACAAGCGTCGGATAGAAGCCGGTCAATGCCAACACGATAAGACAAAGCAGGGCCAGCAGATAAACCAGTTTCCTTAAAACCCCCGCCGGGCTCAGCTTCTGTTCGATAAAGAGCATCGTAAAAAGCTGTACCACTTTTCTCAGGGGATGCCGCCAGCATTCCCTGCAGGGAGAAATAATGCAATTCAGTGCCAGAGCACCTACGGTAACTAAAAATGCGACTATCGAAATCGTTTGAAACATATCACTCACATTTTAAAGCAAGAGCTTCTAATTTTCTCCGGCCAGCGTTTTGACAACGCAGCCCAGCGCCTTCAGTCCATATAACAACAGAACGAAGGCCATGACCGCACATGAAGCAATAACAACTACCTTCATCCAGGGACGGAACACAAATGAGAAGGCAAACGCCCAGGCATAGATTGGGGAGATACCCTGGAAATCAACCATTTTTTTAGATTCCCGGGCTGCAACAACAGGAGTATCGACGTTAACGTCCCCGAAGAAGAAAGGCGCTTCAGTGCCGTGACAATCCGTACAATAGCGAATACCCAGGGACTGGGCCGCCGGCCTGACGTCATGACCGATTGGCCACATGTAAGGCTTCGCTGCGGGGTGGTCCTTCTGTTCGCTCAGTTGGCCCGAATCGTCGAGGCTGTATAATCTGCCGCCGGTGACATAAACAGCCTTGCCTTCGGCCGAACCGCCGGACGCCAGAGCGGTCAGGCCCTTAACAATATGATCGGCCGTCAATTCCGGCCAGTCGCCCGAGAACGGGAACTTTTCCTTTGAGAGCACGTCGGCGATAACTTTCGTGACGGTTCCGAACTCAATCGGTGCTACGCTATCGTCTTTAAGAACGCCCCAGAATGCGGGCCAAACAAGCTTGTGAGGAGCGATTTTGCCGTCGGCCTGTTTCGCGAAAACAGGAGAGGCAATGTGCGGCAGCATCTCGCGGGCTTTGTTCACGTTCGGCGTTCCGAGGCGATGGGCCCTCGAAGTCTTTGTAAAGTGCGGCTCGTCGGCAGGCCACGGGCCGGAGTGACAAGCGGTGCAGGTCAGTCTTTCGAAATGCACCGGCGGGATACCGCGGTGTTCGGGAACCGGGGCACTCAGGCGGCCGGCGGTCGGATCCAAAGCAGAATGTTCTCCGAGGTGACAACCTTCGCAGGAAGAAGCAACCGCAAGCTCGTTGCCAGATGCTTCCTCTTCGCCTTCATAGCCGCGGACGATGTTGTGGTCGATCCCATTACGGTGACAATCAACGCAGGTCAGCCCGGCTTTCAGGTGGATATCCTCGTCCTCGGACCATTTTTCGGCCCCTTCGGCGCCTATGTAGAGATCCGAGTGACAGAAGTAACACCGGTGCGAAGGAACTTCTCTTAGGATATCAAAGAACACGTTGTTATCGTGGTCAAATACGTTCTTGTGATATGTGATGGTCGGCGGCTTCCTGGTTCCTCTTTGTGCCGATTCGACCGAAAAAGGATCAAAAGGATCGTACATTTCGTCCATGTCGTTGGCTGAACCGGTGACCGCAGCCAGGCCGGAGGACGCAGCCGTCGCCCAGCGGAAATTACCGCGGCTTGTCTGCACAGCGTAACCGGTCGTTCCGCCCTGGTCCTGCCGCGGGTCTCCATTGTGGCAGCTAAGGCAGTTAATCTCCAGCTTGCCGGAGACGTATTGTCGCATGACCTCTACTTCGTCGTCGGTCTCTCCTGCGCCGCCGCCCGGTGTCTGCCGACCGAAGATTTTAGTGAACTCGGGGTCGGTCAGACCGAACTGCCCGGGCTTGAATGTGCCCGGCCAGGAGCGATAAGAAAGTAGTATCTGCGTGCCGGTTTTGGCATCGACATATATCCAGGGCTGGCCCGGCCGGCCGCTCTCGGCGTTCGGATCAACAGAGTTAAAATGCCAGCCCTTTTTGATAATCCCGTAGCTGTGACACTCGCCGCATGTCCGGCGTGTGGAAAAAGGCAGAAGCACCTCTTCGGCAGTGTCAATATCCGGATCAATCTTAACAGGTTCGGCGCCTTCCTCGCCCGGCTCGGCAAGCAACTCGATTCGATGAATCGGATGCGCCCGGCTGCCGTCACTTTCATCACCGAGAAGCTTCTGCCCGTTTTCAGCAGCGGCGACAGGAAGACACAAGGCCAGCACGCACAGTACCAGAATTTCGATGTGTCGAGGGCATCCCGCCCTCGAACGCGGGCTGGAAGCCCGCGACACGACCGGAAATCGGCAATGGTTAATTAATCCTCTTCTCAATGTAAACTCAATCCTTCTCTCTCAATGCATTAATATTTATCTTACAGAGCGGCTACCGTAACCGAACGTTTAGGCCTCAAAGTCTTCCGGCTTAAACTCCAGCTTCCTACCTGCTGCCACCGCTTCATTCACTTTCAACACCGTCACTGCCGTTTCGTATCCGGCCTCGGCCGGGCAGTTCAGTTTGGCCTTGCCGCGTATGGCATCGAAGAAGTTCTCAAGGTGCGGTTGATGATACGGTTTGCCTTCCATTGTAACCGGGATGTCATAGCTCGGCGGTTTTGGTGACTCGCGTACATCCAGCACGGCGTCGCCGGCGGACTTTTCCTCTTCCGGCTCGACCGGCTCCTTGATGAAGCCCATCTTGACCCACTTTTCCCAGTTCTCCGCCGGAACCCACGCCTCGCGGTAAACCGTGCCGCGTCCGGCGGCCTCCGAGATAACCAGCGAGCCTTCATCGCCCATGAATGTCTCAAAGTATCCTTGGCTGCTGTTGGTCGTGATTGTCTGATAAAACGCCCTGACGGTCCGATCGCCAACCTCATACTCATAAATGGCCATGACATTGTCGTACCAGTCGTGCCCTTTCCAGTAGTCGATACCGCCGCTGGCCATTACGGACTTGGGATTGGTGCCGAGATACCAGCTATAAATGTCGATCTGATGCGAACCCAAATCGACGATTGGGCCGCCGCCGAGTCCTTTGTACCAGCGCCAGTTTCTAAACTGCTGCATCGAGTTGAAACCATACTTTTCCAGGGTGGCCTGATCCATCGCAGCGTTTCTGGGCGAACCCAAATCCTCGCAAGCCGTCTTGCTGCGATTCCACTGGCCGTTGATAGTGGTTATCTTACCCAGCAGCTTGGCACCGGTTATCAGCTTGTCGTAGGCATGTATGTATCGGGGATTACTGCGGCGCTGATGACCGATCTGCAGCAGCTTGCCCGATTTCTTCGCCGCTTCAACCATCTTCTTGGCACCTTCGAGCGTATTGGACATCTCTTTTTCGCAATAGACGTTCAATCCGGCCTCAAGGCAGGCCACCGTGTGCGGAGAATGCCAGAAGTCAGGCGTTGCGACGATGACCGCGTCAAGGTCTTTTTCCTTATCGAGCATTTCCTTATAGTCTACATACGTATTGTGCTCATGGCGATAGGCTTTGAGCCTACGTGAGACGCGTTTCTGGTTATAAGCTGTCCAGATGTCGCAGACGGCCTTGAAACGAATGCCGGGAATATTCCGGCAGGCATTCATCAGAACCTGTCCCTGGGCTCCGGCTCCGAGCAAAGCCACATTTATATCATCCGGCTTTTTGCCGCCCGCCTGGCCTAAAACCATCGGCGAAAATGCCAAACCGGCTCCAACTGCCGCTGTTGAACGCAGAAAACTACGCCTGTCTATTTCTTTAACAGTTTTTTGATTATTCATTGTTTAACAACTCCACAAATTTAACAAATTCAACTAATCTTGAACTTTCAATGTTGCCGGGCAATATAGCACGGCTATACCTCAATGTCAAGCGTCCATCCGGCTATTTTTCCACCAGATGCCACTCAAAACCATGGCAGCTAAGACACTCGTTTACAACTGCTTCAGGTCCAGGAAACGCCATCCCGGTAGGGGCAGGCCCATGTGCCTGCCCTGGACAACCACACAGGGTTGCCCCTACATTTACTTCGCCAGAGGTTTGACAATGATATTGCGATACGCCACGGGCCCGTGGTTACCCTGGAACATCAATGGTCCGGTCGGCCATTCTCTACCGGTAACGCCACCGGGCGTTTGTTTCTCCATTACAAGGTCTTTTTTATGCAGGACCTGACCGTTAAGCTCTACCTTAAGCAGTTTGGCTGTGTCTGTCTTCTTGTTGGAAGAGTCGAACTTCGGCGCTTGAAAATCAATGATATACTGCTGCCACTGGCCGGGTTTTTTGCTGGCATTAACTCGCGGCGGACTGGCGCCGTAAACCGCGCCCATATCGCCGCCGCCCATTTTCTGCCGGCCCCAACTGTCCAGCACCTGTATTTCATATTCGCCCATAACGTAAATGCCGGAATTAGAGCCTTGCGGCACCATTACCTGCAACTCTATCCGGCAATCGCCGAACTTCGCCTTCGAGTAAATGTCCCGGCTGGCACCGTGTTCGGGCGTCAGGTTGATCATCTCACCTTTGCCGTCTTTGGCAACAAGCATCCTGGGATTATCCGGCGAGATACTCGCCTTTCCGACCACCCATTTGTCGCCCTTACCCGAATTAGTCTTCGTTGTCCATTCGTCGAGATTCTTTCCGTTGAATATCAATTGTGCATCGCCGTACTTATCATCGAGATGCTTGACACTGATATCCTTGAACTCCACAACCATCGGCGGGCCGGCATGAATTTGGAGCGCCAGAATCCCTTCTCTTGCAGCTCCTCTGCGGTCTTTCGGATCGTTCGGGTTGGTCACGCGGTCGTTGTCGATCAACTCCATCGTCGGGTAGCCGTTGAGATAATGTTTCAGGTGGTTGCCCTGCGCGATGATGTGATACTCGTTCCAGTCCTTATCCTTGTAGTAGCCGGCCTTTATAAGCTCATCGACATCCGAAACGTTGCTGACGACCTCTTTTTCGCCCTTCTGGTCGATGACCATAAGATCGCCGACGTTGACGAGCCAGCCCCGGCCGGCCTCGTGGTAAAGGAATCCTACCTTACCCGGATTGTTCTCGACCTCGGCCTGGTAGCCGCCGACGACCCACTTGTCAATCTCTTTGCTGCGATACTGGATGCCGGAGTTGCCGTTCTGGAGACGGAACTTGATTTTCAGCTCGAAGTCCTTCAGCTTGCCGTCTCGCCAGATAAGGAAAGTGTTACCGCGAGCGGGATTCTCAGCAGTAGTCTCGCCATGAATCACGCCGTCCTTAACGGACCAGAGGCGGGGGTCGCCGTCCCAGCCGGTCAGGTCTTTGCCGTTGAATACCGAGACCCACCCCTTCGATGAATCCGAATCGCCCGCGAGTACGGACTGCTGGCTGCCGATCATGGACATTCCAAACAAATTGAAAGCCAGGATCGCGATTACCAGAACCGTCCCGCTGCAAACGATTGCGTTTTTGCTTCTGCTTTTCATAGGTATGTACCTCATTGTGATTAGTCTTTAGTCAAGTGATTTGATTTTAAGATTCCTGAACCAGATCATATTGCCGTGATACTGGAAGCCAATATGTCCTTCACGGGCCATATCCTTGTAGGCGTAGCGGAACTTATTCCTGGTTCCCGCGGCGACCGGAGGATCAGGATTCCTGCCGGCCTCGGTCCATAGGTTCAGGTCCATATCGATGATATCTTCGCCGTTGAGATTGATATAAATCTTATTGTCCAGACAGGTTATGATGTAGTGGTTCCACTCACCGGGCTTCTTGGTAGCATCCTTCGAGGGCGACAGGCAGTCATAAACAGCGCCGCATTGGCCGTGCCTGGCTCCATCGGTCGTGGCGTGAATCTGGATTTCAATCGTGGTGTTGATCCAGTTCTTTAAATCGGCACCGCGGATAAAGACGCCGCTGTTGCCCTTATCGGGGACTTTGAAATCGAGTTCGAGTACGAAGTTGCCGTAGCGTTCTTTGGTCCAGATGTCGCCATGACCGCTCGGAGTAGGAGCAAGAACGCCATCGTCGTTAAAAGCCCAGGAGCCAGATTCCATTATGGCGTTCGAAAGGTTGTTCTTAAAAACATCCTTATACTTAACGTCGCTAAGATCAGCGGCGGTCTTCCTGAAGAATGCCACACATCCTGAAATCTCAGGCATCGAGTTGAGCCAGTTGTGCTCGTACTCTATCGAGAATACGCCCTCGAATTTCTGACGGTCCAGTTCGGCCAATATCGCCCTGACCTGGCCAGCACCCGTGCCCCATATAACATCATGTGCCCCACGGTTACCGAACTCGTTAAGGTCCTTGAAGTGCAGGCTGATGATGCGCTTGGCCGCGCCGAGCTTCTTGATGGCTTCGAGCGGATCGACGCTGGAACGCATCCAGTGGCCGGTATCGGCACAGGCGCCGATTCGTTTGCTGCGCCCTTCGCATACTTTCAGCACGGTATCAGGATTCCAATAATGCGAAGGTTTGGGATGATTGTGGATTGCCACGTTAATTTTGTATTCTTCGCACAGTTTATCGATTAGCTCAAACGCATCTTCCGGCGGCTCGGAGACTATCGTCTCGATACCCATTTCTTTGGCAAAGTCGAACACCTTCCGGCATTCGGCCTCGTTGTTAGGCAGGCCCACCACGCCGTAGTTCATCAGTTTTACTCCGGAGTCACTAAGCTTTTGCAGCATCAGCTTCCTATCCGCGGAAGACATGTTATGATCCACCTTTACACCAGGTTTTTCCTTGCTCAGCGTCTGGCCTGGATAGCACTCGATGTATTTCATTTCAAGCGCCTTATTCTTGTCCACCGCCTCGAAAAACGTGAAGCGATTGAAGCTGTACGCCTGCATACCCAGTTTCCAATCTTCCTTGCCCACTGCACTGGCTTTTTGCAAACCGCAAAAACACAAAGCAAAAACCAGCATACCAACCATTACTCTCATTTTCTTGTTCATTTCATTTTCTCCTACTAATTAAGACGTTGTTAATATTGAAAATAGTATAACTATAATCTCCAACCCTCGCGATATTTGCGCCTGAGGTACTTGTTCGCCTCGGGCAGATTGGTTACTTTAAGGTTCGGGCCGTCCCAGGACAATTTCTCGCCGACAAGTGCTGAAACATTGCCGAAAAGAATAGTCTCGCTCAGCGGGCCGGAATAGTCGAAATTGGCCGACGGTTTCGGACCGCCCTTGCAGGCGTTAATCCATTCCTGATAATGATTTACCCCCCTGCCGAGGAACGGCTCCGGCATCTTGAAACCTTTCATTTTCGTCTCGGGTATCAGCCGGGGATTGCCCATGTGCGGGGCGAGTAAAGTGCCCTTTTCGCCATAGTACAGCCCGCCCTGGCCGGGCAGTTCGCGCCCGGGCTCAAGCTCCTCAGGTCTGGGTGGCCTGTTGGAGCCGTCATACCAGGTAACGGTTACAGGCGGCAGCTCGCCGCGGGCCGGAAAATCCCACGTAACGACCGTCGCCGTCGGATAAGTTTCCTTATTGAATTCACCCGGACGGGCCTGCACGCTCGTGGGGTAACCCAAATCCAGGGCCCACCACACAGGGTCAATGATATGACAACCCATGTCGCCTAACGTGCCGGTTCCGAAATCCCACCAGCGGCGCCAGTTGCCGGGCAGATAAGTCGAATGGTATGGCCGCCACGGTGCCGGACCCAGCCAGAGATCCCAGTCGAGCGTTTTAGGGACGGGCTCAGCATCTATAGGTCGCGTGCCGCCGCCCCAGTTTTTATTGCTGAAAATATCCACCTTCCGCACCTTGCCGATCAGCCCCGATTTAATAATCTCCGCCACGCGCTTGACGGCCTCCTCAGCGTGAATCTGGATACCCATCTGCGTCATCACCTTATACTTGCGAGCGGCTTCGGTAAGCTGGCGAACCTCGAAGATATCATGACACAGCGGCTTCTGGCAATAAACATGCTTGCCCATCTTGATGGCGGCCATCGCTGCGACGGCATGAATATTGTCCGGTGTCGAGACCGTAACAGCATCGATGTTATTGCCCTCTTTATCCAGCATTTTGCGGAAATCACGGTATTTCTTCACGTTGGGAAACCGCTTAAACGTACCGGCTGCGTGTTTCCAATCCACATCACAAAATGCAATGATATTTTCGTTGCTCATTTGGCTGACGTCGCTGGCCCCCATGCCGCCGACGCCGATGCAGGCAACCTTTAGCTTTTCACTCGGCGAAACTCTGCCGGGCCCGCCAAGAACATGACGCGGTATGATTGTAAAGGCCGCCGCTGTCGAGGCTCCAGCCAAGAATTGTCGTCTTGATATTTGCCTTGTTTTCATTATGTATCCTAACTCTATCATAAATTATGAGCTATCCTCGTGGGCAAAAACAGAATTTGCCCACCCTACGGCCCTTTCAATCGTAAATCGAAAATCGCAAATCATTACAGACTCCAGCCCTGCCGGTATTCCCGGCGGAGGAATTGATTGGCCTCGGGCAGATTGGTCACTTTCATAGCATCTCCGTCCCAAAGAAGCTTAATCTGGGTCATCTTCTCCTTAATAGCCGGACGCAAACAGACATTGCCCAAAAGCACGACCTGAGCAAGCAGTCCCGCGTGGTCCGGGAAGTTCGATCCGGCAGGCTTGCCGCCCTTGCAGGCATCGATCCATTCCTGATGATGCCCGGGCGAACGTTCGAGCTTCTGCGGTGGCTTGCCATACGCACGCTGTCTGGATTCGGGTAACAGGCGATTGCCAAGCATCATGCCGTCATCACCCACAAAGAGCGTACCGTTCGTATCCCAGTTCCTACCGGCCTCAAGTTCCAACGGTCGCGGCGGCTTCATCCCGCCATCATACCAGTGCACGCGAACCGGTGCCATGTCTCCGCGGGCCGGGAATTCATAGGTTATACGCGAGGCTACCGGATAAGTCTCGTCGTTGACCAGCGTACAGCAGGCTTCTACACTCGTCGGATGGCCAAGCTTCAGCGCGCGGAATACAGGATCCAGGCTGTGGCAACCAATATCACCGAGCGCTCCTGTGCCAAAATCCCACCAGCCCCGCCAGACGAACGGATTGTAAACCCTGTTTACGTAAGGCCGCATCGGCGCCGGACCAATCCAAAGGTCCCAATCGAGCGTATCAGGGACAGGATCTTCCCCTTTCGGCCTATCGATACCCTGCGGCCAGTACCACTTGTTGATCCCGTTGAGCGGACGGTCCGTCCAGACGTAAACATCACGCACCTGTCCGATCGCACCGTCCCAGATCGTCTCGCACATCAAGCGGGTTCCTTCCGAAGCCTGGCCCTGATTGCCCATCTGGGTGGCGACCTTGTGCTCGCGTGCCGTCTCGGCCATCAAATGGGCCTCATATACCGAATGAGTCAGGGGCTTTTCACAATAGACATGCTTGTCCATTTTCATTGCCATTATACTGGCGGGAGCATGGACGTGGTCCGGCGTGGCAACCACTACTGCATCGATATTCTTGTCCTCCTTTTCCAGCATCTCGCGAAAATCCTTGTATTTCCTGGCGTCGGGGTGTCGCCTGAAAGTTCCCGCCGCCTGGCGCCAGTCCACATCACAAAGCGCAACAATGTTCTGGCTGCTCACGGCCTCGATATCGCCGCCGCCCCGGCCGCCAACGCCGATACCGGCAATGTTGACTTTCTCGCTCGGTGGAATCCGACGCGGCCCTCCAAGAACGTGCCGCGGAACAATCGTGAACGCCGCTACGGCCGCCGCCGCTCCCATAAAATCACGTCGAGATATCCTGCCGTCAGATACTACGTTCTGTCTTGTCTTCTTTCCCATTGTAGTGTTCCTCTTTTAATCGTAGATCATAAATTTATGCCATAGGTATCGAAAATCGTAAATCATTACAGTGTCCAGCCTTCGCGATATTCGCTGTGGATATATTTGTTTGCCTCAGGCAAATTCGTTACCTTCATATTCGCACCGTCGTAATACAGCTTCAGGCCCTTTTCGTACAACTGCTGGCCCATGCGCAAGGCAACGTTGCCAAGTAATACCACCTCGGTTAGCGGGCCTGCGAGGTCGAAATTGGAGCCGGCCGGTTCGCCGCCTTTGCAGGCATTAATCCATTCTTTATGATGCCCGGGCGAACGAGGCAGAACTCTTGGCGGCTTGCCGTACTCCTTGCTCCTGGCTTCAGGCAGCAGCCTGTGGCCCAGCATTTTTCCTTTGTCGCCAATAAATAAATTGTCATCGGCGTTACCGAAACGCAAACCTTCTTGAAGCTCTTCCGGCCGGGCCGGCATTAATCCGCCGTCGTACCAGATCAGCTTGACCGGCGGCATACCCTCGCGGGCGGGAAAATCATAGCGAACGATCGATGCCAGAGGCGCCGTTTCGGAATTTACGCCGCTGGAGCACGCTTCCACGCTCGTCGGGTATCCAAGCTTCAGAGCCCTAAAAATCGAAATGAACTGATGGCAGCCGATATCGCCCAGCACACCCGTCCCGAAATCCCACCAGCCCCGCCACGAAAACGGCAGGTAGCACGGATGATAAGGCCGCTCGGGAGCCGGGCCGAGCCATAAGTCCCAATTCAGGGTATCCGGCACAGGCGGCGTATCCTTCGGCCGGTTGATTCCGCGAGGCGAAATTGGCCTGTTGCACCACGAATGGACCTCTCGAACCTGGCCGATAGCACCGTCCCGGATAAATTCGCTCACCAGACGCGTCCCTTCGGACGCCTGGCCCTGGTTGCCCAACTGGGTCGCGACGCCCGCCTGGCGCGCGGCCTCGGTCAGCTTGCGAACCTCGTAAATCGAATGGGCCAGCGGTTTTTCGCAATAGACGTGTTTGCCTCTTTTGATCGCATCCATGGCAACAACGGCATGTGCATGGTCAGGCGTGGCAATAACCACCGCGTCGATATTCTTCTCTTTATCCAGCATCCGGCGGAAGTCGTGATATTTTTGGGCGTTGGGATAATTTTTGAAGACGTTCGCGGCGTACCTGTCATCCACGTCACAAAGGGCAACGATATTCTCGCTGCCAACTTCGTGGAGGTCGCCTGCGCCGCGGCCGCCGATTCCCACGCCGGCAATGTTGAGCTTCTCGCTGGGCGACACACGCCTCGGCCCGCCAAGCACGTGGCTCGGCACAATCGTAAAAGCCGCAACGGCCCCCGCTGCGCCCATAAAGTCACGTCTCGTGATCTTTTTATCCTGCTCTTCGTCCGACTTCGCCCAGCTTTTCATAAAGAGACCCCTTTCGCATTTCACACTTCCAGCATTGTAGGGCAGGCTTTTGCCCACCGATTCTCCATAGGGAATCCCCAGGACAATCGTTGTGGGGCAAGCCTACCCTACGGCCTGCAATTTCTTACATTTCGAGCGACCAGCCATCGCGGTAGTGCATTTGCACGAAATCGTTGGCTCCTTCATCGTTGGTGACGCGCATGTTCTCGCCGTCCCATAGAAGTTTCTTGCCGACGTTCTCCGGGCGAATCGCCAGATTGCCCATCGTGACCATTTCCGTTAACGGTCCGGAATAGTCGAAGTTCGAGGTAGCCTTGCCGCCTGTCTTGCAGGCCTCGACCCAGTTGCCTTCATGGCTGGTCTTGATTCGCGTTAGCGTCTGCGGCGGTTTGTTCTTGGAGAATTCGCGCATACGCTCGTACGGAAGCAGTTGCGGATTGTCGCCATACTCGCCGCAGCGCAGCACGCCCTTGGAGCCCATAAACAGTACGTTGCTCGAAGCCTGATTCAGCTTTCGACCTATTTCCAGCACTTCGGGGCGTTCGGGCTTCATACCGCCGTCATACCAGTGCACTTTCACCGCCGGCATACCTTCGCGGGCCGGGAATTGATAGTGTACAATCGAAGCCAGCGGGTACGTCTCCTTGTTGACCGGGGTACAACTCGCCTCTACGCTGGTCGGGTACTTGAGCTTCAGCGCCCAGAAGACCGGGTCCAGCACGTGGCAGGCCATATCAGCCAGAGCACCGCCGCCGAAATCCCACCATCCGCGCCAGGCAAACGGGGCATAGCACCGGTTGTAAGGACGCATAGGTGCCGGGCCAATCCAGAGATCCCAGTCCATTGTACGGGGAATATCATGCACTTCTTTGGGCCTGTCGATACCCTGGGGCCAGATCGGTCTGTTCGTCCAGGCGTGAACTTCCTCGACCTCGCCGATCACGCCGGCCCAGATCCATTCGCAAATGTCGCGAACGCCGTTTCCGGAGTGCCCCTGATTACCCATCTGGGTAACAACCTTGTACTTGCGGGCCGCTTCGGTAAGGGCACGCGCCTCGGACACCAGGCGGGTCAGCGGTTTCTGGCAATAAACGTGTTTGCCCCGCCTCATCGCCGCCATAGCAGCGACGGTATGAAAATGGTCGGGCGTCGCGACAATCACAGCTTCGATGCTCTTCTCATTATCCAGCATCCTGCGAAAGTCTTTGTACTTTTTGGCCTTGGGGAATCTCTTGAAACCCTCTTCCCCCTTTTTCCAGTCCACATCGCACAGCGCGACAATATTCGCACCGGCAGAAGCAGCGGCCCTGGTATTTCCTGCGCCCATACCCCCGGCGCCGATAGCGGCAACGTTGAGCTTTTCGCTCGGCGGCTGGGCCAGCACGTGGCTCGGTATAATAGTAAACGCCATCGCTGCTGCTGCGCCGCCCATGAACTCACGCCGAGAGATGTTCTTCTTTTCAGTCATTTTCTTGTCATCCATAATTGTTATCCCTTAATAAACAAGCGTTGTTTCAAACGGTTAAAACCAAAATCAATCACAATTATTCCAAAATATTATATTTAAAACCGGCATCTGTTTTCAGTTTTCCTGCCCGCCTGTATCACCCTGCCCGATATTATTTATCAATTCCTGCGCCTGCTGACGCAGTGAATCACTTTTCGTGGTCTTTATGATCCGATCCAGCTTATCGGCCACCTGTTCTGGATAATCGGTATAAATGCCGCCGGCGATATTAATCACAGCAGTTCCCGCCTCCACGAACAAAGACTCATCATCGAGATAATCGGCCGCCATCTGCATCGCCGCGAGAGATTTCGTATTAGACAGCCCCGACAGCACTTTTTTCTTTTCGCCTGCATCCGGCGCCAGGCTCATAGCCATTTTGTACATCTCAATCGTTTCGCCGGCCGGTCGGTCGCTTGGAAGTCCAAGCAGGCGAACAAATCCGCGCAGAGCCAGAATCCGGTGCACTTTATTATCTGAACTCTCGGCAACTTTCAGTAACTCGGCCGCCGGCTCCGGCGTCGGCCAGTCCGCCAGCGCGCGAATCGCCGCGGTCTGAATATCGACGTTCTCATCCTTAATCGCGGCAGTTAGCACCGGCAAAGCGCTGTTATCGCCGATTCTGCCGAGCACATTCAGCAAAGAGCACCGAGCGACGGTTTCTTTCGCCGAAGGCAGCACGGCTAAAACGCTTTCAGCCTGGCGGTTCTTGTCGGCGATTCTGTGAGCGACAGCGGCGATTGTCTTGACGGCCTCGGTGCGGTCGGATGAGCTTTTGGCCTTAATCAGAAACTCCACCAATGCCGGTAAATGCTCAGGCCCGGCGACAACCTTCAAAGTTCTCAGCGAGCCGGTTCGAACTTTGCGGTCCGAATCCTTCGCCGTTTCCAACAAAGCAGCAACGCCCGCAGTGATATTGCGCTGGCCCACGCTGCTGATTAATTCGACTTTTGTTTTGGCCTCGGACTTCGGGATAGCCGCCAGAATGACCTTATCGACGTTCGGGCCGCGTAAGCGATACAAGCTGTCGCGGGCGGCTTTCTGTTCGGCGCCCTTAGCTCCGGCCGCCGCCTGCGCCAATAACTCAACAGTCGAATCGTCGCCCAACTGGCCTAATGCTCTCAAAGCGGCGATTCGAACGGACTGGTCTTCAGACTTCACAGCGGCAACAACCGCAGGCCGGGCGGCAACGTCGCCACGATCGCCAAGAGCGGATAAAAGCTGAACCTGACTTTTCGCCGAAAGATTCGGCAGCTCTTTGGTCAGGGCCTCGGTTACCGGCGTGCCGGGCATCTCCTTAACCATCGCTATAGCTGCGGCCTGCATCTCCTGGTCGTCGCTCCGGAGAATATCCAGAACAATACTAACGGCTTCGTCCTGCGGCTGCTCCGAAGCGTCCAAACAAACAGCAGAAGAGCACAAAAGCAAAAAAGCTAATGAGCTGCAAATCGTATAATTAGCTTTCATGTCTTAATTCTTACTTTTTGGCAGCGTTAATCATTCCCGTCAGCGCAGCGGTGCGAATCGGCTTGGGCATGCTTTCTTTCTGAAGCTCTTTATAGATACCTATAGCCTTAATCTTATTGCCGTCGGCCACCATCTGATCAGCACACTTTAAATAGGCATCCAACACCACAGATAGTAACTTACCTTCGGCTTTATTTTTTGCCTCGCCAAGGGCATCGGCGGCCAGGGAATTCGCAATCTGGCCCAGAGCGGCGGCCGCGGCAATCGCGGCGTCTTGATTGGATCTGCCTAAAATTCTGCTCAAAATGCGAACGGCTCCCTTATCGCGACGCTGACCCAAAGAGTTGATGATACCAATTCTTGCGTTGCCTCTTGCATTTCTTAGAGAACTTCGTAAGGCTTCATCGACCGCTGAGCCGGGGATCCGCTCCAGTGCATATCTTGCCATATCGGAAGTCTCTTCATCGGCAAGCATTTTGGCCAGGGTGGGCACGGATTGTTCGGTGCCTATAATACTCAATTCCCTGCAGACGAACTGCTTGCCGGCACGCGTTGCATCCGATTTGAGTACCATCAGCAGATCATTCTCAATCTTCGCCAGTTGGCTTTTATCACCTTGCGCCTTTTTTATAAGCTCGCTTACCTCGGTTAGCGCCAAACGGCTTTGACCCCAATCATACGTCTTTACCTTTTCCAGTAATGCCGCTGAAATTTCCTGTAATTCTGCCATCTCCGATCCCTTTCCTGAACTAACGTTAGGTTTTGGCGTTGCATCAACTTTATAGTCACCAAGTGCAAATTGAATCCCGTCAAGATAATGCTGCAATACCATCTTATTCCAAAAGATGTGGTCGTTGTGCCCCAGCGAACAATAGAACATCCGGCCGTTGCCCCAGGTCTTGATCCAGGTGATGCCGGTGTCGGCATCCGAGGGCTTGACTCCCCTGGCGTTCTTGGTGGTCGGATCACTCATATCAAGACTCATCAAAACACGCTGCTTGCTGCGCGAATAGAGCGGCGGATCCGTTCTGTAAATCTCATCGTTGATTTTGAATCCTTTTCCCTTAAACGCGGCCATCAGCGGATGGTCCGGCTCGTCGATTTTGACTGCCCAGGTTCCACCGGCGCCCCAGGGATGTCCGGTGAACTTGCCGCCCATCATTTCCATCCCTTCGGGCCAATCATAGAAATTATCCGTCGCCGCATGAACACCGACAATGCCCTTTCCACTTTTGACAAAATCCATCAGAGCCTTACAGCGTTCGGGCGTCTCTTTCGGGTTGAATTTCAAGTGGGTTGTATTGTTCAAACATACGACATCGAATTGCGCGAGCTTTTCCGGCGTGAATACCGAGTAATCGTCCGTGCATACCGTGACCTCGTACGCACCGGTCTTTTGACCCATAATTTTTAACGCCTCATTGACAACCGGAATACTCGTATGAAAGAAACCTTCACAGCGCCAAAAGACCAGAATTTTTCTTGGCTTATTTGGTTGGACTGTCGGTTTCTCTGGTACGGCATTCTGGATTTTTTGTAGCTCATCCGCTTTCAGGTCACGCAGCTTCTCCGGCGATTCCGCCTGCAAAGGACTCGTAAGCATCGACAAACACCAGAGGCCCAGCAAAGCAGCACTGATAAGTTTTGACCTCTTTTTCATTTTTCTACTCCTTAATAATCAATAGTAAATAGTCAATAATCAATTTCACAAGTGCCAGGGGCTGCGCATAGCGCGTGAAAGTAAACGGCTCGCGTCGCGGTCTCCGACAAACACTTCACGTTTCGGGTTCCACTTCAGCGGCCGGCCAAGCTTATAAGCGATATTACCCAGATGGCAAACCGTGACAGAGCGGCAGCCGGTCTCGATATCGCAAATCGGCCTGCTGCGCTTGCGTATGGCATTCAGCCAGTCGGTATAATGGTTGTTGCATTCGTACAGGTGAATTTCATTGGGGCCGAGCTTCTGATTCATAAGGTTCTCGGGTACGGTGCGCAGGTGCCCGCGATTGGTTTCGACCTCGCCTTTGGTGCCTGTGAATAAAACCCCGTTTGCCTTATCACGCGTCATCGTAACACCGCTGGCGTATTTATAGGTGAGCACTTTGTAATCTTTGCCGTCGGGCGGAATGATTTCGACCGGGCCGCTCTGGTCCATTCCCATGCCCCACTGGGCAATATCGAAATGGTGCGCGCCCCAGTCGGTCATACCACCGCCGCCAAAGGCGCTGTGATTTCGCCAATTCGGAAAGCCGTCCCAGCTCAGGTGCGGCGACAATTCGGAGTTATACGGCCTCCACAGTGCCGGGCCGAGCCACCTATCCCAGTCGAGGTAATCCGGTACCGGCTGGGCCGGCAAAGGTCGGTCTCCCGGGGGTCCGCCAACGCCCACGGTGACGTGTTTTAGTTCTCCGATGTAGCCGTTGAGGACCAGTTCGCAGCCCAGGCGGAAATGCCAGTCCGAGCGCTGCATGCTGCCGGTCTGAAAGACCCGCCCGTAGCGTCTGACGGCATTAACCATGGCTCTTGCCTGGACAATGGTCTGCGAAAGGGGCTTTTCGCAATAGATATCCTTGCCGGCCTCGGCCGACTGAATGACCGTGATAGCATGCCAGTGGTCCGGCGTGGCAATCACGACCGCATCGATATCGTCCCTGGCGAGCAGCTCGCGAAAATCGCCGTACGTATCGCAGCCCTTATATGAGCCGCCGTTTTTGCTCGCGTAGTGGTCTTCGACAATTTTCTTGCCGCGTTCGAGCTTAAGTTTGTCAACGTCGCAGCCGGCAACAACGTGCGTGCCGGGAGAACTCAGAAAAGACCTCATCAGGTGCTTGCTCTGCTTTCCCGTGCCGATAAAGCCCAACGTAATCCGCTCGCTCGGCGCAGCTTGACCTAAAACGGATGATGGAACAAAGTACGGAACGGTCACAGACGCAGCAGCGGCACCGACAGCGTTTTTAAGAAATCGCCGCCGGTTCATTTGATTTTGCTTTATCATAAACTCCTCTACTCTTAAATCATAAATCGCAAATCGAAAATCATAAATCTCAGAGGTGCCACGGGCTTCGCATCGCTTTGCCGAGCAAACTCGTAGCGGTCGGGTCGTCGAGAATTTCCTCGGTGTCCGGATTAAAGCGGATCTTTCGCCCCAGCAGCATTGCAATATTACCGAGGTGACCCGGCGTTGCCGAACGGTGCGCAACCTCGCAGGGCGTGATCGTTGTCTTTCTGTTTTTGACGCAGTTGAGAAAATCCCGATGATGACCCGGCGAGTCGTATAAGTGTATCTCGTTGGGCCCGATCTTCTCATCGAGGATTTTCTTCGGCTCGGCCTCAAGACTGTCGCCTCGATTGACCCAGACCCATCCGTCCGTGCCGATCCACTTTGTGCCGCCCCGGATGTCGCCATGCCCGCCGGCGATAACCATCGTAATATCTTTGGGATACTTCGCCGTCAGGCGATACTTCGTCGGGCTGTTCCATAAGCCGTCTTTGGGGTATTCGCCGGTCCCTTCGATCTCATGCGGGCCGGTATAATCGACACCCAGGCCCCAGTGCGCAATGTCCACGTGGTGGCCAATCCAGTCCATCAATTGCCCGCCGCCGTGATCGAGGACCCACCGCCAGTTCTTATGCACTCGTGCCGGGCAATAAGGTCCATACAGGGCCGGCCCGATCCAAAAGTCATAGTCCAGCTCAGCCGGTGGAGGAACAATCCCTTCCTGGCCTTGGGTCCCGCCGAAATCGCTGTGCCCCGAAGGCAGACCGACCTCGACTCTGGTAACTTTTCCGATGCGGCCGTTTATCACCAGCTCGCACGCGCGTCGGAAGTGCGCCTGCGAGCGCTGCCAACTGCCCGTCTGCCAGATCCGGCCGTAACGCTTTACCGCGTCGCACATCGCCCTGCCCTGCCTCAAGTCGTGTGACAGGGGCTTTTCTCCGAATATATCTTTGCCGGATTTTGCCGCCTCGATAGCCGGGATCGCATGCCAGTGATCCGGTAGACCGAGCGAGACGGTATCGATGTCGTCCCGTGCAAGCAGTTCGCGAAAGTCGGCGTAAGTCGCACAGTCCTTGTTCCCATACCGATCATTCACGCCATTGGCCGCATCCTGCAGATGGTTCTTGTCAACGTCACAGACGGCAACAACCTGGCAATCTGACTCTCGCAGAAAGGAACCAAGATTGCTGCCCCCCTGCCAGCCGACGCCTATGCACCCCATAGTGATTCGATTGCTCGGCGCAACGTTCCCGGCTTGTCCCAGAACCGATGAGGGAACGATGTAAGGCAAACCTAATGCTCCTAAAGCTGTGCCGGCTGTCTGTGTGATGAACCGGCGCCGGCTGATACGACGACCTTTAGCCATAGTCAGCTCTCCTGTACTAAACTACAATCTAAACAACTGCGGAGCACTACAACCAGTGCTCCGTCAGCTTCGAGAAATTTTATCTCGATTATTTATCAAACTGCGCATCGAAAGCGATTTGAGACGGCTTGAAGTCCGCTTTCTTGATGAATTCGCAGGCTTCCGCTGCACCGTGCTCACGGTCCATTCGACCGTCTTCCCACTCGATGGAAAGCGGGCCCTGATATCCGATGTCGTTCAGAGCGACAATAATCTCTTCGAAATTAATATCGCCGTGCCCGATCGAGCGGAAGTCCCAATAGCGGCGGGGATCGCCGAAATCCGTATGTCCGCCGAATACACCAACTGTGCCGTCTCCATGATTCCACCAGGCATCTTTCATGTGAGCGTGAAAAATACGGTCGCTGAAAGTACGGATGAACTTGACGTAATCCACACCCTGGTAGCCGAGATGGCTGGGGTCGTAGTTGAAACCAAAAGACTTGTGGCCCCTGACGGCTTTAATGGCACGCTGAGCCGAGGCGATGTCAAACGCTATCTCCGTCGGGTGAACTTCCAGAGCGAACTTCACACCTTCGGCCTTGAAGGCGTTGAGGATGCGTCGCCAGCGCCTCGCGAAGTCTTTGTAGCCTTCCTCGATCATCTCCGGTGAGGCCGGCGGAAACGAGTAAAGCAGGTGCCAGATCGAACTTCCTGTAAAACCATTGACGACTTTTACGCCCAACCTACTCGCGGCCTTGGCAGAATCGATCATCTTCTGGGCTGCACGCTTGTGGACGCCCTCGGGATCACCGTCGCCCCAGACATCCGCCGGCAGGATCGACTTATGACGCTCGTCGATATTGTCACAGACAGCCTGGCCCACAAGATGGTTCGAGATAGCGAAAACCTTAAGCCCGTGCTTCTTCAACAAATCACGCTTGGCCTTGCAGTAGCTGCGATCATTCAGGGCCTTGTCCACATCGAAATGGTCGCCCCAGCAGGCCAGCTCCACCCCATCGTATCCCCAGCTTGCCGCTTTTTTGAGCAATTTTTCCAGTGGCAAATCCGCCCACTGGCCGGTAAAAAGTGTTACAGGTCTTGCCATTTTTCATTCTCCTTAATCCAGAATATGTTTAAGGCTTCTAATAAGATAGACGTTGCAAAGCGAAAAAAACGCCTATGTACGTTTTCTTCTAACGATTTCCTCCTGATGAGCATAATTGCTATAACAGCTTATGGCAAAAATACTTACACCCAAGAGCAAACAAAATATACCCTTTTAGAAAACTGCAAAAATTACCCATGAATTATAACCCGGGCCGGCCGATACGCAATGTATTTCCAGCGAAAATTTCTCTGCTTCCCAGATGCCCCCGGCAATCTAATTCCTGCTTTTCAAATTCCCAACCTTTCTTACAGAGGCTCAATCCAGATGTTACGGAACCAAATCTCATTGCCATGTTCCTGCAGCAGTATCGGTCCCGGCTCTGGTCCTTCCGGCCGACCGGCACCGGTTTTATTCTCCAGCTCTACGTCATTGTGAATCAAAACGCCATTTTGCCATACCGTAATGCGAGCATTTTTGACTTTGTTGCCGCCGTCAAACTTCGCAGCGTGGAATATAATATCATAGCTCTGCCACCTGCCCGGCATGCTGCAGACGTTTTGATCCGGGGCCTTGAATCTGTACAGAGATCCGCATTCGTTGTTCTTTGGCTCCAGACCGAAGGAATCCAGGATCTGAACCTCGTACCGGCGTTGAATATAAATCCCGCTGTTGCCTCGACCCTGCCCCTTAACGTTCGGCGGCAGTTGCGGCGTCTTGAACTCGGCGTGCATCTTAAAATCGGTAAAGTCCTGCTTTGTCATAATGCTGCCGCTGCCCGGCACAACCTTCATGGCGTCACCGACACGTTCCCATCCTACCTTTTTATCACTCCCGGTGGTCCAATGCGAAAAGTCCGCGCCGCCAAACAGTATAATTGCACCACCGGGCTGTGCCGTCTCCATCTCAATCTTCGGCGGGTGAGCATAATCGCTCCAGAGCTGCTCGGCTTTCTCGACGTCAACCTTGCCCTCATGTACGTACTGGCGATATCGGAACACATGGTCTCGGCCGGGTTTCATCTCGAACTCGCCCGTTTGCACGGGCGCCCAGTTGAAGAAAACTTCCTGCTCGAACTCGGGCCAGATTCGCATCGCCTCGGGATGGCGGAAGTTCTGCGGATTGCTGAAGAATGTAATGCCCTTCCATTTGCCGTCGGAAACTCCTGCCGTATCGCACCACCGCGCCCGAGTTGCGTGGCCGTCTTTGCGGGTCTTTCCTTCGCTCGTCAGGTATGCCGCTGTTTCGCCCTTCCAGTCGCCGGTGGCACGGTAGCCAAAACCGCCGTAGCGATATTCCTCCAGCAGTAACGGACTATCCGCCACGCACCGCTGAGTCGAGACGAAATCCCAAATCCAGTAGCCCTTCTCAGGCCCGCCGACATTATAAACACGCACATCCCATATTTCCTTGAGCACAACTTTCTCACCCGAAGATGTCTTAAGAGCGACGTGATCCTGCTGGGCCTGAAAGCCGCCATAAACCGGGCCGCTCGTCGTCGAAAGAAATCGGTTGAAACGAACTGTCCCCTGCCCTTCCTTCAGGTTCCAGAAATCGACCGGCTTGCCTTCAAATTCGGTATGCGTCCAGGGCATCCAGATACCCAGGTGATGATAATGGTCTTTCGGATGGATATTCGTCAGTATAGAACCGGATGGCGACCATAAAGGATGGATAAATCCGCCGCGATCATACAACTTGCTCTGCCCTTCCGGCGCCGGGACAATCGCATGATTATATTGCAGGATCTTCTGCTCGCCTTTTTTTAAGACAAGTACCAAATCATTCTTTGTCACCTGTACGCCGGGCTCTTGACTTACACTTGCGGAACTTCGAGACAGCTCATAAATCCGCTTACCATCGGCCGGGGTCTCGCCCGAGAGAATCCACCACAGACGAGGAGGACTGCCCGGTTCGAGCTGGGCTGACACCGGGACACGCCGATCGCCCTTGATTTCAACCAAACTCGGCTTTTCATTCGGAAAACCAAACGGCACACCGCTCAAATCGAGCGACACCGGAGTATCGAGACGAGTGTAATCGCCCGCATCGACTGTGATTCTCGCCAGAGGTTTGCCCCAGGTCACCGGGTGCGGCAATAAAAAGCAGGAGGATAAAATGAAAACAGGAAACAAGCGTATCAATGTTGATAAGGGCTTTTGCATCGTTGAAGCTCCTTTCAATTCAGCCTTTCGTTTACCAGATAGTATGAAGCAAAAATATGGATTTTAATACTGACAGCCTTGTTAATCAAGACTTATCTCATAAAATTTCCCTTAGCTGGGAAGTTATATTTGGCTTTTATTTGCGTTTTTCCTGCTTTCTTGCTATTTTGCCCTAATTATCTATATTGTATCTGAGCAATAGTATTTTAAGGAACCGATTATGACTACTGTAAGCAGCTTTATCATCCTTTTATCTGTTCTTAATGCCGGCCTTGGAGCAGATGGCTTGGCAAATCCGTATGCCCAATGGGAGAACGGGCCGCCGCAAACGGGAGATTTTTTTCCGATAGCCGTCTGGCTGCAAAATCCGCGCAACGCCAAGAGATACAAACAGGCCGGGATTAACACCTACATTGGACTCTGGAGGGGGCCGACGGAAGAGCAGCTCGCAGAGCTGAAAAAGGCTGGCATGAAAGTCATTTGCCATCAAAACAAAACGGCTCTAAAGCATGTGGATGACCCGACGATTATTGGCTGGATGCACGGCGATGAGCCGGACAACGCCCAATCGTTAGGCCAAGGCAAAGGTTATGGCCCGCCGATTTTACCCGAAAAGATAATTGATGACTACTATAAGATTCGACATGCCGATCACACCCGGCCGGTGATTCTCAATCTCGGCCAGGGCGTAGCATGGGACGGCTGGCACGGGCGGGGCGTTCGGACCAACCACCCGGAGGATTATCCCGAATATATCAAGGGCTGCGATATTGCCTCGTTCGATATTTACCCTGCCGTTCATTCAAAACCGGAGGTTGCAGGGAATCTCTGGTTCGTCGCAAAAGGCGTCGAGCGCCTGACAAAATGGGCCGGCGGCAAAAAAGTTGTCTGGAACTGCATCGAATGTACCCGGATCAGCAATCCCGAGAAAAAAGCCACGCCGCACCAGGTCAAATGCGAGGTTTGGATGTCCATCATCCACGGCTCGATGGGGCTGATCTACTTCGTCCACGAATGGGAGCCGAAGTTCGACGAATCGGCGCTCCTGCACGATCCCGAGATGCTTTCGGCAGTAACTGCGATAAACCGGCAGATTGCCGAGCTTGCACCAGTGCTGAACAGCCCGACAATTGAAGATGCGGCCAGCGTCTCATCGAGCAACGAAGCCGTGCCTGTCGATATGATGGCCAAAAAGCACGATGGCGGGATGTATCTTTTTGCCGCCGGAATGCGAGGCAACAAAACAACAGCAACATTCACCCTGCAACACGACGAGAGCGTAAATACCGTAGAAGTCATTGGCGAGAACCGGACAATTAATGTAAACGACGGCGTTTTCAAAGACGATTTCGAAGCATGGGACGTGCATCTTTACAGAACCATGGCGCTCTAACAAAACACAGTGCGTCATTTCGAGCGCAGCCGAGAAATCTATTCAAAATGACGTATCAGCTTATCGCTAAGCAGCAAGCAGAACAGCGAGAAGACCCAAGACAGATGAAGCTCTATCTGAGTCACAAGAAAAATCCCGACCGAGGTAAAGGATAATTACCCAAACAAATCGGAATGAGAGCCTGTGCGTTCAAGAATGAGGTCATCGCCGTCAAAGCGGTATATAAGCAACCAGTCAGATTCGATATGACAGTCACGGTGTTCCTTTGAGTAGCCGGCGAGCTTATGGTCCCGGTATTTAGCAGGCATCAATTTTCGTTGAGCGAGCAGTTCGATTACAGAGCGCAATTTATCAATGTCTTTGTTCTGTTTTTTGGCGCGCTTATAGTCTTTCTTGAACTGTCCTGTCCAGACAATAATCAAGTTTCAAGCTCCTCAAAGAGTTGATCCACGCTGGAGACGCTGTGCATGTCTATTCCTTCCTCAGATTCTCGCAGCACCTTATCTGTGAGGGCATTCGGTATCTTGATTTCAAAAGGGATGCCTCTCTGAAGGGCAACCTGCCGGAGGAAAAGCTTGATAGCTTCGGACATGGATATATCAAGCACCTTAAATACCTTCTGTGCCTGGCTTTTGGTCTTTTTATCTAAGCGAACTTGTATAGTTGTTGCATCCATATTTCAGCCCTAAAATATTAAATCACTATTTAATGATATTATCATTACATTATCACTACATCAAATATACAAAGAATATCGGCCAATGTCAAATAATTGTTTGAATAAAGATCCTAAATTTCCGAAATTTTATACTTGAATTCTGCCGATAGTAACGTTACTTTATACGAAGTCGGTAACCAATGTTACTAAAATATTATTAAGTAACACTATAACTCTCGGTAAAATATATGGTTAATGAAAAGTATATTACAATACCAAAATTAGCTAAACTATTAGGATTAAGCCGTATTGAAGTTTACAGAAGAGTCCGTAAAGGCCAAATTAAAGCCGAGAAGATCGGACGCATGTATGTCATAAAGGACAAGGAAGTGAGCCATATACTCGGAAAGAAACTGACCGCCAAAGACAAAGGCCAAATCGAAAAGGCTGTCAAAAAGGCTGTAAAAGAGTACGGAGAAGTATTGAGAAAGTTGGGCGCCGAATGAAGATCATCACCACGGCTGATGTTGAGCATATAGCTTTTAATCTGGCCGCCGAACTACTGGCTTTCGATGAGCCGATACCGGATTATTCGACCCGCTTTCCGCATACACTTGAAAGCTGCCTTGTAACTCCTTTTCAGAAATTTTCTCGAAAACCGTTATATCCATCGCTGGTTAAAAAGGCAAGCATACTGCTTTACCTTATGATTAAGAACCATCCTTTTCAGAACGGCAATAAGAGAATCGCACTGACTTCTCTGTTTGTGTTCCTGCATCGGAACGGCAAGTGGCTTACAGTGGATGCACAGGAGCTTTACAATTTTACAGTATGGGTAGCGCAAAGCCCGGCGGTACTCAAAGATGAGGTTGTTATGGGCATAGAGAAATTCATTGAGAGTCATTTAGTAAAATTGGAAAGTAAAAGCTGATAAAAAAGGCAGGTGACATTATGAGTGAAAATCTCATTAAAAAATACAGCACTTCTGTTATTAAGGATTTCATAGAAAGAGCAAACGACCTAAAAGAGTTAAAACACAAATTGACAAAAGGAGAGTTGAAAGAGCTTTTCATTTCTCGTGTACTAAAATCTTTTTTGCCGTCTCAATTCGACATTGGCTCTGGTATAGTTGTGAATGGTGTTGCAGAGCAAAGCCGTCAGACTGATATTATAATTTATGACAACCGTATTTTGCCACCGTTCATAAGAGAGCAGAACATAGGCGTTTACCCCATCCACAGCGTTATTGCCACAGTTGAGATGAAGACAGAACTTCATAAGAAAGAACTCGTGGAAGCTGAAGATGCCGCGAAAACCTTAAGAGAAGAGGTGACTGGTAGAATAGTGGATGGTCATCCTACTCCAGGAGGCTTAACCGTGGCTTTATGTGGTCCGCCCCTTTGTGCTGTATTCGGTTTTGAAGGGGGAGTTCGTGTACTAAACAAACCTATTGATGGGAAGGCGTTCTTGGAAAAAGACATAGAACACTTGAAACTCATTTGCATCACAGGAAAATATTGCTGGGCTAAGGTTAACAAAAAGTGGTCTCAGGAAGTACACACAGAAACTTATGCTGAAGTCAAGAGGTTCATCGCACTTCTTGTTGATAATATTAGACATGATGCCCAAAAGAGATTTAAGTCCTTAGTTGATCATCAACATTGGGATTGGCTTTCGATGTATATAAGGTAATATTCTAACAAGTGACAAATCCAAAAAACAGGGTGAGATTATGAGGGTGTATAAAGCTACATACAAAGATCGAAGCTGCAAGCTTCGGAAGTCTGCCAAGTGGTACGTCGATTTTTTCGACCATAATCAGCTTCGGCACAGGATACCGGCGTTTGCCGATAAGCGGCTGAGCGTATAGTTAAAGGTGTTCAGTACGAATGGCGGTTTCCCGATGATTCGATGGAGTTTCAGCTTAGGTAATCGCGGTTGATGCGCCAGCCTACGTAAACTCCGACAATGCTGCCGAGGCTGCTAATCCACAAGGCGGTCATGAATCCACCCAATTTGGCTCCTATCCACCATCCAATCCCGCCAAAGACTATCATGCCCATGAATATACAGAGCCTGTTCATATCTTATCCGTCCGACTTGAATTATGACCAACGATAATTATACAGTCTGTATTAAACACAAAACCCCATCTTTCTACAACCATTTTCCTGATCTCGGCAAAATGGTCTCTTGGTTTATAACCGGCCTTATTACAGTAAGTTATGGCTTTGTCGATAACCCTGGAGAAGTTCTCCCATTTAGCGTAGCCTAAGAGTTTATCGAGACCACGAGCGCACCAAAACTCCGTATCTGCCTCTGGGAATCGAATCCATCCGTGCAAATAAAGGCTTGCAATTGCTGTCGTTTGAGTCTATATTTGTGCTTCTTGTTCATCTTTGAAAGGATCGATAAATGAAATACGACGTGGCTGATATGTCATTGGCAGCGGGTGGCAAAAAACGAATACTCTGGGCGGATAACGATATGCCGGCATTGGCGGCAATCCGAAAGAGGTTTGAAAAAAACAAGCCCCTAAAGGGCAAAAACGTTTCGGCGTGCCTGCATGTAACGGCCGAGACGGCTAATTTAGTCCGAACACTCAAGGCCGGCGGGGCGAACGTCGTGCTCTGCGCATCTAATCCGCTGAGCACCCAGGACGATGTCGCTGCTTCTCTTGTGAAGGATTTTAAGATAGCGACTTTTGCCATATGCAGGGAGAATCGCAGCACGTATTACAAACATATCAATGCGGCGATCGACCATAAGCCGGTTATTACGCTCGACGACGGTGCAGATCTCGTGAACGAGATGCATACCAGCAGAAAGAAAGACGCCAGCCGGATTATTGCAAGTATGGAAGAGACAACCACCGGTGTCATTCGGCTACGAGCCATGGCGAACGAGGGCAAGCTGAAATTCCCGGTCATCGCGGTAAATGACGCCGCAACCAAGCATCTGTTCGACAATCGCTACGGCACAGGCCAATCGACGGTAGACGGTATCATTCGCGCAACCGATTTTCTCCTGGCCGGCAAGAAGGTCGTCATAGCGGGTTACGGCTGGTGCGGCCGGGGCTTCGCAATGCGGGCAAGAGGTATGGGCGCGATTGTCATTATTACGGAAGTCGACGCTGTAAAGGCGCTCGAGGCGGCAATGGACGGTTTCGACGTTATGCCGATGGCAAAAGCGGCAAAAGTCGGCGAGCTCTTTGTGACACTCACGGGCAACAAACACGTCCTGCGGGCAGAGCACTTCCGCGTGATGAAAGACAGAGCAACAGTCGCAAACAGCGGGCATTTCGACGTCGAAATAGACATACCTGCCCTGAAAAAACTGAGCAAAAAAGTGACCCGCAATGTGCGAAACTACGTTGACGAATATACACTCAAAAATAACAGGCGAATTTACCTTCTCGGCGAAGGGCGACTTATCAACCTCGCCGCCGCAGAGGGACATCCTGCCAGCGTGATGGATATGAGCTTTGCAACACAGGCGCTGCAGGCCGAATACGTGATAAAAAAACAAGGCAAACTTTCTATTGCCGTCCATGACGTCCCGTTGGAGATAGAACAGCAGGTAAGCACGCTCAAACTGAAATCAATGTCAATCGGCATCGACAAACTTACAGCCGAACAGGTTGCTTATCTTGCCAGCAGCGGTGAAGGGACATAACCATTGCCGATTTCTGATTGCTGATTGCCAATTGCCGATTTAAATCGGAATTCGCAAATGCAGTTGAGGCTTATGGATAATAACCAGACAGAGAAGACGCCTATATCGGTCTCGAAGTCTTTTATGGCTGTTGGTCCGACCCTGCATTACAGCCATAAGAACGTTCAGATATGCTGGCTTCTCGCTGTCGGGGCGTTCGGTATAAGCTGCCTTTTCTGGTCGAAGATAGTAACCGGCTCATTCTGGTCGTTCGACGTTCAAACCGTAACAACGCCGGAATTCTGGCGTCTGGGCAAGTCTATCACAACCGACGTAAGCATATTCGAATACCCCTGGCAGATTCTTGTTCTGGGGCTGCTTATGGGCATCCTGGCCGTAGTGCCGGTATTGATATCGCAACTGATGAGTTTCCGCTACAGCCTCATTTTCATATTGGAAGTATTTTCTTTAGCCAACCTGCCCGGTTTTGCAATTTGTCTATTTGTCAGTTGTATCGCCGTGGCGTGCCGGCCGCTACGTTTCCGCTCGCGCTTCATTGCGATCGCGCTATGCACAGCACCACAGCTTTTTTACTGGGGATACTTCGGTGGCGCCCGGGGAGTCGAACCTATCGAATGGGGATTTTCCTTCGCACCCTGGATTTGCGCCTGGCTCGATGCACTGGTAATCGCGGGATTCGTTCTCGGTATAGGTCACTTTACTCGCTACCGGCCCGGCCTGACCTGGATTTTCACTACCCTGACACTCGTTATCGCAGTTGTTGTATTCGAAATAACTATCGGCTTCGACGAGCTGGACTACCAGCTTTACGTGGCTAAAAACAATCCGGAGCAGGTCAGCAAATTTCATGACCACAGCATCACAGAAGCATTGGACGCAACGACAAGAGATCCCACTACAAAAAAATACCTGGAAGAATCCTTTTACCCCGCCGATCAAATAGCCCGGCGAGCGGAACT
>CAZTDF010000006.1:45925-47874 GCA_964612465.1 uncultured Pirellulales bacterium
GCAAATCACCGGGCCGGCCAGCAAATGTTCGACGAGGCCGAGAGACTTCTCGCCGAGGCCCAGACAATGCTGGCCGACGAGAAATCGAAACGCCTCGAAGCCGAATATGAACCCTCCGGCAAACTTTTCGGGCTGTTTCGTCCGCCGGCCGATTCGGTAATGACGGTTCCAAAGTTAAACGAACTGCAAAGAAGACTCAGCCAATCGCAGGTCCTTGTAAGCTCGCAAAATCGAACCAAAGAACCGGGTTCCGTCGAGCGGCTGGCGAAATTTGTCATGCTGAATCCTCATACCTCCGATTACGCCCAGCATCTTGAAGGGCTGCTCGAACAAACAGAGAACGGGGACCGGCTTCGTGACAACATCCTGCTGGCCCAGGCAAAACTTGTCGCCGACGAGCAGCTTCGAGCGGAAAAACTCGGCGAGATACACAAAGAATACGGCCAGACCAACGCCGGGACAATGGCGCTGTACGAACTCGGGCTTTTGAAGATCAGTCTGTGGCGACAGCAGGATGAATCAAACGCAGAGCAGAAGAAAAAGTACCTCGAAGAAGCAAGAGCGACTCTGACAAGTTTTATCAGCTTGTATCCCGACCACTTCTGCGCAGAGCAAGTCAAAAAAAACCTGGAAGACCTGCCTACGAATTGACGACCGCTTTGGACGTCTTTTCCGATGATCGCCCCTCTGGAATCCATGCCGGCGGGATTTAAGTTGACTTTTCCTCGAAAATTGTTAAGATAGATAAAGGCTGGAGGCGTTTGCCATTGATTTATTATTTATGAATTATGATTTACGAATGCGGCTTCGCCGAACGCTATTTGCCAATCATAAATCTAAAATCGTAAATCATAAATCGCAAGGGATTTAGATAGATGAGTGCCGTCAATAAACACATCTCGCGATACCCGGATGCTCGGAAAATTCTGCTGGTAGGCGACCTCGGCAGAGCTTTTTTGGATATTAATGCCGCCACGGATACTCGCAGTGAAGTCTGTGCCGATATGCCGGAAGCGATAGACATCACAGCGAGAAAAAACTTTGCCGCAATCGCAATTGTAATGTCCGGAATCTCGGCCAGATTAAGCTCCGACCTTAAAGCTCTAAGGGACAACAGCGATGCGAAAATCATTCTCCTGGCACAAATGTACGAAGAGCCGATGGCGATACATTTGGTCGACTCGGCTTACAACGTATCAAGCCTGGCCGACGATTATTTTATCTGCCCGGTCGGCGCCGATAGATTTTACGAATCCATTACGACCGCCGGCCAACGTAGCAAGGCCGAGACCGCCCCTTCGGCCGCTATCGACATGACGGAAACGAGAATAAGACAACTCGAACGATTGGCCACCGAGGACGATTTAACGGGCCTGAAGAACAGAAGATATATCTGGGAATTCTCCCGGCAGATTATCGAGTACGCCAAAAAAGAGAAAGTGCGCGTGACCCTGCTCGTTTTCGATGTCGACGACCTCAAAAAGCACAACGATATTTACGGCCATCACGCGGGCGACGAGATTTTGAAACAGGCCGCTGTCCTGATGCAACGCTGCTGTCGAGGTCACGATGTCGTCGGCAGAGTCGGCGGCGATGAATTCGCCGTTATTTTCTGGGACGACCCCCACCACAAACGTGCGGCCGCTCCTGCCAAGAGCGATGAGAGACGTTTGGCAAACGCCGACCATCCCGCCGAGGCAATCACCATAGCAAAACGCTTCGTAAAAGAACTAAGCAAAGCCGAAATGTCTACTTTTGGCGGACTGGGCCCGGGGGGTAAGGGAGTGCTGACAATCAGCGGCGGCCTGGCAAGCTTCCCCCGTGACGGCCAAACTATAGAAGAACTTTTCGAGCAGGCCGACAAGGCCCTGCTCGAAGCCAAACGAAGCGGAAAAAACAGAATCTACCTCGTCGGCAAACCCCAAAGCGATATTACCGACATAGATTAG
>CAZTDF010000007.1:0-22697 GCA_964612465.1 uncultured Pirellulales bacterium
ATTGTTTCAGCACCGATATTCTTTAGCTCAATGAACTCTTCGTTCGGGTCCGGCGGGTTATACATTATCTCGGTAATGCGCAGATTCTCCGCTACCGGCCTGACGGCGTAGACCGCTTCGTTCAGCGCGCTCCATGTATTACCGCTTAATACCCTTGCTTTGACCTGAACACTATGTGGCAGCGTAATCGGGCCGGTATATTCCAGGACACGATTCATGTCGTTGTCGTCGGAATCGTCCCCGCTTGCGAGAAGCTCGGCGGAGATAAGAAAGTCGGAGCTTGTGGCCGAGCTGTTCATGGCGTGGATGGCTAATGTATTGTCGCCATGCTGTAGTGTGTCGAGAAAATCAGAAATGTCGATATTTTCTAACAGGACTGCTGCCGAATCTGAATGGCTGGAGCTGGCCCTGGAATTCCAGGCCGGTGTGCCATTGAAGTTTCGTCTGGCTACTTCGACGCCGTTAAGGTAGGCGACAAAACCATCGTCGTATCTGACGTTCAGTGTCAAAGAAGTGTAGTTGGCATCATTTGTGAAAGGTATGCGGACATAACATGTAGCGTTCGTGGCATACATCTGTTCTATGAAATCAAGAGTGATGAAATCCTGGTAGCCCGAAGTCCTCTCAAATCCGACGCCGCCGGGCGAGCCGGTACAGGAGGGCCATGCCGAATCATCGAAAATTCCGCCGCCTTTCCAGTTTTCGCTGATATCGCCGATAGGGACAAGCGCTCGCTTGTCGGCATCTTCAGAGATAAGAATGGTCGCCGGCTGTGGTGTAACTGGCGAGCGAGGATCAGAGCCATCGAGCGTATAAAATATCGTACCAGCCGTGGCGGTCATTGATAGCAAATCGCCATCCGAAATCATGCCGCCGTGCTGATAGGTCCCATTGATAGCAAGGACAGGAGCATCGACAGAAGGATAGAAGTTGGCCTGCCTGAGTTGGTTCATGACGGTTTCCATTCGAGTGGAAAAGTACTCATTCACCAGGCGATCAACTTCATCAACCCACTCAACATCGCGAGTATAAGGTCGCGATGGCCGAGGCTCGTCACCCCAGCGCGCGGATTCCCCTACGATGGCCCCATAAATCTCGTTCACCCTGGCCATGTATCGTTGGGTTGTACTTTCCCGCGTCAATGCTCCTCCATTAAAGAACTGCTTATGGATGTGGTCAGCTATGAGCATCTTAAAGTCGGAATTAGCACGAAGTTTGTTTATCAAATAGTGAGGATTCCAGACTCCCACCAAGTTGACACGGTTTTCTGTGGGGTACTCTAACGCCCACTCTGTGTCCCATGGCACAAGGATAAAAGGGCTTGCCGGTTCTCTGAGACGAACTGCATAGAAATTACGTGGAGTGCGCTGATCCCCCAGAAAGACGGGAGCGTCCCGGCTGCCGACGTAGTAAATCATCAGCATATAGTCAATCATGGTAGGTATGTCTACATTGGCCTGGATCGTCTCATAATTCTCTGATATACTCAAACCCCGGTCTGCCATCGAGAACAGTTCATTCCATGCTTGGGTTGCCCCAGCCCCCCCTGATTTAACTGTCATTATAGTGCTGCCCCCATATCCGCTGGGGGCCTCCAGTACGTCATAGTCCTCTTGGTCGCCTCCCAAATGATCTGCGACAAAATGCTCATCAGGCCGTTCGGTCATGATGTACAGACCCCAATAGAGTCCGTTGATGTATACCTGGACAGGCCTGCCGTAGGGAGTAAGGCGTCCCATATCCCGCACAGTGTCGCGGGCAAAAACATCACGGAGATAGTCGGCATGCCGGGATCCGCTCATCCCGCTATGACCGGTCCATGAGTAGTTCCATATCGAGCGCAGAGCAAGCGTGTTAAACGTCTTGACTTCGGTATCCGGAAAAAGTGGATACTCAAGTTTGGACAGACCGTATTCGTTTCTGAAGATGACTCGCAAGGCGTTTTTTATATTGCCGCTCCTGCTATACGGCCCTCCATGGATTCGCAGCCCGGCATTGACGCCGAAGTGTTCACCCTTATTCGGATCTACCCACTCTATGGAGGCGGCCCGTTCCCATTGGTCCCCATACTGGCTGGAATTTGCATAGATTCCACCACTACCAAAGAAATCTTCGTTGGGGATCACGATGCTAACCGAAGGAGTGGATAAAAGATCGTCTTTGATCTCACTGCTATATGCTGGGTCATCCACCACATCCGGATCCATTGCGTAGTCCGCAGTTCGGTTACCCCATCTGGAAGGGAAGCCGGGCGGGTGTGCAGGCTGGCGAATTACATCGTCGAGAAAGATATATGTGTGGGTTATAATCTGGGAAGATTTCCAGCCTGTCTTGGCTGCAATTGCACGAAGACATGTAGTTTTAGTAATTAGGATTGGCTCAGTATATATTGTGCCGCTCGGTTGCCGGTCGCCAAATGTATAAGGCTCAGACCCATCGAGAGTATAATAAATCTCAGCGTCTTCGGTTTCAGTGGCGATTGTCAGGTAGAAAGCCGTATCGTAAAAACCACGCTCGTGGCTGAACTTTGGGGCATCGACCTGGTCAATATATCCGCCGCTGTTTTCAGCTCCGGGATTGGGCGGCTCGAAAAAGCCCCAACTGTCACCGGCATCGGGATAGCGACCGAAGGAAATATCAGTATTCTGATCGGGGAATATTATGCTGTCAATCAGAGTAATTCCGTCGCTGTCGAACAGGCCGATCTCTTCGCCGTCGGCATCGAGCTTGAAATTCGCATGCAGGCCCGTATCACTGGTGTCATTGTCGGCCCAAATCAGCAGGTATTGTCCACGGGTAATAATGGTTGCAGACGGATTATTATTGGGGATTTGCCACTTAGTTGGAAAAGACAAGTCATCTGTCAAATACATGCCGCCTATATTGATGTGACTGGAACCGTAATTGTGGATTTCGATCCAATCATCGAACTGTCCTTGTGGATCTTGTATACAACTGTTATTGGATGCCATAAACTCGTTGATAACAAGCGAAGTATCCGCTGCACTCACAGAACTAATCAGAGATGTAGTTATCACGAGGTCGAGCAATAAGTTTCTCATATATCCGTGCATAATTTCTTTCCTTACCTACTAATGTTCAAACCGTCCGGGTTAATATGCTCTTTACAGCCTTAAGATATTCACTTATTTTCGCAGCTTGTTCACGTATGTATGAGGAAAAGCCGGGCCATGCTTTTCAATCACACGAAGCGTCAAACGGATTTCCGCATTCGAGCCAATCATCCATTAAAATTGCAATATCCAGGAAGTTAACGTAGCAGTCACCGTTCAGATCGCCCATAAGCTGTTTGCGGCACTGAAATATCGTAAATGTTTCATCACTGGTATCACTGATAGCGACATCCAGGGGATCACCAATGCGGATAAGGCACTGATTCGAGTCTGCGACGGGAAGCGGATCCCACGTGTATGAACCGGTATTCACTGCCGAATCTATTGTTTGCCAGTTTGTGCCATTGTCGATTGAGTATTCGATCGTCACAGTATCCAATTCAGCGCCTTCCTGGATTTTCCATGTTATATCGTATGAGTTTGCTGCGGTCAGATTCTCGCCGCCGTTTGGCGAGGTGATGACCGGTTTTGGGGTAACGGTGTAGCTCCAAACTTCATCAGGCTGATATATACCTGGAATACTCAGGTCGTTCGTGTGTCGCTGTGTCCATGTAAGGGTGACATTAAGGTCGTCGATTTCGACTAAAACGTAGCCGTAGTTTCCGGCGTGATAAAGTTGCTCGACGGTATAGTAACTGTTATCGCCGGAGTAGGGGGGCGACCATGTGTATAGCGGTGCACCAGCGGTGGCGATGATGTACTGGTGAATGTCGTTATCCGGATCGCCGTCGCCGTCGTCAATTCGAGCGTGGTCGTAGAAATGGTCGTGACCGGTTAAATACGTTCGGCCGCCAGCGTTCCTGATACTTGCCCAGAACGCATCACGTTCGGCCGGCCGATTGTCGAGGCAGTCGGTGTGCAATGCCCGGAAGGCGGCTTCGTGGCCGGTGATGAATATGTGCGGCTTAGTATTAACGGCTAATTGATCATCGAGCCATTTCTGATTTACCATGTGGACGTCATCGTGATTTATACCGGCGTATTGATCGAGCGAGACGATAAAGGCATTTTTGTGCGTTACTGCATATGTCATATATTTTTCTGCCGGCGGGCCGTTATCGGGCAGTTTTTGCTGTGGATAGAGGTCACTGCCGAAGACGTTAAGCCATCGCGTCGCGTGGTTGTCGTCCGGATCGATATCGGGCCGAATATAATAACCCCAGACATCCATAATTTCGTGATTTCCGCGAGAGACGTAAACGCCGATGCCGGCGTTATAAACCGGAACCATCATTTCGACCCACGCCCTGAGTTCGGCTTCGAAACCGGCCGGGCCAATTGATGCATAGCCGGCGACCAGGTCGCCGGGAAACAGCACGAAATCGACACCCTGATCCAGTGTCTCGTTTACAAGCTCGCCCAGAATAATCGGTTGAATACCATTGATTGATCCCCGGGAGTCGCAGGTGACGATAAACTTCCAGGGTTTCTCCGTAAGGAATCCTGTTGCCTTGGCGAAGCTCGGAGCCGGGAGGATTACAAGAAACAAGGCGGCAAGAACTAACTTTGCTGGTCTTTCTTTTCTGATTCTTGAGGTCTCCATATATTGTCGAAAAGTCGATTGCCCCCTTCGTCTACGCTCAGGGTGAAGGCTTCGTCATGCCGAGCGAAGTCGAGGCATCACAATCGTAAATCGTAAATCGTAAATCGAAAATCTCTAATCCTGTTTTGTAAGCCAGTCTGCCTGTCGATTACGGTTGTCTAAAATGGCTCCCAAATCATGGACATCAATCACGCCGTTGGGATTAATATCGCCGAAAAAGTAACTGTCGGGCGATTTTGTGCTATTGAGCAAATTATTGAGCATAATAAGAAAATCTGCTTCGTTGACGATGCCGTCGGCGTTTATGTCATACAAGAAGATATTGTCGGTCTCCTGGGAGTTCTGGACGTTCCATGCGACTGCGTATCGCTGGCTAAGAGCCGGTTCTTTGGGGTCATCGAGGTTGCTGAACGAGATAATGATTTTGTAGTTTGTGTATCCGGCGTCCGCGTCGATGTGAATGTGCTCGACATTATCAACGCTGCTGTCACTGTGATCGAGCAGGTAATCGTTGTTGGGGTTGTCCGGGTCGACGGCCCTGAGTTCGAGCCGGAGGTTGCAGTTTTTTTCGGGAGCCGGTTCGAAAGGATATTCGGTGTTATAGTGCCTGTTCCAGGTGACAGTGGCGGTAATGAATTTATCGGCCGGCTCATCGATGCGAATTTCGTAACTGTTCTGAGGCGTTTGAATTTTATCCAGCAGATTAAGGTCCCAGCCGATTGTCGGGACTTCACCCGGCTTGGATAAACCCGCGATTAAATGCTCGTAGGCGCCGACCGCATTGAGCATTCCTGCCCCCTGCACATAATCCAGCGGTGAGACGTGGTCGTCATCGGTTTGAAGCTCCCCTTTGTGCCAGTAGGGCAGCTTTGTCGCGGAATTCATCAGAATTGCCTTAATGACGCAGTTGCCGCCGTCCGGCGAGACGGCAGGGCTCAGCTCGGGATTCTCCCTGGCCTTCTGAACGAGCAGGCCGACTGCTCCGGCGACAACCGGTGCCGAGAAGCTCGACCAGTTACCGGTTGGTTCGTAGCTGTTGGGCTCGTTCAGCTCCGCTGCGAGGTAATTGCCGGGAGCGACAATATCGGGCTTGCAGCGTCCGTCGCCGGTCGGCCCCGTGCTGGAATGCTCGGGATAAGCAAGAGCGAAGTTGGCCAAATTAGTCGCAAGGTCTTCGGTGTTTACGGAATCAACCACACCTACGCCGATGACATTGGCTCCGGCGCCCGGATAAAAGACCGGGGCATGTGCATCTGCACCGTTACCGATACTGGCTACGACGACAATTCCGTAGGACTCTGCCAGCAACTCGATGCCTCTTGTCCACGGGTGCTCAAACGGAGAGCCGAAGCTGGCGGTTATAATATCCGCATCGGGTGGAATCTGTGTAAATACATTGCTGAGCACAAAGTGCCAGAATTCAAAAATATCAGCCTGGGCTCGTGGTGCTGCACCTTCGTAATAAAATGCTCCTGTCTCAGGATGAAATGCAGCGGGATCTTCGCCGAACAGTATTGAACAGATCGCAGTGGAATGCGGAGAAGTTCCTGCCGGCAGCTTCGCCTGGTCTTTGAAGCCGAACAGACTCGTTTTGAAGCAGTTGTGGCTGATATCGGGGCGGTAATCGTTTTGCGGTTCGTCGTCGATATACGTATAGCTTCTGGAGATGACTGCAAATTTGACTCCGGCGCCGGTCAGGTTTGGGTCCATCTCTCGCAAGGCATATATTCCGGTTTGTTCTAATCCCTGCGGCTGGAGGATATTTTTGCTTTGTGCATCATCTGCACCGGCAGCAATGCCGGCAGAACAAAACAGTACTGCCAGACAAGCCATCAGACTCGATAAGAGCGTTTTTTTTGTTGCCTGCGTCACGTTACAACTCCAGAGGTAGACTGGAAAACGGGGTGGATCAAAGTTGCCCTTCCGGTCGCCAACCTCCGTAAAAATTACCTTCTTTTCATCTAATACCTGCCACTATGATACTATAAATCGCCCTGATTTTCAAGTAAATAATGGTGTAAGTCCGTATAATTTAATGATTTTCAAAGCTGGAAAATGCGGTTTTTGAAAACTTATTGAGAAATCTTGCCTTTATCGGTCACGGGTGTTATACTCAGGGCAAAATATAGGATTCGTTTGACTAAAGGTCTATTGTACGTATGAAAGTAATATTGGATTCGAAGCAAATCGAGCAGATTCTCAGGGATTTGACAAATAGTATCATTTCAGATACACCGCCTGAATTGGATATTGCCGTAATCGGTATCCGCAGCAGGGGGGAGGTTCTTGCCCAGAGGCTGTCGAGCCGATTATCGCAGGAGCTTGGCAAAGATGTTCCGTGTGGGACTCTTGATATAACGCTTTACCGTGACGATTTGAATTCGCCGAAGGGCACGGACCAGCCTCAAGTTCGAACGACTGAAATCGGCTTCAATATAGACGACAAGATTATAATTTTGGTTGATGATGTTCTTTATACCGGCCGGTCGACGCGTGCAGCGATGGCCGCCCTTATAGATTTGGGCCGGCCAAGAGCGATTAAGTTGGCGGTTCTTGTTGACAGAGTCGGTCGGGAGGTGCCGATACACGCTGATTATGCCGGTTACAAAACTGATGTCGCTCCAGTTAAGTTGGTGCAGGTCAATCTCATCGAGTCGGATGGAAAAGACGAGGTTGTTATTGAATAATAAATTTCGAATGTCGCATTTCAAATAACGAAATGCAAGGGACGAAATACGACAAGGATGGCACTAATAAGGAAAAGCAAGCAGTTCAAGTGGCATCGCAAGCACTTGCTCGGTCTGCGGGAGCTCAGTGCTGAGGAGATTACGTATATCCTCGATACGGCCAAGGGTTTCGAGCAGGTAAGCACACGGTCGGTCAAAAAAGCTCCCCCTTTACGCGGCAAGGTTGTAGTGAATTTGTTTTTCGAGGACAGCACGCGTACACGAATTAGTTTTTCTCTGGCTGCAAGCCGGTTGAGTGCCGATATCATCGAGTTCACCAAGAAACTCAGTTCGGTCAGCAAGGGTGAAACGCTACTTGATACGGCCAAAAATCTGGAAGCTATGGGAATTGATATTGTTGTAGTACGGCACAGCGCCGGCGGGGCGTCCAGATTTCTGAGCAAAAATATGAATGCCTGTGTAATCAATGCCGGCGACGGATTCTGCGAACATCCCACACAGGGCCTTTTAGATGTTTATACGATTCGGAAAATCAAGGGTAGTCTCGAAGGTTTGAAGATAGCGATTGTCGGTGATATCGCGCACTCTCGCGTGGCCCGCAGCGATATGTGGGCGATGACGAAACTCGGCGCCGAGGTGACATTTGTCGGTCCGCCGACGCTGATGCCGGCAGAAGTGGGCCGATTGCCGGTTAAGGTGAGCTATAGCCTCGATGAAGTTATCGAAAAGATCGACGTGATAAATATGCTTCGGATTCAGTTTGAGCGGCTCGGCGGAAATCCTTTTCCTTCCATACGAGAGTATTCGCATTATTTCGGGATGACTGTCGAGCGTATGAAGAGGGCAAAACCCGATATCATGGTGATGCACCCCGGGCCGATTAACAGGGGGCTGGAGATGGAAAGTGAAGTAGCCGACGGCCGGAACAGCGTGATCCTGGAGCAGGTGACAAACGGCCTCGCGGTGAGAATGGCTGTGCTGTTCCTGGTCAACCAGGCAGCGGCCCAAAGCGAATAATTATTGATAATCGATTATTTTGCAACGACTTATGGATTCTGAGCTTTTGATAAAGAATGGACGGGTTATCGACACGGCCGGCGGTATCGATAAAAAATGCGATGTGCTCATCGCTGACGGCAAGATCGCCGAGGTCGGCGTTGTTAACAAAACCGTGCAGACCGTGATCGATGCCGAGGGCAAGCTGGTGACACCGGGTTTAATCGATATCCACGTTCACTTTCGCGAGCCGGGAGACGAAGAGGAAGAGACGATAGCGAGCGGTTCTATGGCGGCGGTGGCGGCCGGATTTACATCAGTCGTTTGTATGCCGAACACGAATCCCGTGATAGAGACCGAGACCGATATCGAATACATCCATCGAAAAGCGAGGCAGACCAGGAAGACCCACGTTTACACAATGGGTGCTATCACGAAGGGGCTCCAGGGCGTTGAGCTTGCTGAGATGGGATTCATGGCCGAGGCCGGCGCGGTTGGTTTTACCGATGACGGCAGGGGGGTGCAGGACCCGGCCGTTATGCTGCGGGCATTGAAATACGCTGCCATGTTCGATGTGTTTATAGCACAGCATTGTCAGGATGACGCGATTGCAGGTAAGGGCGTGATGAATTCGGGGTACTATTCGACAATCCTCGGCCTGCCGGGATTAGATCCGCTTGCGGAAGAAGCAATGCTGTGGCGTGATATTCAGCTTATAAAGAAAACCAACGTCCGTTACCACGCCCAGCACATTTCGACTACCGGGGCGGTTGAGCTGATAAGGCAGGCGAAGAAAGACTCTCTGCCGGTTACCTGCGAGGTGACACCGCATCATCTTCTTTTAACCGATGAATGCTGCGCCGAGTATGACACGAACTACAAGGTCAATCCGCCTTTGCGGTCGGCCAAAGATGTCGAGGCCATCAAGCAGGCGATTGCCGACGGGCTTATCGATGCTCTGGCGACCGATCACGCGCCGCACCTGCAAAGCGAGCGGGAGATAGAGTTTCTTACTGCTCCTTTTGGTATCGCGTCCCTTGAGTGTGCCCTGGCTTTGTATATCAAAGCACTGATAGAGCCGGGCATCCTGGACTGGCCGGGCTTGATTCGCATGATGACGGAAAAACCTGCGAAGATAATCGGCGTTGACAAAGGCACTCTCGGCAAAGGCAAACAGGCGGACGTGACTATCATCGACCCGAACGCCGAGTACAAAATTGACGTCAGCACATTCCACTCCAAGAGCCGAAACTGCCCCTATCACGGCTGGAAGGTTAAAGGCAAAGTCGAAAAAACCATCGTCGGCGGCGAAATAAGATTCGAAGCGTGAGCGTCCATGATCGACGCTTCGTAATGAAGAATTCACAGACTACTAACTATAAACAGCGGACTACGGTCTACGTTCATTATTGACGGTTATTATCTGTAAGTGGGTAGTTGGGAATGCGAGGTAACAACCAATCTGGAAGTACTTTGTGCTTTTATGCGAATAAGGTTATAATACTGATATGAATCGAGAAGCATTGTTAGAACAAGTCAAGCGGGCTGTCAGTGAAATAGAGCCTGGCGCTGAAATCATCCTTTATGGATCCCGTGCCCGTGAGGATTCACGGGCACAATCCGATTGGGATTTTCTCGTACTGCTTAATGGTCCTGTTGATGATGAACGTACGGACAAGGTACGACACCGCCTCTACGAAATAGAATGGGAGAACGATGAAGTTCTGTGCTGTATCGTACGCAGCCGACAAGAATGGAATAGTTCTCTTTGGAAGAATATGCCGTTTCGTCAAAATGTCGAGCAAGAGGGGATAGTATTATGACCGAATCAAACGGTGAGTTGGTTTCATATCGTCTCCAGAGGGCACGCGAAACACTCGCGGATGCGCGTATCCTGGCCGATGCCGGCCGTTGGAATCCGTGTGTGAATCGACTTTATTATGCCTATGCCGTCTCGGCCCTTCTTATCCAAGAGGGTTTGTCTTCGGCTAAACATACAGGATTGCGAAGTCTTTTTAATCGGCATTTTGTCAAAACAAACAAGGTGCCTAAAGACAAGGCTCGGATTTTCAACGACCTTTTTGAGCGGCGTCAGGAAGGTGACTACGTGGATTTTGTGAGTTTTGAAGAATCTCAGGTTTTGCCGTGGATCCCGGAAGCCGAGGCGTTTGTTCAGAATCTTGCCGATCTTATAGAGAAGTGTAAGGAATGATTTTCTCTTAAATATTTTTCCCTTCTATATACGTAATACGCATCAAGCAATACGATATACGAAATACAAGATGTTCATTATTGACGGTCATAATTTGTTACACACAATATACAAATTAGAGGGAGATTCCGGAGCGATCAGCGATGTTAGCTTGTGCAGGATTTTGGGCAGGTATTTTATTCTGACGGGAGAAAAGGGTGAGATGATTTTTGACGGTACGGGCCCGCCTGAAAAAACCGGGTTCGATAATATCAGCAATCTGGAGGTCTTTTTTGCAGGAATCCGAACCGATGCCGATACGGTCATCGAGGATAAGATAAGTGTAAACACAGCACCAAAAAGACTGACAATTGTCAGCAGCGACCGGAGATTGCGGACGGCGGCGCATAAGAGAAAAGCGATATCCATGAAATCGGACGTCTTCTGGAATGATGTCCAGAAGCAATTGAGCCGGAAAAGGCCGGCAAAAGAGCCGACAGAGAAACGGCAGGGCCTGAACGAGGGCGAAACCGAGCAATGGCTTGAATTTTTTGGTTTTGGGCAGTAACTTTTTTGCCGATACATATTATGATAATGTATTGTGAACCTTTTTAAGGAAGCAAAATATGAACTGTCCTGCTTGCGGAAAAGTGTTAGAGGAAATGGCCATAGGGGATATTGTGGTTGACGTATGCCAGGGTGGCTGTGGCGGCATCTGGTTCGATAATTATGAGCTTGAGAAATTCGATGAGCCGCACGAGTCTGCGGGCCAAGAGCTGTTGGATATCGAACGGGACGATAGCATCGTAATCGACCACACGAAGAGGTTGAACTGCCCGAAATGTGATAATATTGTAATGATGAGGCATTTCTTCAGCATTAAGAAGGAGGTTGAGGTCGATGAATGTCCGGGCTGCGGGGGCTTCTGGCTGGATGCCGGCGAACTTGGTAAAATTCGCGATCTGTTCGATACGGAAGAGGAAAGACACCAGGCGGCTCATGAGTACTTCTCGGAAATTTTCAGCGGTCAATTAGCTGCGATAGACGCCGAAGACCAGGCCAAATTTAACAAAGTACGCAAAATTGCAAATATGTTCCGCTTTGTTTGCCCGAGCTACTACATTCCGGGAAAACAGGATTGGGGAGCGTTTTAGTCTTCCGGGGCGGCGTTCATATAATAAAATACTGCGTCTGATCTTTGCCGGGCTGCCGCATTGCGGCCCGGCCGGGGCTGGAGCGGGAAAAGTGTTTCTTGTCTCGTCTCCTGCAAGGGTAGATTTTTATTCATTTCAAGAATAGCGGAATTCTCTGTCATTTTCGAGATTCAATTCTGTGCAAATTTTATATTGCTTAATCCGACGAAACATTGTATAAGTGTGCTTTCGGGTGCCCCGAATACCGCATGATGGCCGGTGCGGGTCGGTTTTTTGGCCTAAACGCATAAGGTTACATTGAGGTCCGGAGAGTGATTTACGGATCGAAGTATGAGGGGCGTATTAATATAAGTGATTGGTAATCTGTGTCTTATGAAAAGTGGAGAAGTTATGAAGCGTAAAATGGTTACAATTGACGGTAATACAGCGGCGGCATACGTGGCGCACGCTACGAATGAAGTAATTGCAATATATCCAATTACTCCAAGCTCACTGATGGGGGAAATTGCCGATGCAAGGACTGCCAAAGGTGAGGCTAATATATGGGGTACGATCCCTTCAGTTACGGAGATGCAGTCCGAGGCGGGCGCAGCCGGTGCTGTGCATGGTGCACTTGCTGCCGGGGCTTTAACGACGACGTTTACGGCCTCACAGGGGCTGTTGCTGATGATTCCCAATATGTATAAAATTGCCGGCGAACTTCTGCCGACGGTCTTTCATATCTCCGCCCGTGCGTTAGCCTGCCAGGCGCTTTCGATATTCGGCGACCATTCCGACGTGATGACTTGTCGCGGGACCGGCTTTGCAATGCTCTTTTCAAACAGCGTTCAGGAAGTCATGGATATGGCGCTGATCGCACAGCAGGCGACATTGGCGTCGAGTGTGCCTTTCCTGCACATCTTCGATGGTTTCAGGACCAGCAATGAATTGCAGAAGGTCGAAGAGTTTACGCTGGACGATATGCGTGCGATGATCGACGAGAAGCTCGTTGCCCGGCAGAAGGCGCGGGCCCTGACGCCGGACAGGCCGATGATCAGCGGCACGGCTCAGAATCCCGACGTCTATTTCCAGGGCAGGGAAACGGTGAACAAGTACTACCTGGCTGCCCCGAAGATCGTTCAAGAGGCCATGGACAAATTCGCCAAGATCGTGGGACGGCATTACCATTTATTCGATTATGTGGGAGCGAAAGATGCTGAGAAAGTCATCGTCCTGATGGGCTCGGCAGCGGATACAACTCATGAAACCGTTGAATATTTAGCTGCGAAAGGTGAGAAAGTCGGCCTGTTGAAAGTGCGATTGTTCCAACCATTCAGCACGAAGGACTTCATTGCCGCACTGCCGAAAACGACGACGAAGATCGCCGTGCTGGATCGGACTAAGGAACCCGGCTCCATAGGCGAGCCGTTGTACCTGAACATCCGGACGGCCGTTGGAGAAGCTATGGGCAAGGGCGAAGCTCCCTTCAAGGGCTATCCGGTGATTGTGGGCGGCCGATACGGGCTTGGCTCTAAGGACTTTACGCCGGCGATGGTCAAGGCTGTCTTCGATAATCTCGATGTCGACAAGCCAAAATATGAATTCACCGTGGGTATCATCGAGGACGTGACCAATACGAGCCTCGATGTGGATGAGTCTTTCGCCATTTCTGACGAAGGATACTTCTCAGGGTTGTTCTACGGCCTGGGCTCAGACGGGACGGTCGGTGCGAATCATAACTCGATCAAGATTATCGGCGAACAAACGGACAATTACGCCCAGGCATACTTCGTATATGATTCGAAGAAGGCCGGTGGCGTAACGGTGTCGCATCTCCGATTTGGAAAGAAAGTGATTCAAAGGCCTTACCTGATAAGTAAGGCCGATTTTGTTGCGTGCCACAAACCGACGTTTCTGGAACAGTTCGATATGCTCACGCCGGCGCGAGAGGGCGCGTCGTTCCTGCTGACCAGCAGTCATGGGCCGGACGAAGTATGGGATACGCTGCCGCAGGAAGTCCAAAAGCAGATTATCGATAAGAAGCTGAAATTTTACGTGATTGACGCGATTAGTATTGCCCAGGAGCTTGGTCTCGGCGGCAGGATAAACGTGATTATGCAGACGGCGTTTTTCAAGATCAGCAATATTATCCCGCTCGATACGGCAGTTGGAGCGATTAAGGACGCGATCAAAAGGAGCTATGGCAAGAAGGGCGAGAAGGTTGTCGAGATGAACAACGCTGCGGTTGATGCGGCGCTCGATAAAATATATGAAGTAAAGGTTCCAGGCAAGGTTACGAGCAAGATCAAGATGCGGCAGTTGGTGCCCGATGATGCTCCCGATTTTGTCAAGAATGTTACTGCCGAGTTGATGGGATTTCATGGCGACAAGCTTCCCGTGAGCAAGATGCCGGATGACGGCAAATTTCCGTTGGGCACGACCAAGTTCGAGAAGCGCAATGTAGCCGTGAATATCCCTGCTTGGGAGCCGGACGTTTGTATCCAGTGCGGGACGTGTTCGTTTGTCTGTCCGCATGCGGCGATCCGGATCAAAGCATACGATCCGAAGTATGCCGAGGGCGCTCCGAAGACATTCAAGAGCGCCGATGCGAAGGGGAAAGACTTTGCGGGAATGAAGTTCACCGTTCAGGTGGCTCCCGAAGATTGCACCGGCTGCGGGGCGTGCGTGCAGGCCTGCCCGGCGCAGGAGAAAGATAAGGACAAGAAACCCACGGGACGAAAAGCTATCAATATGACGACGCAAGAGCCGCTCAGGGAGGCCGAGCGGGATAACTACGCATACTTCCTTGCGATTCCGAATACCGACCCGAAGTTCTTCAAGACGGCGAGCGTAAAAGGCAGCCAGTTGATCGAGCCGTTGTTCGAGTATTCCGGCGCCTGTGCCGGCTGCGGCGAGACGCCGTATGTTAAGTTGCTGACCCAGTTGTTCGGTGACAGAACGTTCATCGGAAACGCGACCGGTTGCTCGTCGATTTATGGCGCCAATTTGCCGACGACGCCGTATACGACACGTGCCGACGGCAGGGGGCCGACCTGGAGCAACAGTTTGTTTGAGGATGCGGCCGAGTTCGCAATGGGAATGCGATTGACCGTCACTAAATTCACCGAGCGGGCGCTGTGGCTGCTGGAGAAGGTCGCCGAGAAAGGTTGCGTCAAAAAAGAGCTGGCAGGGCAGATTCGTGAGGCGACGCTTGCCAACGATCCGGCACAGGAGGCGATCGAGCAGCAGCGGGCCCGCGTGGATGAGCTAAGAAAGCAGCTTGATCCCGGCTGTTGTGCCGAGTGCGGGCATCTGCAGGATCTGGCGGATTATCTCGTTCGCAAGTCGGTCTGGGCGATGGGCGGAGACGGCTGGGCATACGATATCGGATACGGCGGGCTCGACCACGCCCTGGCGAGCGGGAACGACCTGAACGTGCTGGTTCTGGATACGGAAGTCTACTCGAATACAGGCGGCCAGATGTCGAAATCGACGCCGAGAGCGGCGGTGGCCAAATTCGCGGCAGCCGGAAAACCGATGCCCAAAAAAGACCTCGGACTTTTAGCGATGACTTACGGCAATATTTATGTCGCAAAGGTAGCGATGGGAGCGAACACAAACCAAACGGTTAAGGCCTTCGTCGAGGCCGAGGCGTATCCCGGACCTTCGCTTATTATTGCTTACTCGCACTGCATCGCCCACGGCATCAATATGACGCTGGGTCATCAGGAGCAGAAGAAGGCTGTCGCCTGCGGGCACTGGCCGTTGTACAGATTCGACCCGAGACTTACAGCGCAGGGTAAAAATCCACTCCAGCTTGATTCGAAAGCTCCGACGGTTGAATTCGAAGAATATGCCTATGGCGAGAATCGCTACCGAACGCTGAAACAGTCGAAGCCGGAAGCTGCGGCACAGTTAATCAAACTTGCAAGCAACGATGCGGTCAAACGATATGCTCTTATGGAGCAGCTTGCAAATCTAAATTGCGATGAATAACCGGTAATAGGAGGTTTAGAGGAAATGAGAAATCGGATATTAGAGAGGGTTCCCATTTTGAGTCGTGTCGCGGGCATCTTGCCCGCGATTCGAGGGCGGGACGCCCTCGACACAAAACTCAAAATGGGATTCCAGACAATTTGCCTGGTTCTTGTAGCGGTTTTTGTACTCGCAGGTTGTGAGCAAGAGCGCAAAAAAGACGCGGATGTTCTGGCTCGTGGCGCGGAACTTGAAGCGATTTGGCCTCCGTCCGAAGAGGCGGCTCGGGCGATCGATGCAACGGGTGGATTGGATGCCTGGAAGAAGACCACTAAGCTGCAGCTTGATTGTGTGGTTACATTTTATCGGCCGGACGGCAGTTTCTACCTGACCGAGCAGCGTTACGAGGTTCATCCCTGGTCAAATTCCATTCAGATATCAGCAGACGAGCCTAAAGGGGCGTTTGTCTGGCAACTTTCGAATGGGCAATTTGACGTCCTGCGAGGGGCCGGTCAAATTGATGCCCTGCCGAAAGCTGTGCCGAGCCGCTGTTTTGCAGAAGTGATATTGAATATCATTACAGCCCCGACACGATTTCTGGACGGCTCGGTTGAGTTTACCAAACAGTCTACTCCGGTCAAAATGCAGGGAAAATGGTATTACCCGATTGACACGCATGGCAAAGACCTTACTGTTAGTATATCTGAAGCGGTTTTCTATCAGGACTCCGACAGCTCTTTAGTCGATATGATTCGGCTTGTCTGCTTGAACACAGGGGCGGCTCGCGAAATGCCCATACAATATGTACGCGGCTACGACTATGAAGTGGTTGAAAAGGCAGGCCCCAGAATCCCGACCAGGATAGAAATATTCGAAACTGACGCCCGGGACCGTTCGCAAAAGCGGCTGGTTAAAATAGACCTCTCACACGTAAAGCGCACGCAATAAAATATAAGGAAGGCCGGGCCGTCGTAGACCCGACCTTCTTTTTTATGTTTGCCGAAACTGCCTTCTCGCCAATTTATTGTGACATTTTTTGCTGCATCATCATAAAGGCCGAAACAATCTCAATCAGATGCTGTTTTGGCACGGCTATATTCACAACCATCCTGCTGTCGGCGGCTCTGCCTGCGATTACGATATTGCTGCTGGTCTGAACATCCATCGGCGGTATTGGCATGGGGACCAGCGATGTTGCGAAATTGAATAGTCGAAGGACATTAAATGTTATGACGAAATCGGCTTTGTTTGCTTCCGGCAGAAGCGACAGGGCGGTTTTCATCTCGGAGCCGATTTGTTTTGGGTTGTCGGTTTTGACCTGGTCTATCAGTTCGCGTATCGTTGAATTGACATCGGCGCTGACGGCACAGGCAAAAAGTCCGTCAACCATGCCCCATCGGTAATCGAATCCGTCGCCGTACATGGAGGTTATCATCTGGGCCTGTGGCGAATTGGTATCGGTGGATTTCATCGTTAACTTCGCTGAGCTTATTGAAATACCTTTGTAACTGTCGACGTCTCGCTTCATACTGAAGCTGGTTTCTATTCCGAGGCTCTTATAGAAATCCATGAGGCCGCTGGTGGTCATAATATCCGTTGCTTTTTCGATGAACTGATTGAACTTTTTCTCGTCCTTAACCGCCACAACATACTTCACCGTGAAAGGCGGCTTATTTTTGGCGTTGTTTGAAATCGAATACGCCACGGGGCCGTCAAGACAGTCAGTTACGTTCGCTGCAAGAGTTTTAAATTGTGTAATATTCTCCGCGCTCATACTATCACCACCCATCATGGCAATCAAATCGATGCTTCTGACGTTAAGCTTTTTCCAGAAGGACGTATTAACAGTAGCTCCGAAGTTCGCCATAGCCCCGTCTTCCAGATACGTCAGCAGCGTATTTTCCCGTTGCGACGAGCCATCCGCCATCAACATCTTCGCCATATCCGTTCCGGGGACGGCCGAGACGGTTTTGGTGATATTCAAAACATCGGGTTTTGGATTGATCGCTATACTTACGGATTGTGTTTCCTTCATCAGCGTATCAAGAATGCCTGCATACATATTCATTATGTTCTGGACGCTTGCGCGTGAAGCTTCCGGCTGGGTGGCCTCCATACTTTTCATAATCGTTTTAATCTCTTCTATTTTAGCGGAGATCATTGAACCGAAAGTCCCGGATACTTGCTCCACATTACCATACGCCCAGATCGGTTCGGTTTCTGCCTGTTTCGCATCGGCGGCTTTAAGAATGCCGGAAAGTCCCGCTGAGCCGGTCGCTGAAATAGCTTTTGTCATCGTAGCCAGCTTTTCATAATCGTTTGCCCAGCTCATGAGCGAATAATTGCCGGCTTTCGCAGCAAGCATTACAGGCGCCCCGTTCATTGTGATTTTAGAAATCCCTTTTTCATCGCCTTCGGTACAATTTGTATTGCCCTCGATAAACTGTTTATAATCCGTAACGGGAGCCAGGATACCGACAAATATGTCTGGGGTTGCGTCGGTTTGCGTTGTCTCGCCTGGCATAGTTACGCCGAACACCGCGAAACTGCCGTTAGTATTCAGGCCGGTCAACTGCGGGCTGCCCAGCAGATTTGCGAGCTGCATACGAACCAGCATGGAGACGCCCATAGGCATTGGCGATGCTCCGGCCAGGAACTGGTCTATTTGATTCAGAGTATAGTCGAAATTGTTCACTCGGACGCAAAATAAAGTCTTCGCCGGGATCATTTTAAGCAGTTCGCTGTCTGCCGGGCTTTGCGCGCTCAGTGCCGCGGCAAAGATAAACAGAACCAACAGCCCCGTAGCGGCAACATCTCTCAAACGTTTTGACTTAAGCATTGTCTGTACCTCCATAAATAAATGTTCTTAAAGTGTTTGTCACAAATCGTGAATCGGATTTTATGAGATATAAGGCGGCATTATACCAGAAAAGTTCAAAGAAACCCGAAAAAAGTCTCAAATGTCAAGAAAACAGATTATTCGTTCTGTGTACTGTGTGCTGCGTTTTGTGTCTCAGCACGATTAAGGGATATGGAGAACTTGTCTTTTGTTGCTTAGGGGCATGATTTTTACCTGGCGATTCATAAATTATAACGGTGTTGATAAAAAGATTTTCTGCCGATGAGGTGATTCTGTCTATATAGGTATTCAAGTAATTATCAGACCTAAATGGCAATGTATCGAAAGCGGCGTTTGGGCACTTTGTTTACTTCGAATGTAATGCTTTTATGGTAGTAAAAAAAGTTAAGCGTATAAGTCATAAAACCGATACATTCCATCGTGTGAGAGCATATTTTGGCAGTTTATAAGGTTCGGATTCACTATGAAGCTCGGTGTTTTTTGGAAGTTTATTGTTATGAAAAAGGCAATGCCTGAAGGTAAAGGCAAGAGTTTTTCCTTCTTATACGCTGCTTTATTTTTGCTTTTTTTAGGACTTTTTTCCGGCTGTGGGAATAAGTTTTTTGATCCGTCTCAGGTAGGCAGGTTCCGCCCCGTTCCGGCGGTCAACGTGATTTTGGATTCTCTGGGCGTGGCCGAGGAAGAACCGGACGCCTGGGAGGGCGCCGAAGAGCCGTTGCCGGTAGATACTATAGCGGTAGAGTCTGATTATGTATTCAGGTCAGGCGATGTTATCAGCGTGGCAATATTCGAGCTGCTTCAGGAAGGAGTTCAATACACAAACAGTTATGTAGTCACTGAGACGGGGAAGATGTCCGTACCTGAGGTTGGAGTAATTCAGGCGGCGGGCATGACCGAGACTCAGCTCGAAGACCAGATAAGGAGGATTCTGTCTCCGAGCATATTGAAAGAGCCGTCGGTGACCGTGGCGTTAGTCAGGTCCCAGCAGCGTGCTTTTTCAGTATTGGGTGATGGAGTGCCCCTTCCGGGCCGGTACTTTATTCCGCGATATAATTTCAGGCTGACCGATGCCCTTGCGACGGCAGGTGGACCAAGACAGTTCAACGTAAGCTATATTTATGTTTCCCGCTTTGGTAGTGACAAGCAGCAAGCCCCCGATTCGCTCAATCCCGGATTCGGTGAACTTGAACTGAAGGTTATCGAACCGCAGACTACCAGGCCCGTGCGACAGAGGCGGAATAATGTCACGCCTCAGGCACAATATCAATGGCCGGAAAGTAACGTGGTTATCTCATCGGCTGAGATGGTAACGGATGGGGAATATTCGAGAACGCCGAGCAGTTTCGGGCAACTCAACGACGCGACTTCGCGGTGGCTGTACGCAAAAGATATCGGTATTTCAAACGGCCGGCCGGCCCTTCGGCAGCCGGTAGCCGAGCCGGCAAGTGTCGAAGACATACTGAAGACGTTGTCCGAGCATAACGGTGGTGAAATCAGCCCGCCGCGGGAATCGGCTTCCCGCCAGAGGAGGACGGAAGGGGCGTCGAGGCCGTCCGTTGCACCATCAAGCCCGCAAGGGACAGGTGAACTACCGGATCAGAACGGGAATATCGAGTGGATTTTCCAGAATGGTAAATGGATTCCTGTTCAGGTTGAAACACCCAGGCCGGCGGAAGCGGAAAAAGAGCCGGCCGGGCATATCGAGTGGATCTTCCAGAATGGTAAATGGGTTCCGGTTCAAGTCGGCACGCCGAAGCCGATAGAGCCGGCCATAAAAATGGGACCGGGCGAACAATTGGCGGCTCCGCCCGAAGATGGGGCGCCGGTTCTCGCAGTGAAACCCGAAGGTGCCGGGACACGGCTCATAAGGATTCCTGCCGACAAGCTGCTTGCCGGAGATCCACGATATAATATCGTGATAAAGTCCGGTGATTCGATTTTTGTTCCTGTTGATATTGTCGGCGAATTCTGTATTATGGGTAATGTCAACCGTACGGGATATATTCCTCTTACGGGTCGACCGATGACATTAAAGCAGGCTATAGCCGCTGCGGGCGGCCTGGGGCCTCTGGCATGGCCGAAACGGTGTGAAGTAATCAGAAGAATCGGCAGGAAAAAAGAAGAAATAGTAATGGTGGATCTGGATAAAATCGCCAGCGGTGAGCAGCCGGACTTCTTTATTAAGCCGCATGATTTAATCAACGTTGGAACACATGCCACCGCCAGATGGCGTGCGATTTTGCGAAATGCATTCCGGGCAACTTACGGATTCGGCTTTGTTTATGACCGTAATTTCGCGGACAGAGATTTCGGCACTCGCAGGCCTATCCCGGATTGGTTCTAATATAGCTTAAAGCTGATATTGTTGAACTGTCTATCGATTGCCGATTTAAAATCGGAATTCGTAAATCGAAAATCGGAAATGCCAGGTGCCTCTTTTATTGCAGAGGGAGCCCATTTTGCCGGGTTCCCATTTGTTTTATGTTGCAAAATGGCAAGCCCGTGAAAAATGACGCAATGGGAACAAGGATACATCGAAGAACTGCGCCGCCTCAAAAACATCAATGGCGTGAACTCGGGGCGCATAATTACATCAAAATATTGATAATAGCCGGATTGTTCTGCTTTCTTTTTCGTAATGAAATAGCAGGTATTATAAACAGGTGGCTTGTTGACAGCAGTTGGTCGCACGGTTTTTTAATTCCACTTTTTAGCTTATATTTCGTCAACCAGAAAAGGCAGGAGATTCTTAGCTGCGCCTGGAATGACGAGTTTAAGCCGAATTATTTCGGTCTGGTCTTTCTGATTTTCGGGATTCTGTTTTATCCTTTTAACATAGTCCATCTCCAATATGGGTACTTACGCTCGGTGGATATGATAGCGACACTTGGTGCGATTGTATTGTTTCTGGGCGGGTGGCATCTGGTTAAACATACATGGCTGCCGATAGCCTTCCTGGTTTTTGCCGTTCCGTTGCCGGAGAGATATTACAGGGAGCTGACCATACCGATGCGGCAATGGGCGGCCACGGTGGCGGGCGGTTTATTGGATATGGTTCCGGAACTGGAAGCTACTGCCGGCGGTGTGGTGATAGATGTGTTTTACAAGGGCAGGCCGCTGGAACCTGCGCTTGATGTGGCCGAGGCGTGCAGCGGGATGCGGCTGTTGATGGCCTTTCTGGCTTTGGGAGTTGCCATGGCGTATCTGCATTACAGGCCGCTGTGGCAGCGAATTATCTTATTGGCCAGCACGGTGCCGATAGCGATATTGTGCAATATAGTGCGGGTTACGGTTACCGGATTTATTTATGTGCTGATACATCCGAAATATGCTCAGGGCATCTATCACGATATGCTTGGATTGGCGATGCTGCCGCTGGCGTTCGGCCTTTATGGCGTTCTTGCGTGGTTTATGTCGAGCCTGTTTATAGATGAATCTGATGTGGTTACGGATGATATTGTGGTTCGTAAAAAAGATGCGTAATACGAAAGACGACATGCGAGTTTATTTACAGCCGGCCTTTTTAATATGCGTGCTGGTTCTGGCTGCGGCGGGGGCCGGTATGTCGGTTACGATGAAAAAGCTGGGAGTGGTTTTCAGGAAGGAACCTTTGCCGCTGAAGAAATCTCTGGAAAGTTTGGATGAAAGGGATTTGACGCCTTATAAGGTGGTTTCGAAGCAGAAAATCCAGAACGCCGATACACTCAAGGCATTGGGTACGGAAGATTATATTCAATGGATTCTGGAAGATACCGAGCAAGCCGCCAACAGCCCAGTGAAAGAGTGCTTGTTATTTATTACATATTACAAGCTTCCGGACAGGGTGCCGCACGTACCGGAAGAATGCTGGACCGGCGGGGGCTATCAACAACTCGGATCGGAGGCGGTGACGTTTAAAATTAACAACGGCGAGGGTTTCGATACGAATGTTCCGGCAAAGTACCTTGTTTTTGGCCCGAAAAAGACCGGCCTTTGGCAGGGCGGCGAAAGAATACCGAATTTGTACTTTTTTAAGGTTAACGGGCAGTATGCAGGCAGCCGCCAGGAGGCTCGAATAGCTTTGAATAAGAACCTTTTCGGCAAAAATTCGTATTTTTGCAAAGTGGAGCTGGTTTTTAACAGAAGTTCTATTGCCCCGAGCAAAGAACAGTCGGTAGCAGCGGGCGAAAAGCTCCTGA
>CAZTDF010000007.1:22797-39711 GCA_964612465.1 uncultured Pirellulales bacterium
AGTTCTATTGCCCCGAGCAAAGAACAGTCGGTAGCAGCGGGCGAAAAGCTCCTGAACATGATTTTGCCGATTTTGGAACAGGAGCATTGGCCCGACTGGAAAAAGTAGAAAGTGTTAAGATGATACAAATACTAAATATGCAATATGAGGTTAATTTATGGCAATGAGGAGGCTAAATAAAAAAGTCGCGTTTATCGGTTCTGCGGTTGTTGTATTTTTGCTGCTGGCTGTAATTGGAGTAGTTCTGCGTTTAAGCCATGATCCCGAGGAGTTTATCCGGGACGCCGAGTCAGAGTTAAAAGCAGCCCGGCAAGCAACGGATGAGCAGATAAAAGAACAAAATTATAAAAGGGCTCAACAAAATTTTCGAAGTGCATACGGCAGGGCAAAGACCGATTCGCTCAGAGAAGAGATTCTGTTCAAAATGGTGGATATGTGCTTCGAAACCAAAGAGTGGCCCTATATTCGTAAATGCTGGGACGAAATCGTCAAGATTAATCCGAAAAATGCGAAAGCTCGATACGGCCGGTTGAAGTACTTTTACATACGAGCCGAGAGTGGTTTCATTGGATATTGGCCAGAAGTGCATGAGCAAGCATCAGAATTTTTGAAAGTGGCAGAGGATGCGGACCTGCTTACCGAAGATACGGCCAAGTGGGATGTTTTTGGTTTAGAACAAGAGGGAGCTGCTCGGCAGCGCTTAGGTCCGTATCTGTATTTAGTCAGGGGAAGAGCTGCTTTTGAAATGGCAATTCTTGGAACTGTAACTGACAAAGACGAGTCGCTTGAGCAGGCAGTCAATGATTTGAAAAAAGTACAGGAGCTTGAACCAACTAATATCGATGCCTACTGGTATCTAGCGCGGGCGGCCGTGACTAAAGGGGAGATTTATGCTGCAAGAGGTAACTTTGAAGAAAGAGATAAAGCTACAAAGCAAGGGCTGGCGATTTTGGAACAGGCGGTCAAGGCTGCAAACGATAATCCCCGAGCGTACATTAATCTTCTATCGTTGAAGCTTACGTTTGAGGAGCGATTTCAATCCCTTGAGCCAGAGTTTTTGTCGTTTGTTGATAAATTCAATTCCAGCGCGGAAGCGTTTGCGGCGGTTTCAAAATTCTATTCGGTCTATCCGACCTTTTTAGGTCCCCGGCTGGGTTCGTCAAATCTTGACAAGGCTATCGAAGCTGCTGAAAAGGCAATTCAATTGGACGAAAAAAATGTTGCTTATGCCCTCCATGCGGCTAATTTGTACTACCGCAGCTTTTCTATTTATGGTCAGAAGTCGCAGATTGATAAAGCAATAGAAATAGCAAACAGAGCGCTGGCTTTGCCGGATGCGCAGGCACAGGATAATTCCGCCCCTCGATTTTTGGTAAATCGGTATAACAGATTAAGGCTGTCTGCTCTCCTGGCAAATTGCTATATTGAGCAGATACTGGAACCTTCCGAGCCAAAGACATCGCCACAGAGGCAGGTTTTGCTGACTGGTGCCGAGCAGGCCGTACACGAAATTGAGCAGATTCAGGACAGTGGCGAAGACCCGTTGGTTGTAAAATGGAGAGGAATGCTTGAGCTTGCAAGAGGCAATAGACAAGTTGCCATCAGAAAGTTGTATACAGCTTACGAACAATTTAAATCAGTTAAACCGCCTCTCCTAACATCTTGGTCAACAGATCTGGAATTTGCACAGCTTTCTTACACTCTTGCGATGGTTTTTAAGGACACTTCCGAAATTGGTGCCGTCAAAGAATTTTTAGAAAGTGCACTTTATTCAGGAATTGGCCAGATCAAGCCTGAATGCCGACTGGATTATGTTGATATTGTTTTGAAGTACGATAATTGGCCGGATGCGATGCAGGTTATAAATGGTTTTGAAGAATACTTCTGCATCACCGACAGAAGCATAAACCTTCGTATAAAGGCTTATATCGGCGCGAAACAGTTTGACGAAGCTGAAAAAGAATTGGCAAAAAGGCCAGTCAATGCGCCTGAAACAATTAAACTAAACCTGGTGCTGACACAGACCAAAATGCGGCATATACAACTGGCTATAGCACAGAAGCAAAGGCAGGAAGATTCGGATATTAATTTACAGCAAACAAAGACCGGTGAACAGGAACCTGTTAACTCGCAGGACAATGCCCGGCAGTTCATGACAATAGAATTGGATAGTTTAAGGAAACATGAAGCCGAACTGCTCGAGAAACTACTTTCGATAGATCCAAATTCTGTCGATCAGGCTTCTGTTATTAACGTTTGTAGAAATTTTATGGCGCAAGGGCAAACAAATCAGGCTTTGCGTATGATCAATCGTTTTTTAGAACATTTTCCGGATACTCCGGCAATGCTCCTTTACAAACAGTTACTTTCTGAACCTGATCCGGCAAAACTTACACAACAAAGGCGTCAACAAATAGAAGAACAGGTACTGTCACGTATTGCCGATCCGATTCGCAGGAAGGTTCAGCTTGGGATTTTTTATCGCAGATATAACGAACCGGAGAAAGCAAGAAGTCAATTAAAAGAGGCGCTTGAAACAGGTGCTTCACGGGAGCTGATTCCTGAGAGTTCTGACTTTGAGCAGATAGAACTTGCGGCAAACTATCTTTTTGACATAGCATTTGGAACGAAAGACTGGGATTTGGCAGAGCAGGTAATAAAGATCGTCCGAAGTAAAAATCTCGATGGTTGCCAGGGTCAGGATTTTGCTGCTCGGCTGGCTGCCGCTAAAGGCGAATTCAAAGACGCATTAGTAAGAGTCAATGAATGCCTGAAGCAGAAACCTGTGTTCTCGCGTGCTTACATGCTCAGGAGTAATATCAATGCAGCCCTTGGAAATGAACATGCATCCATGGAGGATATCCGCAGAGCGGCATCTATAAATCCCCTTGATGGCGCTATTGCCAAAGCATCGGCCATTGCATTATATCGCCGGAATCAACAGCTTGGCGGTAATGTTTCCGCCGCTCAGGTAGCTGAAGTGAGGGATGCTCTGGAAAGAGCGATGGCATTAAATTCCGGCGACATTATGCTGTTTGGCCTGTACGCCGAGTTTATAGCCCCGACGGAGCCGTTAAAAGCAGTAGCGATTCGGCAGGATTTACAAAGAGCAAATCCGAGTATAGAAAACGCTTTACTTCTTGGGAAACTCGCAACCGAAGCGGCTGTAAAAGAAGCAAATCCTCAAAGCAAAGATGCGTTGTTTGCTATTGCCGGGTCCGCTTTCGAGCAGGCAAAAGAAATGGATCCGAGTGACAAGCGGATGCTCTATTACTATGCGGAATACTTCCGGGCAAGAGGACAGGGTGAAGAAGCGATGAAACTTCTTGCCGAATCAAAGGAAGAAAAATTGCTCTGGGATCATTATTATCAGGCCGGCCAATATGAGGATGCCAGGAGGGTTTTGGAGCAGTTATACAAAAGCGGCACAAAAGACAGCGGTGTGTTCAAAGGCCTGCTGCTTGTCGCGGAACAAACCTCCGACAAGGAAGCTGTAAAAAAATATTCCGAAGAACTTGTAGCCGTTGAGAATACCGTAGAGAACAACCTGGCACAAATTCAGGCTTTTCTCAGAGTTGGTCTTGTTAAAGAGGCCCAATACAAGCTGCAGAGCTTTAAGGAAAAGTATCCGAATGAGCCAAGAATGCTGCTGCTTCAGGCGTGGCTCCTGATGAGACAGGGACAACTGGACAAGGCGCTGGAAAAGGCTAATGAAAATCTTCAGAGCAATCCGGACAACCCGACGGCATGGCGGTTAAAAGGTGAAATAAATTTCTTCCGTGGAGATTATGATAGATCAATCAGTGACCTTCGGAAAAGCAAGATATTGTCGGATGATCCTGCGACTCGCATTTCTCTGGCAAAGGCTTTTCTGCAAACCGAACGGTATGAGGATGCTATCACAGAACTCAGGAATACGATTAATGCGCCGGGCGCTCCTTTGGAAGCGATGTTATTGCTCGAGCATATTTACCTGCGGCTGGAAAGAAAAGAAGCGTTAAAAAAATTCTACCGGGAGACTCTTGAGAAATTTCCCGATAGTGCGAATTGGCTTAATAGGGCGGGCACATTTGCTCTTAAGACAGGCGACTTTGACTCTGCCGAGCAGTTATTCAAGCGAGCATTTCTGGCAAGACAAAAACTATATGCCGGCCAGGACAAGGCAAGCGATAAGGATGTGCTGTATACGACGGCGTTCGACGGGTATTTGAAAGCTCTGATTGCCGGGGCCCGAACGCCTGAGGCCGCAAACTTCAATCCCGCGAAGCTGGATAAGGTCTTTGAAGAGTGTGAAAAATATAAGGATGACGTTCTTGCTCCGGTTGCATATCTGTCAATGGCTCAGGCGAAGATGATCCTCGGCGAGAAATCGGCCGCTATACAATACTGCCGGGCTGCTGTTGATGTGGCCGGAGACAATGAAATGCTTGCCGCCGATATCCTGCTTAGAATGTATGTAATTGTGGGAGCCGAGGAAGTCATGAGCTTTTGCAGACAAAAGCTCGCGACCGAGCCCGATTCTCTCGCTGCTAATTTTACAATGTTCAACCTTGTCAAGATTACAGGTCAGTACGAGCAAGCCCTGAATTATATCAGCAAATGTATCGATCTTACGGGTGCCGATAGTCTTCGCAGAATCGATTATACCCTTAAAAAGGGCGATATTTTGATCTTATTGAACGAGAAAAGTTCCGATAAGAATTATCTGAAATCAGCTATCGCAGATTACGAAAGTCTGTTGGCTAAAATGCCGAGTAATACCGGAGTAACGACTGTTCTCAATAATTTGGCGTATATGCTTGCCGAGAATAATGAAAGGCTTCCGGAGGCTCTTAAATATGCCAAAAGGGCGCTGGATGCCAAACCGAATAGTCCGGTTGTGCTGGATACTTATGCTTACGTGTTGCTTAAGAATGGAAAAAAACAGCAGGCAGCGGAATTTCTGGCGGCCGCTTTGCAGCATTATGAGCAGGATAAAAATCTCGTGCCGGCAGAGGTATATGAGCATAAAGGCATGATAAAAGAGCAGCTCGGAGCAAAAAGCGAAGCACTTGTTGCTTATAGAAAAGCTTTGGAAGTGGGTGCGGACAGATTGTCACAGAAAACCAGGCGGCGGATAGAAAGTGCTATTGGGCGTGTTTCGCCTTAGTGACAATGCGAAAAAATGGATACTCATAAAGCGTTATTCGCTTTGTTTGGGTAGTTATGAACGGAGATCATGATGGCAGAAGAAAAACCCAGAGCTTCGAGCAGGATGTCAGGGCCGGTTGGACCAAGGTCCCCTGCGGCAGCCTCGCTGTCAGCGAAAGAGGTTTTCGGAATATTACGCCGCCACATATTGCTGATAATTTTTCTTACTGCTTTGGGTTTGGGAGTTGGTGGCGGAGCATGGAAGCTCCTTCAGATGCGTTATCCAAGATACACCGCTAAAACCTTTATTCAGGTCTTGCCCCCGGCCGAAACGGATCCGATGACAATCGGGACCATTCAATTGCAGAAGGATATTTTATACGGTTATCGTCAATCCATTGCCAACCTTATTAAACAACAGAGCACCCTGGAAGATTTGCTCGACAGGGATAAAGTCAAAGAGACTAGGTGGTTTAATCGCTGGGACGGCGACAGGAGAAGGGCGGTAAACTACCTGAACAAACATTTCGGTGCTTATGCTCACAGAGACAGCGAGTTTGTTGAGATATCTATGACCTGTAGTGCCGCGAAGGAATCAGCGGATATCGTTAACGAAATGCTGAATTTGTTCCTCGCTACCAGAGGAGACACCAAACAGCAGGAAATATCCAGGAAGCTCCAAGGCCTCGAAGATCAGCGTTTTCGAGTTCAAAGCGAATTGGACGCGGCCAATAAAGGATTGGATGATATTCGAGCGGCATATAATCTAACCGATCTTGAACAGCCTGCGGGACGCTATTTCCAGCACACAATCACAATCAGGCTCAATAGTCTGGAACTTCAGAAGAATGAACTCGATCTGGCAATAAAGCAACTCGAGGCCGATTTCGTCAATCTTAAGAGATTGGCGGAGGAGCCGATTGCCGAGCAGATTGAATTTCAGATAGAACGAGATCCCGTGATGATTACCCTTGCTCAGCAGCTTGCCTTTTTGGAAGCCCAGCTCTCGGGCAGGCTCACGAAGTTCGGCGAGAATCACAGAGATGTGCGCCAGACAAGAGAGCTGATAAGCGAGACCCAAAAAAGAAGAGAGCAAAGAAAAGAAGAAATCGCAGAGCAGACCCGGCGGGCGAACCTGGAGAATGCACGGGACGGGCTGGTTGTCCTAAAAACAAGATTCGAACAATTGGAAGCACTCCGGCAGGAGGCGGAAGCAAAGAAAAAAGAGCTTGATATCGCCCGAATACAATATGAAAAGGGAGTGAAAATAAGGGACGAAAGACTCACAATGCTCGACTCAATTAAAGAGCAGATTGAGAAATTCAAGATAATGTACAATGACCCCGAGACGCCGAAGGTACTGGCTGTCGGGCTTGCTCCGATACCGCTGGAAATGGTTTTTTCCCGCCAGTGGTGGCTTTGGTTCCCGAGCGGCATGATATTGGGTCTGCTGCTTGGCTTAGGTCTTGCCTTTCTTGTCGAGCTTGCCAACGACCTGGTGCGGACGCCGAGCGACGTTGCCAGATTTTTGCGTATTCCGCTTCTTGGTATCATCCCCGATGCCTCTGAGGATAGTCAGGTTCGCCGGGTAGAGCTATGTCACGTTGTTCGCCAGGCGCCTTATTCGGTCACAAGCGAATCGTACAGGCGATGCCGGACGAACCTGAAGCTGTCCGGCCCTCCGGAGTCTTTTAAGACTTTGCTTATCAGCAGCGGCATGGCACGGGACGGCAAGACTTCTATGGCGGTAAATCTTGCTACGACTTTTGTCGCTACGGATAAAAAAGTGCTGCTGATCGATGCCAACTTCAGGCAGCCTAATCTGCACTTGCTCTTTCCGAAAGTGGAAGCTAAAGAATCGGCGGAGCATTTCGATTTTGGTTTGAGCAGTGTTCTGATGCACCAGTGCACTGTCGCCGAAATGGTCAGGCCGAGCGGCATAGAGGGACTCGATATAATCGAATGCGGGCCGTTGCCTGCAAACCCGACCGAGCTGCTCGGCAGCAAGAGAATGGAAGAGCTGCTCGCACAGCAGCGCAAGAGCTACGATTATATTATAATCGACGGGCCGCCCGTGCTGCTGGTTAGTGACGCCAAAGTGCTCGCCGGACTTGTCGATGCGACGCTGCTGGTATTCAACGCCGCGGCAACAAGCAGAGGCGCCGCCCAGAGGACGATCCGCGAGTTGAAGGATGTCAATGCAAGGATAGTCGGCTGCGTGCTCTTTGCCGCAAGGGCAATCAAGGGCGGCTATTTCAATGAGCAATTCAAATCTTACAGAAAATATCAGAAGAAAGCACAGCTTGCGAGTAGCACTGCATGAGCCTTCCGGATACAATAGAGAATACTTGTAGATGTCTTTAATTTTGTAAGTCGAATTTTTTATATGAGGCTGATTTTATGGAGAAGTTTTTAGTTACCGGTGGAGCCGGTTTTATTGGTTCGAATATTAGCAAAAGGCTTGTTTCGCAAGACTGTTTTGTAAGAGTTATTGACAATCTTCTCACAGGCAAAAAGAGCAATCTTGCCGAAGTGATAGACAAAATAGAATTTATCGAGGCCGACATGGGCGATTCGGAGGTCGCCCAATCGGCTATGAAAGATATCGACGTCGTTTTCCACGAGGGTGCCTTGCCCTCGGTTCCCGTGAGCGTTGAAAATCCCGCCGCCACACACAAACACTGTGTGGACGCAACATTCACACTTCTCTTAGCCGCCCGTGATGCCGGCATAAAACGTTTTGTCTATGCGGCGAGCTCCTCGGCTTATGGCGATGCACCAACCTCGCCCAAGGTCGAGACGATGCCTGCGTGCCCTCTTTCGCCCTATGCGGTGGCCAAACTCACCGGCGAATACTATTGCTCGGTCTTCAGCAAGATCTTCGGTCTTGAGACAATTTCACTGCGGTATTTTAATGTCTTCGGTCCACAGCAAGACCCGAGAAGTCAATACGCCGCCGCCATTCCGGCTTTTGTAACCGCCATATTGAAGGACGAACCGCCGACCATTTACGGCGACGGCGAGCAGAGCCGGGATTTCACGTATATCGACAACGTAGTCGACGCCAACTTACTGGCCGCTCGTTCCAAACGCACTCAAGGCGAAGTCGTAAATATCGCCTGCGGCAAGGCCGTGACTGTAAATGAAATCATCGATATGATAAATAACCTGCTCGGCAAAAACGTAAAACCCAAATACACCGCTCCACGCCCAGGTGATGTAAAACACTCCCTTGCCGACATTACCGCCGCTAAAAACCTGATCGATTTTAAACCGAAAGTGTCATTCAATGACGGCCTGCGGTTGGCCATCGACTGGTATAAGGCCAATCTCATATAACCGGCGCCCTGTCCCTTGTACCCTGCACACTAAGTCTCGCTTCTCCCGCGGCAGTAAACTGCTCCAGCAAAAATCTCCTCCGGCCCGGCAGAACCCACAAGGCATTACGTTACGAAGAAAAAATCAGATTCGTTTGGATAAACCCTGATTGACTATAGAACTATTAAGGTCTTTAAGGAAGGTTGCCACGTGAATTTTGGCAATTATCTCCGAGCTAAAGTGAATAGCATTGCCAACTATTTGCTTGAGACGTCGATTGTTAACGCTCAAGAATAGAAGACAGCTTTCTATTCTTTTCTCGCAACGCTCTGCCCTGTTGGTCACCCTCGAAGATTTCTAAAACCTGCTGCTGAATCTGTTGGTCATTGATATCCCCACTAATGACCTTGATATCTTCTTCGGATTGAGTAACTACCACATTTTCCGCGTCGCCTGAAAGCAGAATATGTTCGTCCTTGGTCACGCAGATGATCTGCTGTTCTGTCTTCAACAAGCGCATCCGAGGTACGAGAGTTTTTGTTATTGCACTTACGTCTAAGTATTGCTCGGGCTCGTCGATGATCAGCGGTCCGAACGCATCCTGGTTCATTAAAAAGGCCATTATGGCCGCATTTTTCATGCCGGTATTCAGGCGATTGAAAGACCTGTACTGTGTGCCGTTTAAAATATACAGCTCCGCCTGGTCAACGTAATTACGCCAGTTGCTTCCTTCGTACCTGGCTTTTTTTATCTTGACTATAAACAAGGCCTTGTTACCTTCTTGCCCGTATTGCGGAAGCTGTATCTCCACTCCGACTACTTTACCCTTCGATTTTATCTGCTTTACATCCAAATCTTTTATGCTCTTCCTTTTCTTATAAAGGGCATCGCAGGCTTCCTGGAACTTTTGCAGGTTCGCGGCGGTTCCCACAGAGCCATTGTTTCGCATTTTCTCAAGGTACTTATCACGTTTTTGCAGTGCATTCTTTATTCCGCGGTACTGCGCAAAAATGTACCAATCTACAAACTCCGTCAATCTTACTTTATCCGAGAATCTCCCGGATATCCCCTTATGTTGATACTTTCGCGGTAGTGCGAGTTGCTGAGGAGTCTCCTCTAATTTTATAGACGAGTTGTTAGCGTGGTCTAACCTGAACCAGGTTGGCGGGCTGCCGTTTTTGCTTCTGGAGCTGCAAAACGCTTCATCCCCTTTCTTAAGGAACACCTCAACCGAATATTCATCCTCGATCAGCTTGTTTTCCAGGTCTTTTTCATCATCGTGGAACCTGTCTACCCCGTATAAGATCAGGTCCACGATAGTAGACTTGTGTGTCGCCTTCTTACCTATGATGCAGTTTAGGTTTTGGTTAAATGCGATATAATCCCATTGTCCCGTGCCTTTTCTGAACGCAATTCCTATTAACATCGTATTCTTGCTCTTGGAGGTATAATCTTTCATCATCCTCACCCTCGTTTCGGGATCTTCCAAAGCATTCTTGAGAGATGAGAAGCCCGCCTGCCCCATTCGAACATATGTATAGCGTTTTCCTAAACCGCTTTTTTTGATTGAGTGACCATCTGAGTTTTGGATCCATGCGATGGGTGAGCGATCAGGCTCTCTTTTTCTGGCGAAGTATTCTCGAATCTGTACAGCCCCTTTGCCCGAGCCAATCTTTTTATTTTTTGGAGTTGTGTCTTTGACGACTTCAACAGCATTGAGGCAAGGATGATTCAACAGTTTGGGGTAAACGTTAGACGGCTTATCGTATACCTCAAGCATTGCTTTCTTTCCGCCATCAATATGGGCCGGTATTATTATGCTTCGGACGCCCAGTTCCTCAACGCATTCCAGCACATCAAAAAGACTTGACATCCCTGTGGCTTTATAGTCTCCGTATTCATTCAGTGTGAAGCGGCATTTCCGCAAAAGCGCATTGATCTGATGGACAATGTATGCTGCCGGCTGGATTTCAGAGCCATTATTGTGTTGCGGACCATCTTCCGGGTCAAGAATGACCAGAATATGAAGATCGTCTGTGCTAATCTCGACACCTGGAAGAACACATGTGATTCTTTCTTTGCCCTCGTCTGAAGCGACGCGTAAGAGTTCGTACCATGTGTGGCCGAGTTCTTCAGGATGAACATTGCTGGGCGTGTTGTGGTCGGTGACTGCTATCAATGCTATTTCCAGTTCGTTACACCTTTCGACGATCTCCTTCGCCAGTTGCTTTGCTTTTTTCATGCTGTCATTAGGTTTGTTTCTGTCGAATTTGAAGTTATACTTATTTTTTGCCTGAGCGTCACCGGACGCAGGTGTATGAACGTGTAGATCGACTTTTACAAATTTCGCACCGTTATTCTCATTGAGAAGCTTCTGGTAATTTTGATAGATAACCGTTTCTTTTGCAGGCATTTCTAAATCCTTTGTAAGAGCAGACTAAAATTTTCAATTCAAACCTTCTAAGCTATTCTCCTTAGCTTTCAATTAACAGTCAATCCTATATCATAAAAGAAAAGGCATTTCGGTACCGCTCGACCGGCTTTTATAGTTGGGTGCCGATACATTATTCAGGTTCGAATTTCATCAAAGTTAAAGCAGGCCATCATCAATTGCGGATAGCAATTGTTCATATTCGATTCCTCTGATAATAAGAACTAAAAGCCTTGCCCTGTTTCCTCGAATGTTAAGCGAACATTCCTTACTCAATAATGAGTAATATTTCCAATATCTCAGCCATATTTGGCTGCAACGTACAAATAGCATGTTAGAATGAAAAAGCACAAGAAAAAAATCGCAGGTGTGACAACCTTATGGCACAGCAACTGAAAAAATATGCCAAAATTGCCTTTTAGGGCCTTTAAAAGCCCTCTGAATCGTGGATTAGTGTTTCACAGGCTTAATTATTCAATTTTTCGCCTTCCAACCGGGCGACAACGGCGGCTCCGCAGGCGTCTCCCCAGACATTTACGGCCGTTCTTAGCATATCCAATATTCTGTCCACGGCTAAAATCATCCCAATGCCTTCGAGCGGCAGATTCACGGCCCTTAGCACGATTACCATCGTAACAAGCCCTGCGCCGGGGATGGCGGCGGCCCCTATCGATGCAAGCGTTGCTGTGAGCATTATAATCAGCTGCTGGCCGATATTCAGGTCGATTCCGTATGCCTGGGCGATAAACATCGCGGCGACCGCCTCGTATAAAGCTGTGCCGTCCATGTTCACCGTAGCTCCCAATGGCAGCACAAAGCTCGTTACCTTATTGGATATGCCGGTGTTTTCCTGCAGGCAATCCATCGTAATCGGGAGCGTCGCTGCGCTGCTGGCTGTGCTGAAAGCCGTTGCTACTGCGCTGAAAACATCTCTGATAAATTTCAAGGGCGGATATTTACCGAAAGTTTTCAATAAAATCGGCAACGTTACGCAGGCGTGGATGGTAAGGCCCAGAACCACTGTGGCCATATACACTATCAGAGGTTTGATGACGGACAATCCCATAGAGCCGATTGTATAAGCCATCAAGGCAAACACTCCGAAAGGCGCCAGGTGCATAATCCAGTCGGTTATTTTCATCATAACCGTATTGAAGGCTTCGAATAGAGTAACTAAAGGCCTGCCTTTTTCCCCAACGCTGCTGATAGCAACGCCCAGAAGCAGAGAGAAAAATATAACCGACAGCACTTTATCCTTTGCCATGGCGTCGAAGATATTTGCCGGAATGATGTCCCTGATGATGGAAACTATCGAAGGCACTTCTCCGCCGGACAAATCCGCTGCTGTCTCGATCCCAATATCCACACCGACCCCGGGCTTCATCAGATTGACTAAAATAAGCCCAACGCCCACGGCCAGAGTCGTCGTGGCGGTATAATAAATAAACGTTTTTAACCCAATCCTGCCCAATTTGCGAATGTCACCGAGGCTTACAATGCCGGCTACCATTGAGGCGAGAATCAAAGGTATGATAATCGCCTTGAGTAGTCGAATGAACATGTCCCCCACGATCTTTATGTGGGCGGCTTTTTCCCCCAGCAGAATTCCAGCCACGATCCCCAGGACGATGGCAATAAGAATTTGAGTGTGAACCTTTAGCTTCAAATGCAACTCCTCTATTGCAGTTGCTTTTTCAATTCCTCGGCGTTTTGGATTAGTTCATCTGGGCTGATCTGCCGCTTGGGCGAAAGCTCGAAAGTCCATTCGTATGAATCTACGATTCTGTTCGGATTTACTATCTGGGCGAAGAAGTCGAACGGGAAATGATCGTACCAGGGGCCTTTCAAGTCTCGATGGGTATTCAATGTCTCGTAGCCTTCCTTGCTGATCCTGACGCAATAATCGCCGTACCAGTTAAAGTTGACTGTAACGGGAGATTCGCCGATTTCCTCGTCGTTTAATGCGACGACCGCCCCCTGCGGTTTGGTGTTGATCGTCAACTCTCGTTTGACACAGCCGGCAAAAGTCGTAAGCGCAATCAAGATCACGAGAATTACGGCCGATGAATTATGTTTTTTCATAACGTCTATCCTTAGCACTATTCAGCAAAACTTGATTGCACCATTATAGGAGAAAATCAAAAACTTAAAAAGCCTAAAGATTTACGCTCTGTTTTTTAATCAGCCGGGACGCACCGGTCCTGGGCCCAGTCGCGCAGGCTTTGGACGCTTTCCGCAAGTGTTACCGAAATCGGCGGCGAATTCCGTATCGCCGAGAGAATACGATCCGTCGATAAACCCTCTTTGTCGGAGTATGCCTCATGGAGTGCGGAGACGACCGCCTGCTCGATTTCAGAGCCGCTGTAACCTGCGGATGCCTTGGCCAATGCTCCCAGATCGAATTTCCCGGCGTCTCGGTTGCGTTTCTGCAGATGAATCGCAAATATTTCTCTTCGTACTTTTTGGATGGGCAGGTCGACAAAAAAGATTTCGTCGAATCGTCCCTTACGCAGAAGTTCGGGCGGTAAGGCGCCGATGTCGTTAGCTGTCGCGACAACGAAGACCGGTGCTTCATGCTCCTGCATCCATGTAAGAAGTGTGCCGAACATCCTTTGAGACAGGCCGCCGTCGGCGCTTCGGCTTGCTGCCGAGGCGAAGGCCTTTTCGATTTCATCGATCCAGAGAACCACCGGCGACATCATTTCGGTTTGCCGCAGGGCATCTCGAAGGTTGCGTTCGGATTCGCCGATGAAGCTGGCGTACAAACTGCCCGGGTCCAATCTCAAGAGCGGTTGATGCCAGGCGGTTGCGATTGCTTTGGCGCAGAGGCTTTTACCGGCACCCTGCACGCCGAGCATAAGCACTCCCCTGGGTGCTTCAAGACCGAACTGCCTGGCTTCGGAGCTAAAAGCTCCTTTGCGCTGGTTCAGCCATTTTTTCAGTTGTCTCATTCCGCCGATCTCACTCAAGTCCAGAGGTGTTTCGACATACTCAAGCAAACCTCCACGCTGGATCATACCTCGCTTGCTTGCAATGACCTTGTTTATATCGTTATCATCGAAGCGCCTGTCCTCGATGACAGTATCGGTAATAATCCGTTCAGCTTGACGGCGGGTAAGCCCCCGAAGGTTGCGGACAACCGTATCCAGCCCCTTTTTTGTGATGCCGATCTCGATGGGTGTTTTGCAATGGAAACGCTGCAGCGTTTCTCGGACAATTTTTACCAGCTCTTGCTGGCTTGGAAAAGATATCTCAAAAGGTTTTGTATAAGACTTCACGACTTCGGGCAGTGTATCGTTGCAGTCTATCATCACGAGCGTGTTGTCGTTCTGCTCGAAACGGTCAATCAGATCGCGCATGGCACGCAGCACCAGGCTTGCCTTGAGATGTTCAGCGAGGTCGAGGACGACACAAATAGAAGCTTGCTTTGCTTCGGCGAGATAATGAAGGCCGGCGGTTGATGTTTCAGTATCGGCAATGTAAGGGCTTTCCTCGAAGAAGCCTTCTTTGACGCCGCCGGCGACAGACCAAATCCACAGGTTGTACTTGAGTTCGAGAGCTACCTGGCGTATTATATCCAGAACGTAACGTTCTTCGTATGTCACGATGGATATACAGGAATCGCCGCCCTCGACAAGCTGTTTAAATCGTTTGGTATCGCCCATTGGATTATTTGACCTTATATATTTCGCGATCTCAAAGAGTTACTTTTTCGGCCCCAGCAGCTCGATAATATTCCCATCGGGGTCTTTTACGAGAGCCAGATAGTAATTGCCTGTGCCCAGTTGGTAGGGCTCTTTGACCGGGGCCACGCCGGCTTTTTTAGCTCGCTGGAGCGCCGCTGTCATATCGGAGACGGATATCGTAAGGTAACTGAATCCCAGGCTCGAGTGGATAAATTTGTTGTCAACCTTCTTGCCGGGCGCATCGGTAAATTCCATGATCTTGATTCGGGTCGCGTTTGGTTCGTCAGCCGGCACGAGCACCCTTACGCTGAAAGCCTTGTAATCGCACAGGCCGGCATCTCCTCCCATCTCCTTCGAGACGTCAAAACCGGGCAATTCTGTGAATCCGATGGCGTTCTTGTAAAACTGTGCCGCTTTTTCAACGTTGCTTACCACGATACCGACGTCGATCGTTGTCCTTGGAAAGTCACCTTTTGCGTCGCCTGTGCCGGCAGCACCGGCAAGTAATACGCTTGCCACCAGGCAAAAAACCACCAGGGCTACAAAAAAGTATTTCTTCATAACAGTTCTCCTTAAATTGCTTAACATGGATTGGTTGTCCCTCATTATAAAGAAAAAGTGGAAAGACAAAAGCCCAAAAATACATTATAAATCTTTTTATGCCGGCCGGTTTTAGATATTGTCCGGCTAAATAACTTGAAGTACTTTGCGGTGAGATTATAATCATGCCCTGAGCTTGTCGAATGGGTCAGACGCCGGATTGGCATCGATATCGATAAACAGCGGGTCAACAGATGAGAAATGGGTTTCAACGAATTAAGTGCATCCTGCATTTCATTGGGGGTCTGTTGGAAATATTGGGGCTGGTTCTTTTGCTTCCGTTGGCTGTTGTTCTGGCCTATTGGGGACAAATGGGTGACGGCTGGCTTACCGCTACTGCTTTTGTTGTGACCGCTGCGATTTCGTTTTCTCTTGGACTTCTGCTGCGCAATAAGTTCAAGTCGGATTTGCTCGATACAACCGGGTCCATGCTCATGTGCGCTCTCGGCTGGCTTATTGCTTCGGCATTGGGAGCTTTGCCCTTCGTTATTGGAATCAGTGAGAATTATCTCAACGCCTATTTTGAAGCGATGAGCGGGTTTACGACCACCGGCATTACCGTTTTTTCCGGGCTGGATGATTTGCCGAGGAGCATCCTTTTCTGGAGATCGCTCACGCAGTGGCTGGGCGGCATAGGAATACTTTCCTTTTTCCTGATGGTCATTTCCCAGTCGGGCGGGGCTCATCATATGTTCGGAGCCGAGAGCCATAAGATTTCTTCGGCCAGGCCCGCGCCGGGACTGTTCCACACTCTTCGCATACTCTGGGCAATATACGCGGCCTTTACGGTGTTCGCAGCGGTAATTCTATCGCTCGAAAAGATGCCGGTTTTCGATGCCGTCTGTCACTCCCTGACCGCTTTGTCAACCGGCGGCTTTTCGCCCCACGACAGCAGTATCGGATTCTACTATTCGACAGGCCACCCCAATTATCGGCTAATCGAATATACCCTCACGTTTTTAATGATGCTTGGCGGCATTAACTTTCTCATACATTACCGCGTTTTAACCAGAGATTTCAAAGCCCTCTGGGACAATACCGAGATTCGATACTGGTGGCGGCTCCTCGTTGGTTTTACCGCTATCATAATAATCGATCATTTCTATAAATCCGGTGCTTTTACCGCTCTGTTTAGAGGCGGCACGGCAATCAATCTCGGCGAATTCGAGCAGACATTCCGGCATAGTATATTCCAGGTAATGTCCATTCTCACAACGACGGGCTTTGGAACGCAGGATATCGGCTCGGATTTCTTCGGTACGCTGTCCAAGCAATTATTCTTAGGCATGATGGTAATCGGCGGCTGTGTCGGCTCGACGGGAGGCGGCTTTAAGGTCTTGCGGGTCGCTATACTCAACCGGCTTCTCTACCGCGAGCTTCTAAAGCTGAGAATCCCCGGCAGGGCGTCCACCGGCGTGGTCATCGATAACAAAATCGTGCCGGAAGATGAAGTGGACCGCGTCGCTGCGTTATTTTTCACATGGATGGCGCTGCTTCTGGTTGGCGGCGGGATTACCGCCCTATTTTCTCATCTTGGGCCGTGGGAATCTTTCTCGGGCATGTTTTCCGCTATGGGAAATATCGGGCCATGCTATATATCGGTGCCGGATATGATAGCGATTCACCCTGTTGTTAAACTGACATATATTTTCGGCATGCTGGCCGGAAGGCTGGAAATCCTGCCGGTATTGCTGCTGTTTTCCAGAAAGGCATGGAGATAACTTAGAATCAAAGTAAAAAGTCAAAAGT
>CAZTDF010000007.1:39811-46557 GCA_964612465.1 uncultured Pirellulales bacterium
CTGTTTTCCAGAAAGGCATGGAGATAACTTAGAATCAAAGTAAAAAGTCAAAAGTAAAAAGTTAAAAAATTGTGGAATCCCTCTGGGATGACTTCTTAGATTGGAGGTAGCATAAAATGTATATTGTTGTTGCCGGCGGCGGAATGGTAGGTGGCGGGCTCGTTCACAGCCTGTTGGATAATAAGCATGATGTAGTATTAGTCGAGCAGTATAAGGAGCTCTGCGACAAGCTCTATGCCGAGACCGGGGTCGTCGCGATTACCGGCAGCGCCACGAGCATTCAGGCTTTGAACGAGGCCGGCATAAGAAAGGCCGACGTCGTCGTAGCGGCGACCGGCAGCGATGCGGATAATCTCGCCTGCGCGATATTGGCCAAGAGTTTCGATGTTCCCAGGGTTATCGTCAGGATGAGGGACCCTGCGTATAAGAATGCCTATATCGTTGCGGGTGTCAGCTCGATTGTTCGTGTGACCGACCTGATGATCAACCAGATTATGATGGACATCGAGAATCCCGAGGTGCGCCGAATAACGACGATAGGCGGCGGCAAGGCGGACATCTTCTTAGTCAAGGTGCCTGACGGGGCGAAGGTCGCCGGCAAGAACATCAAGGACATTGTCGATAGCCGCCACTTCCCCTCCGAGTGCACTTTCGTCGCCGTTTACGATCAGAAAACCGAGCAATTCTCCATCCCCAGAGGCATGCAGATGATTAACGAGGGCAACGAGTTATTCTTAATCTCCGCTGCCGAAAACATCAAAAAAGCCGTCGACTTTTTGACCGCAAAAAAGAGACACTAATACCGCATTTAATATTAATTTTCTTAAGAACAATTTCAACAAATCACAAACGTTGGCAAAGAAACTTTCGTCCTATAACAACCTAGTTAAATATGTACTTTGTCTTTTGGTTTTATTTTCTTGACTTTATTGACAATAGATAAAATCCTTTTAATGATTATTTTTGACTTAAGAATCCTATATCAAAATTAACCTGCTAACTCATCTAAAGGTTAAATAACTAACGATTTACAAGAAAATAATATATTTCCGGGATTGTGAAATACATTCTTTTTTTTGACTAAAGCCCAAGTAATCTCTTACTCAGAAATAACCGATTATATTACCTGCGGAAAACATCATTTGTGCAAAGATCCCCTTTTCAGTGAAAGGTTGAAACTATGAGTACGCAGACAGTGGTAGACTTACCGTCCCGAAGCGAGACACAAGAAGCCTGTGTCGCAGTAAAGGAAGCACCGTATTCCATACCACAGCAATCTCCTATTTCTGACCACAAATCTTACGCTGGATTTTGGAGAAGACTTGTTGCGTTTTTAATCGACTATGTAATTACGGCGGTACCATCATGGATAGGTATCACCATTCTAAGTGTAGCGATGGGCGAGACAGGTTATTTGTTTGGTTGTGTTCTGGGTACGATTGGCTGCTGGTTGTACTATGCGTTGTTCGAGAGTTCGTCGAAGCAGGCAACACTTGGAAAGCTCGCTTTGGGTATTAAAGTCACAGACCTCAATGGTTTACGAGCTTCCTTTGCAAAAGCGACGGGAAGACACTTTGCTAAAATCCTTTCAGGTTTGATATTAGGCATTGGCTATATCATGGCCGGATTCACAACCAAAAAGCAAGCTTTACATGACCAAGTTGCAGGTTGTCTTGTAGTACAGCAATAATTGAATGAGCAGGAATCTCTTGAATAAGCGTCCACATCTAATACACGCTGCGATTGCAGCTTTGATGTTATTTGGAGCTTTAGGATACTGGCCATACGGTTATTACCAGTTGCTTAGATTTGTTGTGTGCAGCATCAGTGTATACACAGCTTTTGTGGCTTACGAGTGGCAGAAGCAATGGACAATGTGACTATTTGGCTTCATAGCAATCCTGTTCAATCCGCTTGTTCCGGTTCACCTGCCCAGAGAGCTTTGGCAGATAATTGACGTTACGTGTGCTTTTATCTTTATTGCAATTGTATTTATTATGAGAAATCCTAACAAACGAGGAGTTAAAGAAGCGTAAGACTGTTTGATATATGATTAGATAAGAATAATTTTTACTATTGGAGTGCGTAATGGAATTTTATTTTGGTATAGGATGGTGCTTTTCAGGTTGGTTGGCTCTGAAAATTAGTGAAATGCTGGACCAAAAACATAGTGACTGGCAAGAACAAGTCTTTAGTTTCATATATGGCCCGATTATTCTTATACCAATTGCATTCATCTACCTCAGAAAATGGAGAGAGGGAAGTTTACCCAGTATCTTGGATAGTTTTGAAAAATCGAAAGATAAAGACCTCGCACTTGAGTTGATTAAAGAACGCAGAAACCAAATTAACACTGACGAAGAAACAAATAGGTTATACGAGTATTTAAAAAAAGTTGATATGATAATTCTGAAAACAATTCCGTCAAGGCTAAAAGATAACTATCCAAGAAAAATATACTTTCTTCGCTTGAATATTCTTGAAAAGTTTCTTTCATGTATCTTGGAAGGCAAGAAAGTAGTTTTCACTCAAGAAGACTTATCTGAAAAGGAACAGACAATTGACAAATTTTGTCAGCTAGTTGCCGATGAGTACTATACGAGTGAAAGCCAAATTGGACATCAGCCAGTCACCTTTGATTTTAGAGTGTTTGAGGAATATATTATCAATTGAACATGATTTGAGACAATGGAGTCACATCTTTTTTACAACTTATTTTGTATCGTCCCAAAGTTTGAGAGGTTATAGGAGTAAAGCGTTGTGTCAATTCCTAAGCAATCCGAAGGCGCAGAGTTTTGCCGATTGCCTGGGCGAATTTCTCTAAGGTGCTTAGCTTGATATCCTCAGCATGATTTTCGATACGTGAAATGGCAGATTTCTTGGTGTTCATCCTGCGCGCTAATTCTTCCTGTGTTAGGCCGGCTTTCTCTCTAGCTTTGCTAAGCAGAACGCCCAGCTTGAACTGCTCATAACCGATTTCAAAATCGGCTGCGAATTCAGGATCACGTTTTTTTCTCTTGGAGATATATTTTTGAAGATCACTCATGGTTTTTTCTCCTGAAATATTCTTTTTTAAGTTCATGTGCTAATGCAATGTTTTTTCTCTGGAGCTTCTGGCTCTTTTTCTTAAAACCGTGCACGAAAACAAGGACCATATTACTGTCGAAAAATCCGATTAATCGAAAGGTATCACTTCCGAAGTCAATTCTTGCTTCCCAAAGATCTTCGGTATTGACAAGCTTCTTAAAGTATCTGGATGGTATAGTATCCATCTCTTCTATCAGTTGGAGTACCCAAACGACTTTTTGAGCTTGTTTGCCATTGAGAGAGTCTATAAACTTCTCCACTGGGCAACTTCCTGATTCAGTTCTATAGAACCTTATTTCTCTGTTCATATAAGCATGTTAACATAGACGTGAACATGTGTCAATATATATCTCGGATGACAAAATAGAAATAATTCGAGCGTTCCTATAACGTAATAAACAGCTCGCAGAACACAGTACGAATAAAGGACGCCGTCTCATGGAGATTTTTCTGGAATTAGCCAGACATATCATATTGCCGCTCGTAGAATGGATAACTATGAAAAAACATAGTTATTAGTTCATTGTTGATAGTTCGTTGTTCGTAGTTAAAGTTGAGTTGATTGGAGAATTAGTCGTGGATTCCCGTCTTCGCGGGAATGACAAAAAACAGTGTTAATCAGTGTGAATCTGTGTCTGACATAATGCTATTTGAAAAAACAAACCCAATTTTCGGTAGGGCAAAATTGGCGTAAAGTCTTATATGAAAGGTGATTATGAGGAATTTCATGCTTTGAAGCCGGCGAAAAACAAAGCCAATTCAAAGCCAATTCAAAGCCAATCAGCCGGCCTTCAGCCGGAAATACTAAGCACTAAGCTCTAAATCCGAAACGAGTTGAATGGGTGCCAAATGACAGATCCGAAGGCAGAGTTGAAAGGATGCGATTTGAAAAAACAAACCCAATTTGTCGTTGGTCAAATTGACAGAATATTAGTAATAACAAGGGTTTACGGAGATTTGGATGATCTCAGGCAGCGAAAAAACAAAGCCAATTCAAACCCAAACAAAGCCAATTTGTCAGCCTATGGCCGGAAATCAGAAACAGGCCCGGCCATTCGGGCGTCGCAATGGCAATGCGTGAGGATAACGCATGAAATGGAGAATCAGACCGTTGACAGGGGTGGTTCCTGGAGGTATGGTATGGTTTAATTCGGACTGCGGTCCCTGACTTTGCTTTGTAATTTCTTGATGGTGCTATTGTTATGAAAATTTCATTGAATTGGTTGAGCGATTATATAAAGATCGATAAATCCGCCGAGCAAGTCGCAGAAATATTGAGCGATTTGGGCTTTCCCTGCGAGGGGATAGAAAAGCTCGATGACGACGTCGTGATAGATGTCGAGGTAACGAGCAACCGCGGCGATTGCCTGGGTTATATCGGCGTAGCAAGGGAATTAGCCGCCGCGACGGGCGAGAAATTGATAATCCCGCAAGTCGAGTTGGACGAGTCGGATAAGGATGCCACGGAACTTGCCGGCGTGCAGATAGATGAGCCGGACCTGTGCGGCCGATATACGGCCCGGGTTATCGAGGGTGTCAAGATCGGCCCATCGCCGGACTGGCTGAAGCAGCGGCTTGAGGCCATAGGGATGCGGAGCGTCAGCAACGTTGTCGACGCGACCAACTACGCGATGATGGAGACGGGCCAGCCGCCGCACGCCTTCGATTACGATAAAGTAGCCCAGGGCAAGATTATCGTCAGAAAGGCCAGGGCAGGCGAGCGTATCGTCAGTATCGACGGTACCCAGTGCGATCTGGACCCGGAAATGTTTGTAATTACCGACCCCAACGGGCCCGTGGCCGTAGCTGGGATTATGGGCGGGCTGGATACCGAAGTCGGCGAAAAAACAACGAGAATTCTTCTGGAAGACGCCCACTTCGACCCGGTGTCTGTGCGCAGAACCTCACGCAAGCTTGGCCTGCCTTCGGAGGCGGCGTTTCGATTCGAGCGCGTGGTCGATATTGAGAAAGTGGACTGGGCATCAAAACGCACGGTGCAGTTAATGATCCAGGTGGGCGGGGGTAAAGTTGCTAAAGGCGTGGTTGATGTTTATCCCGGGAAACCGGAGCAGAAAAAAGTTACGCTGCGGCTATCGCGTTTGGGCAAGTTGCTCGGTATCGAGATTCCTGCTGAGGAATGTCTTAAAATTCTCTCGGCTTTGGATTTCGAGCCGAAACTTAAGGACGGTTTGATAACCTGCACGGTGCCCTCGTGGCGCAGCGACGTTTACCGCGAGGTTGACCTGATCGAAGAAATCGCACGTGTGCACGGCTACGGCAAAGTACCGACCGAGAGTAAGATTGAAATCGAAGTAGTGCCGGCCGATCCGCATCAAAAGCTGGCTGAATTGATTAGAACACACCTTAACGCCTGCGGTTTCTACGAGACGATTAACGTGACATTTGTCGATAATTCTATTGCCGGGCTTTTCTCGGAGGCCGGCGCTAAGGGACATCTGGCGGTGAGGGACGAGTTGAGAAAAAGTGCGAATCTTCTTCGCCAAACCCTTATCGGCTCTCTGCTCGGTGTATTGAAAACGAACGTTAACGCCAAGAACCTGCCGTGTAGAATCTATGAGATTGCAGATACTTTTGTGCCGGCCGAATCGCAGGGCGGCGAGCTGCCGATTCAGAAAACTAAAATTGCTCTTGTCTGTGATGGTGACTTCAGAGACCTGCGCGGTGTGATAGAAGGCCTGATAAACAGCATTGGCAGAAATGCACAAATTGATTTTGCCCCTGTCGATCTTATCTGGGCGCAGACCGGAGCCAAAATCCTGCTCAACTCCCAGCCGATTGGGACCGCGGGGATTGTTTCGGATGCGGTCAGGCAAACGCTCGACTTCAAAGACATCTCGCCGGCCGCTGCGGAGTTGGAATTCGAGCAGCTTATGTCTCTTGCCGGCGGCGCCGTAAAAGTCAAACCGATTCCGAGATTCCCTGCGATAGAGCGTGACCTTTCGATTATCGTAGGCGAAGAAATTCGCTGGGCTGATATTATCAAGGCGATCAAGAGCAAGGCTTCCGGCGAGCTCGAAGACATCAAGTTTGTCGGCATATACCGTGGAAAAGGAATCCCCTCCGGCGGCAAGAGTGTCACGCTTTCGCTTCGGTTTAGAGACGAGGACGGGACATTAACCCACGAGACTGTCGACGGTTTCGAAGCCGATATTGTTCGGAGCCTGAGCGAAACCGTCGCGGCGGAACTGCGTACCGTATGATTCGCGTTGTGCTATAGCGATAAAAAGATTCAACGGCAGAGTTGGTGACGCCTTCAATATTCGAATCGTTGGCTGCGTGCTTTTATAAATTAGCAGCAAATATAAATACGGCTAATTTGTTTTTAAGCGGAAATTGACTACAGAAAAACCGCCCTCCGAGTCGAAAATCTAAATAGAGAAAATATGAAGCTTTAATAATCGCTTGGAATTTTCTGGTATTTTATTGACTTTAGTCTTTGGATTTGTTATAAATGCTGTTGCGGGCTAACCCCTGCGGTGCTCGTATAGAAAGTATGTGTTTGAAAGAACCGATACCCGTACTCAGGGAAATCAGGTCTTGATGGATCGGAAAAGCCTACTCGATAGGACTTTCGGACACAAGTAACGATTGCCCACTTGGAAGTAATGGGTTCTTTTCGAACGCTTTCTTACGGCACT
>CAZTDF010000008.1:0-12215 GCA_964612465.1 uncultured Pirellulales bacterium
TTATCGACGTCCGTCAAATCCACGCCCTGATCGGCAAAGCTCTGCAGAGGAATAACCCACTGTGTCCACACATCGACCGCCGCAATAAGGAAATCATCATGAATAATCACAGCTGTCTGCCCCGCGCTGTCAGAAATTGCCACATACATCGGCTCAATACCGTTTTCCAAACTGCCGTAGAACCACAGCGACAATTCCCCTACCGATTCGGCGGTCCAATCCCGCGGATAACTCAATGCCTTTTCTATCTCTGAATAATAAGCATAGCCCTGTTTATGGTTGTCATAGAAAAACGGCAAAGAGTACATGCCTCCATGAATAACCGTACTATCAAGCGGAAACCACGCTGTATCATCGCCAACAGCCGAGCCGGTCCCGTTGCCGGCGAAATAAGGCAGAGTATCCGGCGTGCCGTAACCGAGCCCATCATGCCATGAGTACCAAATCTGGTTGTCCCCGGCATCGTAGTCTTCGAAGTCATCAATGACAATGAAATCACCCGTGGAAAAGCTCCAGAGGCTGCCGATCCACGGACTATCGGGAGTCAGAGCATTGACTTCGTCGACGCGCCAGTAGTACGCAGTATCCCAGGCGAGTTTGCCGGGTTCATAGCTCTCGGAACCCAGTGCCTGTGTGCCCTTGTATTCGGGTGAATCTTTGGTGGCATTTAAGACCGTATCTTTATCGGTGCCGAAATATATCTCATGCGAGGCGGCAAAATCTCCCGGATGCCAGGCGAGCACCGGCATCATTTTCGCATCCTCAGCGCCATTTGCCGGGCGCGGTCTGCCGGCCTTAACGGGCGGCGACAGTGCGGCCTGGGGAATGATCTGCCGGGGCCGAACGCTGTTTTGCCAGTACAACCGGGCAACCGCAGTGTCTGCGCCTTCGAAGTACTCCATTCTAATGTTGCAGGTTGTGCCACCGATAAGCTCGATTGGTTCGCTCTCAAGACTGCTTGTGGTGGGATTGTCCCAGTAATCAATGATGAGCCGGTCGTCCAGCCACAGTCTGAAACCATTATTGGCGCTGACACGGAATATATACGTGTCCGTCACGTCCACTTCGAGCACGCCGCTCCAGCGGGCCGAGAATTCATCCACATTGATATTCTCCGCCGGAGAATTTACGCCGCGGGTGGTGCCGTTACCCCAACTGAAGTCGATTTGTGGATCTATCCGAGTCAGTGCCGGCTCACCGGCAAGGCTCGCGTTGTTGAAGAATTCCGCCTTGAGTCCGCCGGTCTCCCCTGCAATGGTAAAACTCCAGATATCACCTGTATACGTGATCGCACCATCGAACTCATCAACACGCCAATAATAAGTTTTTTCTATTTCGAGGGTACCCGGATCAAAACTCGTCCCAATTACAACTCCTTTATTAGTATCACCAGTTCCGGCCTCGACATCAGCGAAATTATCCCCGAAGTACAAATAGTGCATTTTTGCGAGGTAACCGGCAGTCCAGGCAAGAGTTGTATCCGGATCTACGAATTTCACACCATCAGCAGGTTCGGGTTTATAGGCTTTCTTAGGCGGTACCGTGAAGCTCCATACAGGGCCTTTCCAGGGACTGCCCGGATCGGCTTGATTTACTTCATCTATCCGCCAGTAGTAAGTCGTTCCCGGAACCAGGCCATCCGGGTAAGGATAGCCGGGGAAACCCGCTACGAAAAACGTGTCGGGCTGATTAAATTGGAATGTCCCGCCTGTTCCTTCGTTGACATCTTCGAAATTGTCGCCCATATAAACATCATGTGAAACAGCGAAGTCGCCGGGCGAGAAGCCAAGAGTTATCCATGTATCCGCGTGGAAGATGCCATCCTCAGGTATGGGGCTCGTAGCAGCGTAAACGGGCTGGTGCGGGATATCGGCACCGAAGTGTACACGGTCGATCCAGACCTTTCCATTAAGGCTTGCCCCGGACGGTGACCACGAAGGCCCCTTAATCATCAGGTATAGATTAAGACTTTCGTTTTCACCTGCGCCAATTGCTGCACCGGTATGGGTGTACTCAATTACGTAATCTTGTTTCGTCGGTGTCAGTTCCACGGTCTGGTCCAGAAAAGTCGGGTAAGACGCATTGTTAATATTGCCCTGAAGCAGTACAACCAGTCCTCTGTTTTCCTCGGCTTTAGCGGTGAAACCGATGGGATATGTTGTCCCGGGCTCGGCAACCAGGCCACTCTGGGCGATTCCTATGCTGGTAAGTACCGAGGAGTTGTAAATATCGATTAATGCCGAGTTTTCTCCGGATAGACCGCCGCCCTGCGAGACTACCACATTGAAACCTTCGGTTGTATTCAGGTAGGTATATATGCCCCAGGATGCTAAGCCATCGTCAAATTCAGCGTTAACGATCTGATTTTCCTGGCCTAAGACAACTGACCCGCTCAATCCGAAAACTAAAACAAAAGAAACCAAACAAATCAATTTCCAATACATAATAAGTCCTCCTTATAAAAGGTTGGGAAAATGGTGCTTTTGCTACACGCTAAAGCAACTGATGGTAATTCTCGTCTTCACCAAATTTTATCCATGTTTGTTTAGGATAAAGTTCAGCTATTCGACGCTACCTCCTTCCTACAAAACCGAAATCAAGCTCAAAGGCAAAGTTCGTTATTCCTAATAAGACGAAGCCGGAAAGCCAAAAATCCACAAGCTTCGCCTACCTTAGTATATACTAAATCCGCTACCCCGCCGTCAAGGAAAATTTCAGGATAATACAACAAACAACTCAAAGATTTCTCGCTGCAAAAGCCGATGAGGCTATAGAATGTAACTTATCATGTCAGTTACGCTGAATGTTCTCATATATGGAATGGTGTTCATTAAGTTTGAATATTTCGAATTTGGATCTGTCAGTGCCTTTTTCTCAGCATGAAAACGGCACCCAGACCGAAAAGACAAATCGTGGCCGGCTCGGGAACAACCTCCAACTGCATGTCAAAGTATGTTTGTTGTCCATGATCTTCAGCCAGCACAGAAACCGTGTTGGTCCCGAGCTTCAAATAACTCGGTTCTATTTCGGTTGTATACTCCCATAGAGACGTAAAGTATTCCCCCGTGTGATTGAGAACTTCTTCGCCGTTGATGAATATCACACAGCCATTATCAACCGCCAGGTCAAGACGCAGATTTTCTGTCGGCAAAGATTCGAGCTGGAAGGATTTGCGCAGAGCTAAATCTATCCCCGGAGTCCATAATGTGTTAATTGTCCCTCCCTCGGGCACTCTTTCGTAACCGAATGCGGCCTGCCCTTCGATCCAGTCGGCATTGTCCCAGTCGAAATCGGCATATTCAATGCTTGTTAAGATATAATATATATTGAAATCAAGCACACAGTAATCCCAGGTGTCTTCCTGTTGAATCAAAGGCATACCGAATACCGGCATCGTGAAAAGTGCCGTAAATACAAGAATGGATAATACGCATTTCATTTTTCGTTCCTCGAAACTACAAATTAGTTTATCTATGTAGACAGGTATCCCTCCAAACAAGGGACATTGACCTGTACTCCTCAAAAGTGACATTAGCATTTCCCAATGACATTGTCAAGAAAAAACAACCTATAAAAAGCATATTTTGAAGCAACATCAACCAGACCATCAAATCTCGCTTTTGCTCAAAGAGCCTTCGGTGACTTTTAATTCGATTCCGCATCGGAACTCTCCCCTGGCGTGGAATTATTTCCGATTGTCGGTTTTTTGCTTTCGATACGTTCGGCGTATAAGAAATAGATGCCGGGGCTGAAAGAGATGAGCATAACTGTAAGGTCCGTGGCAATTCATAAGGTTCTCCTGATCAGTAACAATTTCAAAAAAAGATTGCACAACTTCATTCATCAGACTATGCTCTGTGCCGGGAATAAACGGCATAGGAGTTCGAAAGTGACTCAATGGGTAACCACTACGCAGCTTCTGGAAAACCTTAAAACAACGCATGATGAATCGGCATGGACTGAATTCTGCAGTCACTTTCAACCTGTCATAATACACTTTGCCAGAAAACTCGGTCTATCAAACGTTGAGGCGGAAGATGCCGCCCAGGAGACAATGGCAACGTTTTTCAAAGCTTTTAGAGATGGCAAGTACGATCCGGGTAAAGGGCGTCTTAGCAATTGGCTTTTCGGGATAGCCAAACGGGTGATACTCAACTTGAGGGGCCGGCAACCATTAGAGCAACTAATTGCGGACAAGGCAACCGGCACATCGTTTTGGGATATGGTGCAGGATGACCGCACCCTCGGCCGGACCTGGGAATTGGAATGGCAACAAATGGTCATGAAAAGGTGCCTGGAGCAGGTTCGCCAGGAATTTGATCCGAAAGTCTTTGGAGCCTTCAGGCATTATGCTATAGATCAATTTACTGTTAAGGAAGTCTGCCAGAGGTTTGATATGTCCCCAAATGCGGTGTACATAGCCAAGAGTCGCGTTCTGTCTCGATTACGGGAATTAAGGCAACGGTTCGAATGATACATCAAAACGATAATAAGATGAAATGTCCGCAGCAAGAGGTCATTGAACATTATATCCAGGGCCGGTTAGCACCACAGGTTCTTGCTGAGTTCGAAGCTCATTTACAGGCTTGCCAGGCTTGTCAAACCATTGTTGCCGAAGCCCGGGAGAATGAAAAACTTCTTGTCGAATTACGCACTTTTGAAAGTACAAGCTCGGAGCCTTTTGAGTTCAGCAAAAAGGAAATATCCACAGTCGATCAGGCACAAACGCTTTTAGGTCAGCGGTATCGTGTCATCAGGAAAATTGGCGAAGGTGCCGCAGGGCATGTCTTCCAGGTAGCTGATACGGTTTTGGATCGCCTGGTTGCCGTAAAGTTCCTTCGAAAAAAAATCTCCACGGACGACACAAACTCAAAACGATGGCATGAAGCTCGCCTGATGAGCCAGCTTAACCATCCCAGCGTAGCCCAGGTTTACGAAATAGGTGAAATCGAAGAGCAGCGGTTTATCGTTATGGAATGGGTGGACGGTCTGCCCCTGACGGATGCCTGGAAGGACCTGCCGTTACAGCAAAGATTGAACATTTATTTGAATGTATTGAATGCCGTCTCTGCAGCCCACGCACGCGGAATTATACACCGGGATATTAAACCCTCAAACATTCTTGTCAGCTCGGACCATAAACCCAAGGTCTTAGACTTTGGAATAGCACTTGAAACACAATATTTGTCCGGCGTTAAGCAAGACGTTTACCGCGGCACCCCGACATACACAGCACCTGAACAGGTTACCAAACCCATACAAATCTTCCCTTCGACCGATGTTTTCGCATTAGGCATTCTGCTTTACGAGTTGCTCACAGACACATTACCCTTTCCGCAGACCGATCCTAAGAAATTGTTCGAGGCTATCAAAACGAAACACCCCGAACTGCCAAGCGCTATTCGGCAGAAAGTTCCGATATCCCTGCAAAACATATGCCTCAAGGCATTGGAAAAAGATCCCCAAAACAGGTATTCGACAGCGCGGGATTTAGCGGAAGATATTAATCGCTACCTTCGAGGCGAGAAAGTGTGGTCCCGGCCATCCTTCCTGTCGGACAAGATTCAACAGGAAGTATTTTATCATCGTCAAAAACTCAAGGTTTGGCGCGATAATGAGCTGCTGACAGAGAAGGAATTTGACCGGCTGGAGAATATCTATGAACGCGTTATATCCCCGCCCGACCTGTCAATTATAGAAGCGAGAAAGCTGTCTTTCTCACAGGTCTGCTTATATTTAGGCGGCTGGATCGTTGTCTTAGGCAGTTTTGTGCTCTTCTACAAGACATGGGAGAATATTCCTGCGTTCTTCAGGCCCTTACCCGCAGTAGCCGCGACTACTCTGATGATCATACTTGGTTCCGCTATGTGGAACAGAAGCGAAAGCAGGCTGGCTGTCGGATTTCTATCGACTGCGAATCTTTTAGTGCCTATTACGTTCTTGCTGACACTGGCTCAGTGGGATTTATTGACCCCCGCCAATTACCATTGGGGGATAGAATCAATAGAGGGATTCCTGAGGCAAGAGGAATCATACGTGATTATCGGTAATGCCCAACTGTATTATTCATCATGGTGCTGGTTTGCGTTTTCACTTATCTTCCTGCGACTTACCCGGTCATCAATTTTCGTGCTTTTCGGCATCATATCATTTCTTGCCTGGCTTACAAGTTGCTACATAATCGCCGGAATGATAGGGCCTATTGACGAATTCAATGCCTGGGCACCTGAAATCGTAGCCGGCAGGTATCTGTTTCCCGGTATCGGCTTTTTTGTGCTGGGCGTGATATTAGACCGGCACAAGTTCATCCACTTCGCGTGGCCCCTTTGCATGGCGGGTCTGGTATTGATTGTTGCTTGCCTGTCCGTCATTGCCGTCTCTGATGCCACAATTTTCGGCTGGCTGCTGCGGTGGAATCCAAAATTTCTCGAAGAGGACGAATCCAGGCTTCTCAGCTTCATAGTCAACGGGCTGATATATCTTGGACTTGCAGGAGTATGCAGGTCGCTGGGAACCCGGCTTCAGCGTACTTTGGCATCGATTCTCAATTGGCTTGGTCCCGTACACATCCTTGGCACCTTGAGAATGCTCGATTCGGATGAGTTGAATATTTCCGAGAGTCACACACTTGTCTACCGTATACTATTACCAATAGCGTCGATAGGTTTTGTCTTCGGCAGCGTCGCAAGGCAAATGAAATCGTTCTTCTTTTCAGGACTCGCAGGTATCGCCACAGCGGTACAGCGGTTCACCACCGAATACCTGAAGAATTTCTTCGCCTGGCCGGTTTCGCTTATTTTAACAGGTATAATCTGGATGCTCGTCTCATGGCGTGTCCCCCTCTGGAGAGCCAACAGGCTGCTCAAACGCGGTAAATAAAGTTTCTTAAAGAACTTAGGCTCACAAAGACCCGGTATATCATTACCGGCCATACCACTGTCCCAGCAATGTTTCCCTAATAAAATATCGATATTTATGATTTTTTCAGAAAGATGTTGTCCCCAAAGCACCAATACAACCTGGTAACAGATAACACAAAAATTGGAAAGGTACTCAAGATGAAAACGAAGAAAACTGTATTCTATTTGCTTGTTCTGCTGTTGAGCGGCTGCCTGCCGTCTCTTCACCAACTTTACACTGATGAAACCCTTGTTTTTGAAGAAGGGCTTATAGGTAAGTGGAGGACAGATGAAGACGATATATGGCAATTTCGAAAAGCCGGAGAGAAGAAATATGAATTGAGAATATATGATATGGAAGAAGAATGCGTCCGATTCGAGGCACATCTGGTAAAAATCAAAGGTATGATGTTTCTTGATATCTATCCCGATAGCGAGCAAATAAACGACCTGGATGATTTCTATAAAATGCACCTGGTTGCAGTACATACATTCATGAAAGTTGACCGAATCGATCCGAACCTACAGTTACGAATAATCGATTATGATGAAGTTGAGGACATGTTGGAAAATAATCCGGATGCACTAAAGCATGAAGTCGTAGACGAACGCATTGTGCTTACCGCAACAACCGAACAACTTCAGGAATTCGTGGTCGCGCACGTTGAGACTATATTCGGCGATGAATCCGATGACGCAAGTAATATGATACGTTTAGAACCGCTATACACCGATAGTGACCTGGTCTTTGACTCAAACATCGTCGGACAATGGGAGGGAAAGGACGGCGAAATACTGGATTCCAAAAAATCAGGGGAGAAAACCTATGATCTGAGATTCGTTGAGAAAGATGGCACGGAATATCAATTATTTGCAAATCTTGTTCGGCTCAACGGCAGGAAATTCCTGGCAGTGTTTTCCGATGAATCCGAGTTAAATCCGAATGAGCCTTATGCCTATGCTTTTCATCTTATACCGGATGAGTTTCTCGAAATTGAGCAGACAGAGCAAGATTTAACACTGCGAATAATTGATTACAATGAGTTCTCTCAATTGTTAAAGAAAGGCCAATTTCATGTAAAGCCGAAAACAACGGATGCTTCTCATTTCTTCGAGGGCGTCCGGATTAAACCATAGAATTGTTACACAATAATTGTGTAAAGATGCAAACAAACAGGTCTGCCTCTACATGGTACAAGTCATGGAAAGCTATGTTAAATCAATCAATTCAACAAGAGAATGTAAAACAGATAATTCCCCGTGTGCATTCTGGATTAATGCTCCGATAGAAAGATTGCTGGATAAGCTGTTGTTTCTCGTCGAACCGGCAGTCGAATATATTTTTGGAATGCACATAGGCTTTGCTTTTGGCTGGCTTATCGGCCTGTGCGCCGGTCACTCTTACGTGAAGCATTTTGAGCCGACATATCTTGACGATTTAAGTCAACTCTCATTTTGGAGGGAGGCTCCCTACGTATTCGCAAAACATGGTGCTCTGACCGGACTGGCTATAGGCGTAATTGCAATAGCAATCATAAACGGCACATTGCTGAATCAGAGAGTCACCTCATTGTTTGAGAAGAAGATCACCAATCCAAACGAAATCGCCCGGCTCCTCGACAAGAGTGTCGGGCAAATCGAAAGAAAAATGAACAAACTGGTTAAAAAAGGAAGAATCAGCCGAAAAGCAATTACTCCTTAAAAGTTATCCTGCTTTATCATCAATATATCGAATCAACACAATTGCCACCCCACCGGACAAACACGATAATAACGAATATTAATTCTCTGCATCTTATACAAGCCTCTGCTTCTTTTTCTCCTCCTTCAAGCAAAGGTATTTTATCCAGAAACGCAATATGAGATTCGAAATGATACTTGCCAGAGTGCTCATGATGGTATATTCTTTGTAAAATATTCGAAGATGGCTTTTTGTATGGAGATAAGAAGTTATGTCGGCAAAAGAACAGAATATTCGCCATTGGCGGAAAGCAAAAACTCAGCGTGATACTCACTTAAACAGCACAAACATTCATCCTCATAACCTGTCGGGACGCAGCAGAATGAAAATACGAACCGGAATTCTTTGCAGTATTTCCGCCTTTCTTGTAGTAGCGGGCCTGGCCATTTCAGCAGGATGCGCTCGGAAGACAGAAGCGTTATTCACCAGACCCGAGCTTATTACACATAGCCGGCTGGCAATCATCGGCCTGACCCCCGAACAGGAACAAATATTCATGGCCTACTACACCAAGGCTTTTCCCGGGCAAATTATTATCTTTGTCGAAAGGAAACGGCTGCAGGAAATCATCGATGAGCAGGATTTGCTGCAGGGAAGACTGAACGAGAAAATGCGTGCCAAAATAAAGGAGCTTTTCAGTGTCGAAGCCCTGATTATGTGCACGTATCATGACGGGACTGACGGCATCGGCATAAAGAAGCTGCGTATCCGGATTGTGGACAGTGCAACCGGAGCGATTGTCGGCTCGGTAATAACCGATGGACGCGACAACTTCTCATACCATTGTAAGACTGCGATAAAAGCGCTCAAGGCGGACCTTCTGGGCGGAAGCTGATATCCGTAGTTAATTGAACTAATATGTAATGATAAATTCCGGTTTTTATGTGAGGTGGATGATTCAGAATTGGAGCCTGCTAATGCTTATACGCAGGCGATTAAGATCAAACCGGAAGATGGAGATGTGCATTTCCGAAGACCATATCGCCCGGATGTTTGACGGCCCGTCGCCGGATTGCAGCACTCCCCTTTATTATAAAGGCAACCTCTATGTTCTTGCCGATAGAAAAGGCGGCGTAATAACCTGCCTCGACGCCCGAACGGGCCGGCAAAAATGGCAGGGCAAGCTGGGCGGCACCGCTCCCTGGTGGGCATCTATCACCGCCGGGGACCTGTTTATTCGCACAGCAAGCAAACTATTCTGCGTGAGCAATTAACATAAAAGCTTTCGACAAGTATCAGGCCTTTTCATTATACAGTCAAAATCAGCCCGCGAGGTGCTTTGCAATATGGTATTACCTCCTTCCTTTTAATGTCCAAAAGAGGTGGTTAATCAAAAAAGCAAAGGCTTTGAATTCACCATTATTATTTTTTGTCCTGCCGGATGATAAAAACCCACAGTTTACATTCTTTTTATATCAAATTAACCGTCTTTCCATCAAGAAAAATATCTTTCGTTCTCGAGGATTCTACCCTGTGTTTGAGGATTTTTTGATTGACAACAGTATGGCAATTCAATAAAAGAGACGGTCCAAATAATCTTTACTTTTTAGGAGGTATTATTAATGAAGCAGGCAGCATCTCACAAAACAGTCGGGATCCTGGCGCTAATGGTTATCGTTGCGCTCTCGGCACCCGCAACCGCCGGTACGGCCCGAAAAGGAATTTTGGGAGACTGGCAGATCACTATGGATTTCAACGGCCGGCAAATCGAATCGATTCTGTCGTTTTCCATGAACAACCAGGGCAAGCTTACAGGCCAGTCGATTGGTTTTTCGGTTAGCGAGCTTACAGACGTCAAATATGAAGGATCGCAGCTCAGTTTCGTACAGGTAAATCGATTTGGAGACCGTGAATTCCGCAGAACTTTTACCGGGACAATCGAACGCGGAAAACTCTCAGGGATCATGTCGAGCGACCGCGGAGAATCCAAAGTCGAAGGCAAACGTCTCAGACGGATGCCGATGGCGGCGGGAACGTGGCAAGTCACATTCAATGTGGGCGACAGGCAAGTCAACTCGACACTGGTCATCAAGGCCGACGATAACAATAAGCTCAGTGCGAACTGGCAAAGCCAATGGGGTCAGCACGAGATTACGGACGTAACGTTCAAGGCCGGCAAGCTGACCTTCAAGCGAACAAGCAAATTTCAGGACCGACAGTGGGAATCGAGTTTCGAGGCAACGGTCAAGGGACATAAGCTGACGGGTACGATCAAGTCCGAAATGGGCGATATGGCAGTAGAGGGCCAGCGTGACGGTGCCGCCTTAATCGGCAAATGGGATCTCGAACTGACATCGGATCGCGGCACCCGCAAACAGATACTTCAGGTCAACCCGGATTTGAGCGGGCTGTACGGCTCAAGCGCCATCAGGAAAATCGATCTCGAAGGCAAGCAAGTGAGCTTCAAGCTCGTACGCATGTTCCGCGACCAGGAATCCGAGATTACTTTCAAAGGGACGTTGAGCGGCAAAAAACTGACCGGCGAGCGGACCAGTTCCAGAGGCAGCCAAACGATAACCGGCCTGAAGAGAAGCCGCACACCGGCAAAGCAACAAAACACCAATATTAAGAAGGCTTCCCGCAAGCCGGATGTCATTTATGTCCCGACTCCGCAGGAGGTGGTGGAAAAGATGCTCGAGCTGGCCGAAGTCAAAAAGGACGACCTGGTTTATGACCTTGGCTGCGGCGACGGCCGGATCGTAGTGACAGCGGCCAAAAAATACGGATGCAGGGGCGTCGGCTACGACATTAATCCGAAGCGGATCAAAGAGTCGCTCGAAAACGTTGAAAAGAACAACGTCGGAAACCTGGTTCGAATCGAGCAGGAAGATATTTTTACGCTGGACCTCAGCGAGGCAAACGTAATTACGCTCTATCTGCTGCCGAGCCTGAATGTGAAACTTATTCCGCAGTTGGAAAAGCTCAAGCCCGGCTCTCGAATAGTCTCACACGATTTCGACATGAGAGGAGTAACGCCGGACAAGGTCGTTAAGATTAATTCCGACAATGAGTATAGCGAACATACCGTCTATCTCTGGACGACTCCGTTGAAGAAGGAAAATTGAGCGGCGAATAGATCCAATCCGGGCAAAGATCCCGCCCGGAATCTAAGGGAGGAATTATCATGAAGGGACGTGTGTTTGTCGGGCTGGTTCTGTTCATGATTGCCGGCTGGGTTTCATTGGGATTTGCACAGCAGGCCGATGATATTCGCGAGTTAAAGCTTCGTGATTGGGAGCCCCGTTCGATGCTCAAGACCACCCAGAGCGAGGTCGAGAAACCGGCGTATCCGGTGATTGACGTTCACAATCACCTCGGCGGGGGCAAGGACCGGCTCACGCCCGAGCGAGTGAAGCACTATCTTGCCGAATTGGATGCCGCGGGGGTACGCACTGTTGTCAACCTCGACGGCGGATGGGGCCGGCGTTTAGACGAGACGCTCGCCGCACTGGACGAGGCCCATCCCGGCCGTTTTCTCACGTTCGCGCTGCTGGATTTCAGCGACATCGACGACGAGAACTGGGGCCGGCGTGAAGCCAAACGGCTCGAAGAGAGCTTCCGGGCCGGTGCGAAGG
>CAZTDF010000008.1:12315-17939 GCA_964612465.1 uncultured Pirellulales bacterium
TGGGGCCGGCGTGAAGCCAAACGGCTCGAAGAGAGCTTCCGGGCCGGTGCGAAGGGACTGAAATTCCACAAGACACTCGGCTTGCACTACCGCTACAAGAATGGCAAGCTGATGCCGGTCGACGATCCTAAGCTGGATCTCGTCTGGCAGACGTGTGCCAGGTACGGCCGGCCCGTTATGATTCACGTCGCCGATCCGGCCGCCTTCTTCACGCCGCTGGATCGCTTCAACGAACGCTGGCACGAGCTCGGCGAGCATCCGAACTGGCTGTTCCATGGTGAGCAGTTCCCCTCACGGGACGAAATCCTCGCCCAGCGCAATCGAGCCATTGTCAGGCATCCGAAAACTACATTCATCTGCGCCCATTTCGACAATAATCCGGAAGACCTGGCGGCCCTGGCACTACGAAGGAAAACGGAAAACGCAAACGGCCACCACGTTCACAGGCGGCCCAAAGCAGTCGGGGGCCAAAGTTACGGGCTGGAAAGCCGAAGTATTCGTTCCGTACGAACTGCTCAAACCTTTGCAAAACGTTCCCCACAAAGCCGGGGACACGTTGGCGAGCTAATTTCTATCGCGTAGATCACGACGAAGGCATGAAGACGTCTTGGGACTGGGCCAGGGTCGGGTCCGGTTTTCACGAGTTCGAAAAGTACGGCACTTTAATTTTCGAGTAGGGCTTTAACCGCAGCCCCTCTGCTGCTCCTGTGCCCTATTGAGCCACCGGGCTGTCCTCTTTCAAAACGTTGCCGTCAACGCCATAAAATCTGAAGGTCAACTTGGGCTTACCTTCCTGCCGGTCTATCGTCACGGCAAGGAATCCCCCGATCACATTCAGGTATCGGTGCTCGGGCAGCCTCTGATCATTGCTCCAGCCGCCTGCATGTTCATTGCTGGCCGGGCCGCACGAATATTCCTTTACTCCCGTTTTCGGATCGACCGAAATATATTGCCAGTGGCGGTCGCCGCAGATTACGTACATGTTCTTCTGTTTCGAGATAAACTTCCGAAGCTCATTGCCTTCGTGTGTGAAATCCACGTTCGAGTGGTTGTCGTGTTTGTTCTTCCGGTCGGGGCCGACAAGAGGAGTCGGGCTGATTAAAATTCGAAACGCAGCGTCAGATTCCCGAACGGTCCGTTTGAACCACTGTTTCTGTTCCTTGCCCCATATCGTTTTGTCGGGGCCGTCAGGCATATTATTGGGGCTGCGGAAGTCACGACCCTCGACCAGCCATATCTGAAGATCCCTGCCCCAGCGGAAGGTACGCCATGTCCGTTCGCCCATTGGCACCTGCTCCGGGAATACTTTCAATCCCTGCTCGAACGTAAAATCACCCATGAACCTGGTTTCCCTGCCGGGCCAGCAATCGTTCATCCACGTATCATGGTCATCCTTTATGAAATAGCTTGCCACCTGTCGATGGAATTCCACGTTGGTCGGCAGACTGTACATGCGGGCCCAATGCCAGCGGGCCAGCGGCAATGTTTTGGCCAGCTTGTCGTAATAAACGATGTCTCCGGTATGAACAAAAAAATCGGGATCGAGCTTGAGCATGGCGGAATATATCTTGTAACCGCCACCGACGACGTCCTGGTCCGGATAAGCCTGTCCCGTTGAGACCGTGAAAACCACTCGTTGAGGCTGATCGTCGCGTTGTGCGGTCCTAAATCCGCCCTCTACGGCCTGCCCTTTTTTGCCTGCCGGTCTTTCCCTCGATTCGGCGCGTAGCTGATATTTACTGGCGGGTTTCAGGCCGGACAGCAGGAACTGACGGGTATAATCGCGTTTCGGATCGACAGATTCCCAGCCGGTCATCCGCCATTCGGAAGCAGTATCAATCTTATACAGAATCCTGACCTGGCCCGGCGCCCCCGGAACGGCCCCTTCAATCGTCTCGATAGTCGAATCTTCGGGAAATTTTACAACGGGCACCAGGTCGGGCCTGCCGCTGCGTTTTGTGACTATTTCGCCAGCATCCGGGTCACTGTAGGAAACTTCAGGCAGAGGCGCTTCGAAACCAACTCTTTCCGGACGCCGAGTCAGACGCGTCCAGACAATCGCCGAATTATGTGTCACCTCACCGATCTTGATGCCGGTGGCTTGATACGGCCCGCCGGAAGGATTGCCGCTAAAAACAGTTACAGCAGATAAAAGAATTATTATGCCTGCCCTGATAAAAGATTTCTTAATCATAATAGCACCCTTTAAAAGGTTCAGAATATTAAATAAAGAACATTTCCTGCAGCAGCATTTTAGTACATTTCCGAAACTAAGTCAAAAAAATCATCAGTATTCCTTATAATATGAAAAGTCCCTTACTTTAATTAAAAAGGAAAATGGTTGTAAAAACAGCAACAAATGCAAATAATATCTCAATTAAAGGTCAGGTTATGCTTAAAGTGAAAAAACACAAATGCTTTGTTTCGCAATGGTTCATATTTTGTATTTTGGCATCATTTAATCCATATACAATTCTCGTTGCGAAGGAAATGGATTTCATCTATTATGACACCCAGGACCTCGGTCAACCGGATCCTCAAGTACCTGTGATTCAGCCCTGGAAAATCGTTCACCTCGATCCTGGTTATGGAGGTCAGTGGATATTGGCCGCCGACTTAAACGCCGATGGCGCAGTCGACATCGTCAGCGCTGAAAACTTCAATAAAGATGATGTGCACTACACGTCCACAGCGGTGGCTCAAAACCTTGATGGATCAGTCTTGTGGCAATGGGGTAATCCTGAGATTGGCCGAAAGATCTGGCACCATGATGTTGCTTGTCAGATTCATGATTGGAACGGTGATAGTAAAAGCGAAGTTGTTCTTTGTACAAAAGGATTTTTAGTTGAGCTTGAAGGAGCCACGGGGCGCGAACTAAGACGAATACCGATCCCTGATGAAGCAGCCGATTGTCTTATGTTCTGTAATCTTTCAGGCAACAGCCATCCAACCGATGTACTCGTAAAAGACCGATACCATCAAATTTGGGCGTATAATCGGCAGGGCAAACTGCTCTGGACAGTCAGGGATCCCGGCGGATTTCGAACAGCCCATCAGCCACTGCCAATTGACATCGATGGGGATGGACGTGATGAGATCATGGCCGGCTACGCCATGTTGAATAGCGACGGTTCTGTTCGCTGGATTTATAAATCAAAACAGGTCGATCAAGCCAAAGGCCATCTTGATTGCGCACGCGTTTTTCGGCAAGGTGTCTCTCCTGAAGACTTTCGTATTGTGCTGACCTGTTGTGGAGCCAATAACATTGCACTTATTGATGGAAATAGAAAAGTGTTTTGGGAAATGTCAGGTCATCATTTTGAATCCATAGATGTCGGCCGCATAATACCGAACCATGCCGGGCCGCATATTTGCGTCGATATTGACCATCAACCTTACGGGAAGAGTCCTCTTTGGGTGTTGGATGAACAGGGCCAGACTCTCGGCCGGCTTGTAACTGATTATAGCCGGCATCATTGCCTGTTAGACTTCACCGGAGACGGGATTGAAGAAATCATGGTTGCTCACAACGGCGGACTCTACGATCATCAAGGACGCCGTATTGGCACTTTCAATACACCGGGCGAGGAAATATCTGGGGGAACGATCAAATATGAAAAGAGTATGCTCATTGGCGATATGACAAGCGATGGAATACTCGACGTAATCATAGCCACTCCCTACACTGTATATATATACAAGAACACAGGCGGCAAGAAATCCGGCAAGCCCGTCCGACTCGGAACCGAACCGAACTTTACACTATATTAACGCTTAATAAAGCTTTGACCATAAAATCCGTTGAATGTTTTATTTTCGGTGGAACTTTAGACATCCTGACTTGTATAACACCAAAGAATCAATAGTTCATAGACTTTGGAATGCTAAATGACCGAAGAGACCGGCATCATCAGGGCTGTGCTGGAAGGGGACACTGAGTCTTTTCGACTGCTCGTGCAAAAGTATCAGAAACCGATTATCAGAATGATAGCTAATCTTATAAACGACCGGCATATTTGTGAAGACGTTGCGCAGGAAGTATTTCTTGCCGCATACAAGAAACTGCCGTCTTTCGATCCGGCCCGCAGCAGCTTTTCGACATGGCTTTTCACAATAACAAGAAACAAAAGCATAAATGCAATGAAGAAAAAAAGAGTCCTTTCTGTAAGCAATCCGCCGGAGAATCCTGATTTCTCAGAACCTGCTGATTCTCTCATCCGGGATGAATTATTTGTCAAATTAGATCGAGCTTTACAATCACTAAATCCCGGACATAAAAGAGCCCTTGTTATGGCCGAGTTCGAGAACCTGCCCTACGAGCAAATCGCACAGATCGAAGGAGTCAGAATAGGAACAATCAAATCAAGAATCAACCGGGCAAAACAACGGCTAAGGTCAGTCCTCGATGGGATAGATGGAGATATTCAATGAAAGACCACGAAGTTTATGAGTCCTGGCGACAAGAGAAACGTCAAATTGACGTCAGCCGAAACTTCACTGAACGGGTAATGAACGAGGTACATCAGTGTGAGCAGAGCAGGAAAATTCCACTAATAAAGATGGAGAGACTGATCGATCTGATTTCATTTCATCCGCTGGCCAAGACGGGGCTCGTGGCGGCAGGCGCTGCAACGGGTATTGCAAGATTAATAATTATGATTAACGCGATTTTAAGCAATGGAGTTATAAATGGATGAGCAGGTAGTACACAATAGAAATAAGAGGCGTATCTGGCTGGCCGTATTGTTGTCACTCATTATGCCGGGACTGGGACAGGTATATTGCGGCAGATTAAAAAGAGGACTAATCCTCAATTTCCTGAACATATTACCGCTGCCAATAATCATCGGGCTGTTTTCGCTGAGCGATTCTCCGGCACTGATGCAAATAGTGATGGCATTGATCCTGGCCGGCGGAATGGTACAGTTGACGGCAATTATTGATTCGGCATTTCTGGCTCAACACACAGGGATGGGCTATCAGCTAAAAGACTACAACAATCCGGTTGTCTATGTGTTGTTTATTCTTATTGTCACCGGAGGCAGCATCGGCAGCGCTTTGTACATCAGAGGTCAGGGATTGGAAGCATTTCGAGTTCCCACGGCTTCCTGCTACCCAACGATTGTGCCGAACGACCGGATATTAGCAAATAAACTTGCCTACAATAGAAACGATCCTAAAAGAGGCGACCTCGTAGTTCACATTTGTCCCTTCAACCGTCACTGGAACTATATAAAGAGAATTGTCGCTGTCACGGGTGATACGGTTGAAATTAAAGATGGCTGGCTATATGTGAATAGTCAGAAGCTGCTCCGGCGAAAACTCCCTGAATCCACATTGGATAATATCAGGACAACCGTAGAGGGACAACCGCTCAATGGAGAAGTCTTCGAGGAGACAAACGGTAACGTGAAATATAATATCTTCTTAGCCGAACCACCCCATGACAAAACGACCGGCGACTTCGAGAAAATAACGGTTCCGGAACATCACTGTTTCGTATTAGGCGACAACCGCAACCTATCAAGGGACAGCAGGGATTTCGGCCCCGTTCCATTGGCAACCATTAGAGGCAGAGCGGATTATATCTACTGGCCGGCTATGGACTGGTCGCATTTCGGCAA
>CAZTDF010000008.1:18039-20179 GCA_964612465.1 uncultured Pirellulales bacterium
TCATATCCTTTATGACCGATGGCGCCCATTTCCGCCGTATCAATGCCGGGATGTTCTACGAATAAATAAGTGCCGGGCTTGAGTTCCTTAAGCCCTTTTACGAACCTTTCTATTCGCTCGTCGGTGGTTTTCGCATCTCCGAATCCACGGAAACGACGCACACCGGCTTCAGAAGGCTCAATATTGAGTTCGTATTCCCTGGCCAGCTTAACGCAAAGCTCTTTTACTTTAGGATCCCAGCTCGCGCTGCCCATATGATATGAAAGGTGGCTGACATGAGGCACCTTGCGTTTGCCCAAATCAATCTGGGCGCGAATTTCCTTTTCAACATCTTCGATTTTCCAGTCCGCATCTTTCAAAGCCGTACCGGCCGGCATATTCTGTCGCCGCCATATCGTCGGATAGAAATAGCCGTCCGAATCGGTCAGACTGGGAACCCACGTCAGCGGACGCCATTTATAATAGTCCCATTCACTGGTCAGAACCACATGAATACCGACATCCAGTCCCGGATTTTCATTGAGCATTTTAACGGCCTCGGGAAACCATGAACAAGGCACCATTAGTTCGACGCTCGTCACGATCCCTTCCTTATAGGATCGAATACAGGCCACGTTGGCGGCGTGACATGATCCAATGTCGTCTCCGCGAACAATCAGGTTGACGCCCTTGTCCTGGGCCGCACTTTGAGCATACAGGCCGTCAATACTCACCGCGTTAATAACCAATAGAAACAGACAGCACAATAAAATACGTGAATAACTCATTCTTTATTCCTTTCAAAATTATTATTATTACAGCCCAAGCTCGTTCAGCAGGAAAGCATGATAATGAACGCTCCTGTCGATCTGCTCGGTCAGCGGCGTGCCTGAGCCGTGCCCGGTTTTGGAACTGGTCCGCAGCAGAACAGGCCTGCCCGATGAACTCGCCGCCTGAAGACGAGCAGTCATTTTCCGGGAATGCATGGGATCAACGCGCGGATCGTTAGCGCCGGTCAAAAACAGCACGGAAGGATAGGCCGTACCGTCCTTGACATTATGGTAAGGTGAATAAGCGTAAAGAGCACGAAAATGGTCGGGATTTTTCACGGTGCCGAATTCCGGGATGTTAAATTCCCCATTAGGTGCAAGCTCGACCCGCAGCATGTCATATATTCCAACGGAGGAAAGCACAACCCGGCATAGTTCCGGGTGCTGGGTTATCATGGCGCCCATGAGCAATCCGCCGTTGCTGCCGCCGACGATTGCCAGCTTCTCGGGCGTGGTGTAGCCGGCGCCGATCATATACTGCATGGCAGCGGCAAAATCATCGAAGACGTTTTGTTTGCGGGTAAGCATGCCTTCGGCGTGCCACTGCTCTCCGAATTCGCCGCCGCCGCGGAGATTGGCCTGCGCATAAACGCCGCCATGGTCGATCCAAATCCGGCGTAAGGCGCTGAAACCGGGCTCTATGCTGATCCCATAGCCGCCATAACCGCCGAGCAATACCGGATTCGAGCCATCCAGCTTCACCCCTTTACGGCGAATGATATTAACCGGCACTTTAGTCCCGTCTTTGGAAGTTGCATATTCGCGAACTACTTCACAATCGGAAAAATCCACGGGCGATTCCGTCACGAGCGCCGTTTTGACGGTTGTCCCTTCGTCGGGACGGAATAAATACCACGCCGACGGTTCGATGTACGAAGAGTTCTGATACAAAACAGCATCGTTCGCTGCGGCAACGATTTGTCCGACACTGGAGACCGGCAGAATGTTAGGCCCCGCCTGCTTTTGTCCCCGGAGGTCAAAAACACGAATCTCAGATGGGCCGCCAAGCTGATACGTGACATACAGGCGGTTCGACGTCACCACCATTGGCGGGTGGCCGGGAAAATCGGAAACGACAGTATCGTCACCTTCGGGAACAATGATTTGCGCTTTTTCCAGAGAAATATCGGCAAGGGACAGTTTTAGTATTTTGCCGCGGGGAGCATCGGCCCGGGAAATAACGAATATCGTATCATCCGGCCCGAACGTCGCCTGGACGATTTTGTCGTCATAGCCGGTTATCTGCTGCCATTGCCCTCTTACCGTGCGAACATAGTGTGCGAAACGGCCGCTGTCACCGTATTGAACAGTCGTAAGCACCCGGCCTGAAC
>CAZTDF010000008.1:20279-42948 GCA_964612465.1 uncultured Pirellulales bacterium
TGTGCGAAACGGCCGCTGTCACCGTATTGAACAGTCGTAAGCACCCGGCCTGAACGCGTATCCGCCTCCAGCTTGATCTCCGCTATGCGCGGAAAGTCCCTGCCGATTTCATATCGATCTTCATCGCCCGGCGTCCCCATTTTGTGGTACCAGACCTGCTGGTAAAAATCCATATCTTCAACCGGCCGCTCAGAAGCCCGGGGATATCGAGTGTAGTAGAAACCCGACCCATCCGGCATCCAGGCAAGATCGCCCCCGGCGGTGCCGCCGTTTACGCGGGCAATGACCTGCCCGATTTCTTTGCCGGTTTTCACCTCATAGACATGCACATCGCCGCTTTCCGAGCCGCCGACCGAAAGCGAAACCGCAACGAGCCTGCCGTCCGGTGACGGTACGTAAAAGTCGATCGATGTTGAAGCGCTGGGATCTATTTTCATCGGGTCGGCAATGACTCGCTCGGCCTCCGGCTGCTGCGCCGAGGGCATCACAACCAGAAAAGGCTGCTCCAGCGGCGGCTGACGCTTCATAGCGAAGAGTTTTCCTTCACGCCGGCAAAGCGAGTAATACCTAACAGATTCCGCCGTTAGTATCTCGGTAATACGCTCGCGCAGCTCTTCGACTTCAGGCAGATTGTCCAGCGTCTTTCGAGCATAAACATTCTGCTTGTCGCTCCAGGATTGTACCCGCTCATCATCCCAATCTTCGAGCCACTGATACGGATCGACAACCTTCACGCCGTGATATTCGTTTACAACTTGTGCCTGGGGAGTTTGAGGCGGCCCATATACGGCACAACCGGCAAGAACGATCAGTAGAACAGGCAAAAGTTTCGCGTAACGCATTACCAACTCCTTTCATTCGAATAGATTATTACATATCCCCGAGGCTATAAATGTAATAGTAGGGGCAACCCCGTGTGGTTGCCCTGATTCATTATCGCCGGATTAGGCGGCCACATGGGGCCGCCCCTACGGTGTCGATATCGATACCCGGGCCTTAATCAATCCCTTGTCGTTATCATCGACACTGTATCCTCGTCCTTAACAAAGATACGATTGCGTGTAACCACCGGATGTGCATAAGTCGGCGTACCTGATAACTTGACTACGGAACTCGAACCAAACAGCTCGGAAAATCCCTTGTCACTTGGCTTGAAAACTATGAACTGGGATTCGCTGGTCAAGGCTATCAGATAAGAGCCGGCACTTACAATAGAGCCAAAACCGCCCCGACCGCGCTGTGTATCGTCGATCCAGGCCGTCTGACCGGTCTTCGCGTTGATGCAGAAAAGATTGCCGCGGTCAGAAAATCCGAACAGCAGACCGTCCCTGAGCACCGGCGTGTTATACTGCGGGGCAAGCTCGGGATTGCTCCAAAGTTCTTTGGCGACAAAGCCGTCGCCCTGCTTCTCGATTTTTACTGCTTTAGTACCCCTGCCGGCTCCCGTGTAGATAACCGTCTGACCGTCAATGATCGGCGTAGCGGCATTGTAAGCTCTCCCTGCCGGCGGGAACGGCAGTTGCCACAGAAGCTTTCCATCGGCTACGCCAATTGCTACAACGCTCTTCTCCGCCAGAGTCACGAGCTGTTTGGTGCCAGCAACCGTCAGCAGAGCGGGTGAGGCGTACGCCGGGCCTTCGCCGGCCCATCGCCATTTCTCATCGCCGGTATTCAGGTCATAAGCAATGATTGCCCCGTTGTCCTGACCGCCAAGATGCCCGATGGCCATCCCGTCAACAATGATCGGTGAGGTGGACGTGAAGAATCTTGGCACAACCTTGGGGAAGGGGTCCTTGCGCCACACGACTTTGCCGGTGGCTGCGTCCAGGCACGAGAGAACTCCGCCCACACCCAGCGTGACGACCTTTCCATCCGCTACTGCGGGCGAGCTTCTGGGCCCCGGGTGCCGGGCGGCCGCTCCGGTGACAGCCTGCGCGGCGTATCTGTTCGTCCACTGCTCTTCTCCTCTGTCGACTTCCAGGCACGTAGTAACCTCACTATCGCCCTGCCGTGTAAAAACGTAGAGCTTATCGCCAACCAGAGCAGGCGTAGCATCGCCAGAGCCGACAGGGGTTTTCCACCTTTGCTTCAACACCCATCGCTCAGGAGCTTCGAATCCTGTCACCTTACCATCCCGATTGGCCCCCCGCCACTGCGGCCAATCCTGCGCGAAAACACAGCTTGCACCAATCAGAATCACGCAGCCCAGCATAACGGCCCTCGATAGATTTGCTTTCTTCACGATGACCTCCAGTTCGAATCCCACTTCAGATGCCCGCGCCAAGCTGCACTCACGGCAACTCTATATAAGCGCCGGCTCACGCGGTACAATCTAATCCGCTGTGCCCGACGTGTCAACATCATTTAGCTCAAGGGCGGAGATTTTATCCTAAGCTTTTACGAAACAAATGGTTACAAGGCAGATGAATTGTAGATATTCAGGATTTGCTCTTCGGTCTGAGCGTATCCATAAAGACGGACTTCGTCGATCAATCCGTCACTGCCGGGCCGGTTGGAGCCTGGTCGTCGGGCAGCGCCGGTTTGCCGTACACAGTAAGAACGCCCGCGGCCGGTATCCCCGTAATGACGGCCTGGCCGGCGCCAATTGTCTGATCCGGCAGGTCCATATTATATTGGCTTGCCGTGGTGTATTTTACGCCGTAGGTCCCGGCGGCCAGCCCGCCGATGGAGAAATCTCCGCCGGCATTACATTTGACCACGACCGCGTAGCTGCCGTCCTTGTTGATAAAAGCAAGAGGATCAAACATGCTTTCTCGAGAAACGGACTTAATTCGGACCGCCCCGGGCCTGACGAAGCGATAGTATTGCCGGGTGAACTTTGTAGCGTCATTGAGCAATATCCGAGGATTAGCCGGGTCGGAATCGTCGATCATATACAGGGACATATTCGAATTGAGCGCGCCGGCAAGGACGCCCTGCTGCCAGGCGGAGTTGTTGCCGGTCTTCAGGTCCTCATGAAGCGTACGATAACTATTGCCGCCTTTCCACCATTCGAGCATGGAAGTATCGATACCATACTGCTTTGCCCGGGCGGCGATTGTCCGCAGGTTCTGCTGGGACACGCCACTATAGCGATGGTACGATAGCTCCCGCAGAAATTCTACCGCTCCCGGCACTTCTACCATCCGGTCGAAGTACGTCACTGCATTACCCATATTAGTAGTCGAAGGCGCCACAAAGACAGGTTCGAAGCCGGCGGCCTTCAACCTGGCGGCGGCCGCTACGATCGCCCTGCCGACTGTCGTTCCGTTCCACTGAGAGACATTGTCAGGCTCAAGAATAACCTCCCACGAATCAGGAACCCAACCGTATTTTTCCTGCAAATGCAGATACGTGGCCAGGACAAACTCCGCGTATTCGTCCGGGTCGTCGTGCATATAGCCGCCACCTTTGATCTGCCCGGTGAAGGCGACGTAGTTGACGTTCACGAAAAGTTTGTCCCCGTCCGCCTCAAGGATCGCACGCAAAGGATTGACGATTCGCTCGATGGCATTGTCCATTTCCGAGAAATGAAAACCGGACCAATCGATAGTATATGGATCGGCGTTATCGTTGACGGTCGCATAGCGGCGGCTTCGCCACGTTTTATAGTCGATGGAACCATCCTGGTAAGCGGTCCAGTTGTCGCTGCTGTTTTCCACACCGCTTCTGATCTCCAGCCTGAGCCGGTTGATACCCACATCGTGGACGGCCATATCAAACAGCGTATCCTTGAAATTCGCAAAAGCCGGATTGTCGGGCTCCAGCGCGAAGGCCACCATTTCCCAGCCGCTGATGGTCTGGTATGTTTCAGCCGGATCTACAGTAATGGTTCTCGCCGGGGAGAGCCTGGCCAGGATACAGTCTCCATTTCCCCAGTTTCCCCCGCCGCCGGCAAATACGCTTTGGAATGCGTTCTTTGCGGGCCAGCCGGCACCGTCACTTGCTCCGGTCAGATACAGGCTGCCGTCGGCCCCGAGACAGCCTGAGCGGCCGTTATCATTGGCGTTGCCGCCAAGGTAAGTTGCATACAAAAGTTGCTTAAGATCGGAAGAGAGCATGACAAGCACCGCCTCGGTGCCGGCGTTCTTCTGGTTTTGATAAGCACCGGCCGTCAACGGGAAGTCCGCGGATTGCGTTTCGCCGGTGACAAAGACCCGGCCTTCCGTGCCGATGTAGATGCCGTCGGGATTCTCGCTGTCGCTGCCGCCGATCAGAGTGCTGCCTAAAAGAGCACCGGACGGCGAGAGCTTGGTAATCGCCCAGTCCGTGCCGCCGCCCCGGAACGTCCGCTGGAATACTCCTTCGGTGACGGGATAATTCGGCGAGCCGGTGGGGATGGCGGCGTATGCATTTCCGAAATCGTCGATGGCGAGATTGTGCGTGCTGATCCATTCGTTGCCGGGCCCGCCGAGATACGTGCCGTAAACCAGGTCTGAGCCGTCCGGTGTCAGGCAGGCGACAAAAAAGTCGGCCTCGCCGGAATAAGTCCTGTCGTGCGCGCCGGCCGTAGTGGGAAAGTCCGGCGAGAACGTCGAGCCCCCGACATAAATCCTGCCGCCGGCGCCGACGCGAATGGATGCCTCGCTGTTGTCCTGAGCGGAGCCGCCGAGCCACGTAGCCCAAAGGACTCTCGAACCGTCGGACTTGATTTTTATTACGCCGCAGTCCGCAATGCCTCCAGGCGGCTCTTTTTGATAGGCATTCGCGAACCATTCGTCCGGCGGCTTCTTCGATGTATTCCAGCGCCCGCCGGGGACATACACATCGCCCTGAGAGTCGATAGCAATATCCCGGCACAACGTGGAGACGCCGACATAGCTCGACCATACCAGGTCCGAACCATCGGGCGTCATTTTCAGTACGAAGGCGTTCTGCATCCCGTATGAGCCGTTGTCAACACCGTTAAAGTCCGGTTGAAAGGCGTTCTTAACGGGAAAGCCCGGCCCGGCCCTGCCGGCCGCGTACACATAGCCCTGCTCATCAACCTCCACACCGTATGCACGGTCGTAGTTAGACCCGCCGATAAGGGTGGACCAGAGCAGCGCGCCGTCAGGGGCGAATTTTACGATAAATACATCGCACGGCCCGAACTCCTGCGCCCCGCCAGTCTGTAGCGATTGAGAGTACACGCCCGGTGTCGTGGGAAAATCCGCCGACGCGGTGCCGCCCACAACATAGATATTGCCGGACTTATCGACCGCTACATCACGCGCATGCTCCCAGTCACTTCCACCGAAGTACGTCGAAAATGTCAGATCGTACGCATCGTCGGCGAACGTCAGAGACGTCATCGCCAGGACCATTATAATTACGGCGAACATCAGAGACGTCATCGCCAGGATCATTATAATTACCCGGTAATGATTGAATTTGAACTTCGCCGAACAAAACCGCCCCTCGCCGGCATGGGTGACACGCTGTGAGAACTTGCCAGAGTCGTTTACTCTCAACATTATACGATACCTCCATGACCATCGCAGATGGAGTTAAAAGGTAACTTACCAACAGATCGTACAAGAAAATTTCATAATCTATCGGCGCGTTATTTTAGCAAATCCCCCACAGAATGTCTGCTATTTTCCGGCTTATTTCCCTCCTACAATAAAATCAAAAGAACCACAGCTTTTGCTGCCAATTAAAGCATAGCTATCTTGAGCAAACTTTGACGGGCAGGTATTTGACGCCCCATTCGAGGGCCTTTTGGTGAGAGTTGAAGAAAATATCCAGCCGGTTTCCTCGGATTACCCGGCCTCGATCAAGCACCTTAACCGGCTGAGAATTGTTATAGCCGGGAACAATCATTTCTGTGCCAAACGAATGCATCTTGTCCGCAGCAACAAATGTGTCCCTCAGCCTGATTTGATGGCCGCTTGCGGTTATTCCATCACTGTGTTTCCCACAGCACTTACTACACCAGCAATATGCCGTAACCCGCATCCGGATTATTTGCCACGAAGCAGCCTGGTCCGAGCTTTCATTTGCGGCTTCTCTTTCCGCCTGGTTACCGGCTTCCGCCGACCCAAATCCTCCCGTACCGGCAAGTCCATAAAGGATCATCGAAAGCAGAATCGCTCCTAAAATAAATTTTCGCTTTATAAGAAAAATGTATCCGGTATTCTTACTTCTACTTCTCATCTCTCACCCTCCTTCTAAACCAGTGTTGCTTTGATGTCACTTCTCAAACATCTTATCGGAACATTCTTTTGGTTTAGCACCTTCCAGTTTATAATATTGCACATAAATATACAAAAGCCAAATTCAAATGGCGTCACAAACGAAAATTAACAAGCGTCTTTCCCGTTAAATCTTTTAAAAAATCCTTGCCGGCAAATCGTGGCTGAAACTTTCGGCTTCACATACAGAACATCAGGTATTAAAATATCTCATCGATCGTCGATCCGTCTCATGTTGCGACCGATAGAGAAATCAAAGCGGCTTAAAGAGCTATCGTCAGCAGAAACTATTTTAACGCGAGTCGCATAATAATTTGCCGAGTTTGAAGTCATGAAGAATATCCGTATTGCATCCGTTCAGTTCGAGCACATTGCTGGTGATAAGAAAGCAAATCTCGCTAAGATCGAGAATTTTGTCCGGCAGGCTGTGGGCCACGGTGTCGAGCTTATCCTATTCCCGGAAGCCTGCATTACCGGTTATTTGTTTTTACGGAAACTTACGCGCAAAGAGCTGGAATCCCTTGCCGAGCCGGTTTTTGAAGGCCCTTCATCACAAGCTCTGATTGCTCTGGCCAGGCAGCACAAAATGACCATCGGCGCGGGTCTCGTGGAAATCGCCGGCGACGGGAAAATGTACAATACGTACGTGGTGGCGATGCCCAACGGCGAATTTCAGCGGCATCGAAAGATCCATTGTTTTATCAGCGAGCACCTCTCGTGCGGCTCGGAATTTACCGTCTTCGACAGCCCGCACGACTGCCGGCTCGCCGTGCTCACATGCTACGATAATAATCTGGGCGAGAATGTTCGTATCGCGGCATTGAAGGGAGCGGAGATACTGCTGGCGCCGCATCAGACGGGCGGCTGCAAAACGCCGAGCCCCGGCTGTATGGGCGTGATTGAAAAGTCGCTGTGGCAAAATCGAAATACTAATCCGCAGGCAATCGAGGCCGAATTCAAAGGACCGAAAGGCCGGCAATGGCTGCTGACGTGGCTTCCGGCACGTGCTCACGATAACGGATTGTTTTTAATTTTCAGTAACGGCGTCGGTATCGACGGCGACGAAATCAGAACCGGCAATGCTATGATCCTGGACCCATACGGCCGGATCCTCGTCGAGACATGGAAGGCCGATGATGATATGGTTGTCGCCGATCTGGATGCGGAATTGAGAGTAAATTGCACGGGCGTTAGATGGATTAAAACGCGTCGCCCGGATCTGTATAAGCAGCTAACGATACCCACCGGCCTGGAAGAGGACATCCGTCGTGTGCGTTTCGGCGACAAAATTTAAACGGTGACAATATGAAAACAATCGGACTAATAGGCGGAATGAGCTGGGAATCGACCCTGGAATATTACCGCATCATTAACGAGACCGTAAGAGAGCAACTGGGCGGACTTCACTCGGCAAGAATAGTCATGCATTCGTTCGATTTTGCCCAAATCGCCGAATTGCAACACACGGGAAATTGGGATCAGGCTGCAAAATTGCTCGCCGATGCGGCCAAAAGGCTCGAAAAAGCCGGGGCCGACGTACTGGTCATCTGCACAAACACGATGCACATATCAGCGGACCACGTCCAGGAAAATGTTTGTATCCCCCTGCTGCATATTGCCGATGCAACCGCCGAACAAATTAAGGCGAGAGGGCTTAGGAAAGTGGGCCTGCTCGGAACCAAATTTACAATGGAAGAGGATTTTTACAAAGGAAGGCTAAGTGACAAACACGGTATTGAAGTGATTATACCGGATGAGCAAGAGCGGCAGATTATAGATCAAGTTATTTATGACGAACTATGCATCGGTCAGGTAAAGCAGGCTTCAAAAGAAAATTTCCGCAGGATAATGCAGAATCTCACCGAAAACGGCGCCGAAGGAATCATTTTGGGTTGTACGGAAATTTGTCTGCTGGTGGACCAGAAGGATGCCGAGATTCCTGTATTTGACACGACAAAGATTCATGCAACCTCGTCTGCCCTGTTTGCACTAAGTCAATAGCAATTATATAATAACCCGACACTAAATCTGTAAAACATTAATAACTGGAGAATAGAATGAAGGTCATCGCTTTTAACGGCAGTGCCCGGAAAAACGGCAACACAGCTATATTGATCAGAGAGGTTTTCTCCGAACTCGATGCCGAAGGCATCGAAACAGAGATGATTCAATTGGCCGGAAAGACCATTCGGGGATGCACAGCGTGCAACAAGTGCTTCGAAAACAAGAACAAGAGATGTGCAATCGACAATGACTGTGCAAACGAGTGCATCGAGAAAATGGTGGAGGCCGACGGCATCATTTTGGCTTCTCCGACTTATTTTGCCGATGTCACTGCTGAGATTAAGGCGCTGATCGACCGGGCGGGTTATGTTTCAAGGGCCAATCCGGACTTGCTCAAGCGAAAGATCGGAGCGGCGGTTGTAGCCGTCCGCAGGGCCGGGGCCATTCATGCCTTCGATACTCTCAACCACTTCTTTCTTATTAGTCAAATGATTGTGCCCGGATCGTCCTATTGGAATATCGGGATTGGAAGAGCAATAGGCGACGTCGAGCAGGATGAAGAAGGACTGGAAACCATGCGGATGCTCGGCCGGAACATGGCCTGGCTGCTAAAGAAAACCGTCCCGAACACTCCTGCATGATCTGACCATTCTTTACCAAGCTTACTATCGATTTGTTCTTCAAAAAGCACGGCCCGCTAATCGGCTCGGTTATTTGATGATCGGCGTCAGAACGATATTTCGATAATTGACAGCCGTGTGGTCGCCCTGCAGGTAGATGGGCCCGGGCCTGAACTGGTCCGACCACATCGCCCCGCCGGTGCAGCCCAGAAGCGGCTCGTTGTCGATAATCATCTTGCCGTTAAGCTCCACTGTCACGTGGCGATCCAGCAGCGTGATATTCATAGTCTGCCACTGCCCGGCGGGCTTTTCAGCGCTCACAATAGGTGTAATCCTGCTGTAAATCCCGCCCATGTTATGCGAATCGAGCCCCCTGCCGTACGTATCGCTGACCTGGACCTCATAGATGCCCCGCAGATATACGCCGCTGTTGTTCCCTTTGGCTACGTTTACTTCCAGCTTCAAATTGAAGTCCTTGAACTCGGCTTCGGTGCGAAGGTTGCCGTAGGAAATGTGCGGTTGGCCTTCAGTCTGCTTCGGATTATTTACAAGAACTCCATCTTTAACCGACCAACCGTTCGTCTGGCCCAGATTGGTCAGCTTCCAACCGTTGAGATTCTCGCCGTTGAATAATTTGACAGGCTTGCCGTACTTCGCCTTCGAGAGGTTCGGCTTAGGCGGCAAAGGAGGAATCCGCTTGCCGGTGAAATCACTGCGATTCTCGCCTTTGCCATCCCTGCGAGGCATTATTTGTGTCAAAGACATCTCATCGCCTGAGACCTTAGCAATAATCTTCTCCGTTATCGTTATCTCATCCACTTTACCGCCTCTGCGCCTGATCTTATGATCGCGTTCGAGCCTGAGTGTGTCTCCATCCATTTTGGCTCTGCTGACGGGAACAACACTGCCGCCTCCCCAAAGAATGCTCGCTTTCAACTCACCTTTTACCCGTTCAACACCCAGCCAGCCGGCCCCGCCGCCCGGAATGGTCAACGCCCAATGCCCGATATAGGGATTAGCGGATTCAGCGGCAAAAACCGATACACAGCCTGTCGACAAGGCCAGTAATACAATCGCGTAACAAATGTTCCTACCCATAAGAAGTACCCTTTCACAAAAGTTGTTATAAAATTGATATGCATTTATTACGCTATCGTCGACGAGTTGTCAACCGGATTTGAATTCGGGTAGAATAAAAAGCCTGACTTGAAATTTCAAACTTTTTGGCAACCGGATAGAAGATATGGAACAACCGTGAAGGAATACTAAACCCCCTCAAATTTGGCGCGTGTATAGTTCGGCATGGTTTATATATTATCGACAACATTACGGTGGGGCAAGCCCCACCCTACGCATTCGTAGTCTACAATATGGGTCACAAGCTACACATAACGAGTTGCGTCTCACGGAGATTTTTTTGAAATTCAATTGATAATTAACTCGTGATATGTTATAATATACACTTAACATACGAGTTTAAGTTCAAAGTGTAAAGTTAAAAAGTTGAAAAGTTTATGGCTCATAGTTCGTTGTTCGTAGTGAATTAAGAAAAATGATGAAGATACTATTATTTATGATCCATTCGACTTTGCTCAGGACATGTCTATTAATTACTATTACTTATTTCTCTGTGGCCTCTGTGCCTTTGTGGCTCAAACAACCGTGTTAATCAGTGTAAATCCGTGTCTAACAGAAGGCTATTTGAAAAAACAAAGCCAATTTGCAGAAGGGTAAAATTAGCGTAAGCATCTATATGAAAGGTGATTATGAAGAAATTACAGCGGTTTGGGCTCGAAAAAACAAACCCAATTCAAAGCCAATTTTATTGGGAGTGAATGATGGTTTTGTCATTCCTGCGGAAACAGGGTATGTGTTTAGCCGGAAAAAACCATCCCCAAAGCCTGCGGCTTTGAGGCTGCCACCCGGCCAGAAATCCGAATCTCTAAGCTCTAAATCCTAAACAACGGCATTTAACAGGGTACGTTTGAAAAAACAAAGCCAATTTGTGACGGCTCGATTTTGCGCAAAGTCTTTTTTGAAAGGATATTATGATAAAAACCCAGTGTTGGAGGCTCAAAAAACAAAGCCAATTCAAAGCCAAACAAAGCCAATTTTCGCCCTCTTGCCGGCCAAAATCAGTTGAAGCCGGGCATGAAATAGGCATAATCAAGAGAAAACAAATATCGTACAAAACGAAAGATCAATTATGCATTTGAATCGTCGGGATTTTGTTGAAGTGACGGCCGGGGCGGGTGTAGGCATTAAGGATATCGGAGAATTGCTCAGGGGCGCAAAACCGGTTACGCAGTGACGTTCCGATGAAGAATCATCCCCATCCCGATAACGACAATCGGGATGAGGCTGCCACTCTACTGAATTGATGGAAAATGGGTGGCAACCTCAAAGCCGCAGGCTTTGGGGATGGTCGTGAACGCTGCACTGCTCGCAATGAAAAAAGGCTATATTAGGAGAACGGATAATGTATGGAAGAAACAGATGGTTGTATTTCGGATTACTAATATTACCGGCCATATTGACCGGCTGCGGACAAACTGCGTTTCAAATAAAGATGGTACCCACGAACCGGCAGCTCGTAGAGAGCCGGATACAAAGAGATGCCGGGTTGTTTGTCTCTGATAAGATCGCAATCATCGACGTTGACGGATTGCTTGCCAACAGGCGCAGGGGCGGCTGGATGCGTTCGGGCGAGAATCCGGTAAGCCTGTTCATCGAGAAACTCGACAAGGCCGCCGCAGATAAGTCCGTCAAAGCGGTGGTCCTTCGCCTGAACTCTCCGGGCGGGACCGTCGCGGCCAGTGACATTATGTACCATCACCTGCTGAAGTTCAAACAGCAAACAGGAAAACCCGTTATAGCCTGCGTGCTTGGCATCGGCTGCAGCGGAGCGTACTACGTTGCCTGCGGCTGCGACGGGATCATTGCCCAGCCGAGCGGCGTGGTCGGAAATATCGGCACGGTTTTCCAGACGTTCAGCGTGGCCGGGACCATGGAGAAAATCGGCGTCAAAGCCGTCACCATCAAGAGCGGCAAACTGAAAGATATGGCGTCACCACTGCACGATTTGAGCGACGAAGAGCACAAAGTGCTGCAGGGGATAATCAAGCAGTTCTCCGAACAGTTCTTCGAGGTCGTACGGAAGGGGCGTAAAAATATCGACGAAAAGAAGCTGGCAGACGGGCGGGTCTTCACGGCTCAGCAGGCACTGCAGCAAGGGCTGATCGACAAAATCGGTTATCTGGACGACAGCATCAAATGGGCCAGGGAAATTGCGGGCGTAAAGAAAACCTCGATCGTCATTTATCACCGGCCGTCGAACTATAAGCCAAATGCCTACGGCCTGGCGGCGGCCGGCTCAGACGGCATCGGCCCGCTGGTCAATCTCGAACTGCCCGATTGGCTGAATGCAGGAGGGGCCCAATTTCTATATCTCTGGCAGCCGGCGGTCGATTAAACGCCGAGGGTGCCGGGGCCCTGGTTCGAATGTCACCCGGCACCGGGAAAGCCCGGGCAAAATTCGCTTTGGCTTACGTATCGCTCTTTACAATCTATTGGCTGTCCAGAGAATGGCACGATTTATCAGCAAGTGGTAGTTGCGATTCTCATAGGCTTTTGAGTCGTGTCCCAACTGGATTGTGCAGACTTTTGCTTCGTCGTATCTTCTCACCCAGGCGACGGTCTTATCGCTGGCGTCGTGCTCGGTTGTCAGGAGAACATGATTATCCCGGTCAAACCAGCAGTTTTTGTAGCCTTCGTCATGAATCGCAAAATCGCTCATACCCTCGGTAATCGGATGCTGCTTGTCGGTGACGCGGATCGCCATATCAATATCATGCTTGTACGAACCAGCCTTGCACATAACACCATCTTCCATAGTATCCTTCGTGTAGTACTTGGCGCCGATGATCTTCTTGAACTCGGGCCACTCCTGGAACGAGCACATGGTATGATGCAGCGCGACGATTCCTACGCCCTTATCCAGCAGCTTGAGGAAATTCTTCCGCCGCTTTTCCGAAATCTGCTGAGTCATACTATAGAACACGATAACATCATAATCCCAGCCGCTGATGTCCTCGAACAGCTCGCTGTGGTCCTTCTGTATCGCCTCGGTATAGGTAATTCCCTTGATCGAATCCATCATTTTGAAGAACGGCTCTCGCTCGAAATCGTGTCCGCCGGTAACGACCACGACCTTGAGCTTTCCGGGGGCGGCGTCCAGATCACGGATACGGAGATTCCGCCAGCGAACATGGTAAGGAAAAAAGTTCCTGCCGAGCCCGTGGACCTGAAGGCCGATGATCCCTTTGGCGTCCATCGAATCCCTCAGATTGGCACAGGGAACACCGTTGACCGACGTTTTGATGGAGCTGCCTTTACACTCGATTCGGTACTTGTTCCACCGGTCGTCCTTAAAGGCCCTGCCGGCAGCCGGATCTTCGCTAACATCAGCAAGGAAAAATCCTCGCCGGGCTTCGTCATAAATCCCGCCCGAGGTACCGGTTTCCGCGCTGGCGATTTCCACCTGGTAGCCGTAGACGCGGTCCGGCGGAACCACACGCTGCCGGGGCCGGCCATCGGGCCTTCTAAACACGAAAAACATCGGATCTTTGGCGATCTGACTACGAATCTGAACCCCGGAATTCAATCTGGGATTACATTTGACCTCAAACTCCAGGATGAAATCTCCGTACTCTTTGTTCGTACAAAGAAACGTGTTGGGGCTGCCCTTTGCTGCTGTGCCCACTATTGCCCCGTCCTCGACACGATACTTCGCAGAGCCGCTATGAACGCTCCAGCCATTCAGCGTCTTACCGTCGAACAAATCCATCCACTCACCGGCCATCGCACCGGTCGTAATCAGCGACAGCGTCAGAATAATCAATACCAAATTCTTCAACATTTTCCCGTGCTCCTTTCAAAAAGATGAACTCACATATCCCCTATTGTAAACGGATCGTCCCGAAACGCAAGTTCTTCGGCAGAAATTTCGAGCCATAATCAGTCATGCAGACGCCAAAATGATGCTTTAAAATTCTTTTTGGCCAAATCGCAGGTATATCAACAAGATTCGCGCCTGTTGCAGGATGCATAGTATAGCTTCCCCATGAGGGTTGTCTGCGATGTCTATTAAGCTATGATGGTTGAGATTGCTAACTACGCAATCCCGAATGGGCGGGGGGATTAGGAGCGTGAGCGGTCTGCCAGGAACTTGAACATTATCCATCTTTGAAAACGACAAGAGCACAATGGAGAATCAATCATGCCGTTTAATGGACTGCTATTTGTGAATATTCATAGTAATCTCCTATTTTTCCTACTCACCATCCAGTTAATATGTAGAATTAAAAGGGGATTTGCTCGCTTGCTCAGTCCCGCCATAAGCACCCATATTAATAAAATATCCGCGTGGATGTGGCTCATACATGACTGGTGTCAATGGATCGCCGGCATCAATACATGGGCTGGTGACATCATCTATAACCCAGCTTTCACTCACCGGGTCCCACCGCCCCGCCTGTGATTTCAGATGATAGTCGCCATTTACCCATAAAGCGTTATTCGGATCATTCGGCTCGACAATGACGTTGGGATTATTCACATCCACCCAATAAACCGGATCTGCGAATAGCGGATCGGCGTCAATATTGCCTTCGCCCCATACGACGACGCCGTAAGGGTCGTAGACGCCGGCCTGGCCGCCCTGGATGTCGCTGTAAGAGATTGTAATTGACGAGCCGACATCATTCCAAATTTCATTACCGCTGCCCCAGACGATGCAGTTAGTCATCTCAACATTGCTCGGAGCCTCAAAGAATTCATCGGAAGCCAGGGCATTTCCATTTTGTGCCGAGTTGCACGTTAATGTGCAGTTTGTAAGGATAAGATTCAGTATGTCAATAACCAAGCATCACGGTTGTTGCACTTTTATTCCAAACCTTAAGCACAGTATATACTGCAGATTCTAACACATGCAGCAGCCGTCAACATGAAAATCATACTTGCCTTTTTTATTTCATCACAAGGAAAAAATCGTTGTACATGCTAAAAGAATATGGTTTTATACTTTGCAAAGACAGCTCTTTAGTGGTCAACTCAGGTGACTTAAGGTCCCTTGAAAGTCGATTGATCATTAGCACCCATTTGAGGGAATAGGAAATGGATAATACATCACTCAAAACAGGAGGTTTTACCCTGCCGGGTGAAGCCGGATACGAGGAACTAACGTTGCGTCTGGCTCAAAAGTGGGGTGCCGATGTGATTCGTGATAGTGATGGCACTCAACTGTCCGACAAGATCTATACCTCAAGCTACGATATTTATTCAACACTATGTGTAATCCGTATAGACAATGAATGGGCCAAGGCCAATATGAATAAGCTGCAACAGTGTTGCATAATGAGCCAGCCGATCCTAGCGGAAGCAGAAACCGTGATCATCGACCTGTTGAACGGCTACTTCAGAGAGCAATTCCGTATCAACAGCAACGACGATCCCAAACAATGGTGGCAGGTCTTCGACAGAACCACCGGCCGAGAAGTTCCTGCGGATAAATGGACGTTTGACCCACTAACCGGATCAGTTACGGTTCGCAATACCAGGAAATGGCATATATACACTGTCAATTTCTTTGCCTATCGCATCTGGGAAGAAATCTCGATGTATAACCACGTCACGAACGACTGGGGAGCCAGAGAACACCTGATGCCGATTGAGCCAATGCATCCTGAAACTCAGGAGCACATCCTATCCTATCTGGAGCAGTGGCTTCAAGAACACCCCAATACCAACGTCGTGCGGTTAACTTCGCTGTTCTATAATTTCTGGTGGTTCTGGGGGGACCACCCAAAACAGCGATTCATTGTGAACGATTGGGGCTCCTATGAATTTACGGTCAATCCGCTGGCCATCCGGAAGTTCGAGGAGAAATACGGCTATCGCATGACTTCCGAAGACTTCGTGAACGCGGGGCTCTACAATAATTCTTACAAAGTCCCATCGAAAAAATATCGAGACTGGATGGATTTCATCAACGCCTTCGTGGTTAAATTCGGTCGCAAATGTGTGGATTTGATCCATGCCCACGACAAGAAGGCGTTCGTATTCTATAACGACCACTGGATCGGCGCCGAACCGACAGGCAAAAGATTTAAGGACTTGGCACTGGATGGCATCATCGATGGCATCTTCAGCGGTTTCGAAGCACGAAAGGTCGCCGGAACCCGGGATGTTGAGGTTCGGGAACTTAGAATGCACCCCTACTTCTTCCCGACCGGTGTGAACGACGCACCATCGTTCCTTGAAGGGGGCAATCCTACCCTTGAATGTAAAACCTACTGGATGGATATCCGTCGAGCACTGCTGCGGGACAGCGTGGATCGCATCGGGTTCGGCGGGTATCTGCACCTGGTTGAGAATCATCCCGATTTTATCGAATATGTCGTCCATTTGGCCGATGAGTTTCGAACGCTAAGGAATCTGCATGATAATGACGAGCCTTTCGCACCCGAGTTCAAAGTCGCCATTTTAAGCGCTTGGGGACGTTTGAGGGCCTGGGGCTGCTGCGGCCATTATAACCGAGGCAACTATTATAACGAAGCCATGGAATCAATATCAGGCCTACCGCTTCACGTTGAGTTCATCAGTTTTGAAGATATCCTTAGCCAAGGCATACCGAGCGATATCAAGGTGATTATCAATGCCGGCAGGGTGAATGACGCTTGGACTGGCGGGCACTATTGGTCTCAGGAACAAATTATTGAAGTCCTTTCGGAGTTTGTTTACAACGGCGGCGGTTTCATCGGCATAGGGGAACCTTCCGCTCTGAGGTACAGCAGTCAATACTTTCAGTTATGTCATATCCTCGGAGTGGATCGTGAAACAGGCTTGACTCGCGCGTTTCAGCGTTTTGAATTCGACCTTGTTCAAACACCGCATTTCATCCTCAAAGACATCACATCCGACCCGGACTTCGGTAAAGACATCGACAATATCTATGTCCTGGATGAGGCCACCGAGGTATTAGCTGCCAGGGGCAAAAGCCCTATGATCACGATCAAGCAATTCGGGCAAGGTAGAAGTGTATATCTTTCCGGCCATCAATTCACGCCCGAAAATGTCCGCTTGCTGCATCGTGCCATCTTTTACGCCGCTCAGGCCGAAGGGCAATACGGAACATATACATGCAGCAATACCTACACAGAATGTGCTTATTATCCTAATCATCGTAAACTGGCAGTTATAAACAACAGCGACCAAGCACAGGATACGCTGATAACCTTAGAGAAAGGCAAAACTCTCGAAACAAATCTGGAGCCGTACGGCTTTCAGATTATCGACGTGTAAAATGCTCATGCAGACATATTTAGTCACATAGGGGAACAATGCGCCATGGAATCTAAAATCAACAATTCATCTGATTTCACTTCGTCCAATACTCCTAATCCGACCGGCACAGCTTCCGCAGGAAAGCTCTCAATCGTCGAAAAAGTTGGCTATGGTCTGGGCGATACCGCCTCCAATATCCTATACCAGGCGTGGAGCTTTTTCCTAATGATCTTCTATACGGATGTTTTCGGAATCCCCGCAAAAGTGGCAAGCTTCATGTTTCTGGTAACCCGGATATGGGACATGATTAATGATCCCCTAATGGGTATGATCGCGGATCGTACCAACACACGGTGGGGTAAATTCCGTCCTTATTTGCTGTGGATGGCGGTTCCTTACGGCATACTCGCTTGTGCGATGTTCATCACACCAGACTGGAGCCGGAACATGAAAGTCGTCTACGCTTACGTCACCTATATTCTGGCTACCATGGCCTATACTGCCATTAACATCCCCTATTCTTCGATGATGGTCGTAATGACACCCAATCCCAAGGAACGGACAACCCTGTCGCAGTATCGCTTCTTCTTTGCCTTTGTGGGCATGCTCCTAATTACGACTTTTACCCTGCCCCTGGCAAAGTTTTTCGGGTCCAATCCCTCCCATCCGGGCTACAGCGAGGAACTGGGTTATAGTCAAGCCCTGGGGTACCAGGTGACTATGGGTGTATTCGGCGCCCTTGCCATAATTCTCCTATTCATTACCTTCCTGACCACACGCGAGCGAGTCCAGCCTCCGAAAGAGCAGAAGAGCGCGTTTAGGCGAGACCTCAGGGAAGTCGCCAGGAATACAGCCTGGATTGTGATATTTTTGGCGGCGATATTCTGGTTAATTCACAACATGATTCGCAACGGCATGGTGGCATACTATTTTGATTATGTCAATGGCAACGGTAGCAAGGTCCTGTTCACCTGGACTCTGGGAGCACTGAAACTGGACTTCAATCAAACTACAGTCTTTTTGACGATTGGCACTTTTGGTATGATGGCCGGCGTGCTCATTAGCACCCCACTTAAAAAACGCTTCGGTCGCAAGCCTTTGACGATTTTCTTTTCCCTGGCCAGCGTGGTCCTGGGTGGAGCATTTTATTGGTTGCCGTCTGATAATTTTAAATTGCTTGGAATAATGAATTTCATATGGGCAATCGTCGCAGGCGCGATGCCGGTCTTCTTCTTTACCATATTTGCCGATGTCGCAGACTTTCACGAATGGAAGTTTAGACAGCGGGCCACAGGTCTGATTATCGCGGGCATTATGTTCGCTATTAAGATGGGTGTCGCCATCGGTGGATTTCTCGGGCTGTACATCCTGGGACAGTACGGATATGAGAAGGATCTGCCCATAACCCCGGAAATCATTAATGGTATCAAACTGCTGTTCAGCCTAATTCCGGCCGGTTTTATTCTGGTCTGCGGGATCATTCTTTTTTTCTATCCCATCAGTGAAAAGATGTTGGCCACGATTGAGGTGGACTTGAAACAACGAAAAAGCGGTGAGGAGGAAATATAGCCTCACTGCAATCGTCTTCGGACCATTGAGTTAGGCTCAGAGTGCCGGTCCGATCACCAGCAACCTGGCTTCGTAAGGTTTGAATTCCAGGGGTAACTGCATCTTGCCCTCTGTAGTGACATTAGCTGGAACGGTCTTAATCCGGCCGGTTCGTGTCATCCACTGCTGAACCGTACCCTTGCCCATCAGGGTAATCTTGCACGTTAGCGGTTCCTTGATTTCGTTGAACAGGAAATAGACATCCGCATCTTGCCAGCTTTTGTGTATAACTTTGAGATCGCCGCAAGGCCGGTCCAAAGTCACGTCCGGATCAGGCAGAACGGCTCTGGCCTTGTCAGTAAGTTCGATATTCTTTTCTTTATCCGCCCAAGACAGATCTTTGGGTGTCAGTGCTTCCATAAAAGACTTATCTACCACAAGCTCTGGTTCATCACCTAAGAAGACGACTTTTCCGCCGCCTTGGGCAAAAGCCTGCAGGCGATCGAGAGCACTCCTGGAAATCGCACTGACCGACGGCAGGATTACTACTTGATAACTTTGGCCGCTTAGATTGGTGAAGGCGCCGTCTTTGAGCTTCATGATCTCGGCCACGGCCTGGTCATCTACGAAGTCGAAATCACGCTGCCGTTCCATTAATTGCTGTGTAAGGGTCCACATTACCTTGTCCGGCTTATAGTCACCGTACCAGAAACTCAGCGAAGGAAAGTATACTGCGATCCGTGCATCCGAGCGACCCTGGGACAGGACATAACAGGCACGGTTGACCGAAGCCATCATGCCCGGGAAGTTGGGATCGGCCATGTAGCTGTACTGCTGCCGGATGGTGGCCTGCTCTTTGGATGAGGCCGGAAAGAACATGAATTCGAACAGATTCACGCCCCGGACCATTTGATAATTAACGCCCCATTCGGCAGTCTCGACCGTTACGGGAGACTCGTTGTATGCGGCATAGCTTTCGCTGAGAACACGTGGTTTACCGTAAACGTGGGCCACCGATGCAGGCAGACGCACGAAATCGGCGTTCTTGCCCGGCCAGACCTGGTTCCAGATGCTGTCCACACCCGGAATCTGGACTTCGCGCAGGTCTCGAAAGTAGTCACCGCTGGTGAAGGTTAAAGTTTCCAATCGGTGTTCATTGTTCAGGTGAGTCATGTGCTCGACACCGTTGTCTGCGCACCATTTGGCTTGCAGGCCGAAGAAGTGTTTGCCGTAGAGTTGCGACCATACATCCCAGTAGTCGGCCTTGGCCCGGCGTTGCTTGTCGGTCAGTTCGATGCGCGGGTCCCGCCGTCCCATGTGGACGCAATAAGGAAGATAGGGCGTGACATCATAGCCCTTTTTCTCTTTGAAGAGGTCCAGGATACCCTCGGTCCAGGGTGTGGCTGCAAATTCCGGTTCGTCACCGCGGAAGCCTAAAACCGTGGCGCCGAGTTCCTGACCCAAGGCTTTTTTGTACTGCTCATGGGTCCAGGCGATAAACTGCTTGACGGCCACGGGATTAATCAGGTCGCCCACAGAATTCTTTGTGGTCTTGGCACGGGTGGAGTCATTGACCGCACGTGTAACGGGCGTACGGTAATTATAATCAATGATGAGAAGCTGCCAGTCTCCTTCGGCGGGGGCCGTCCATTCGATCCTGTTCTTACTGATGTCAAGGATCGTGTTTTTACCGTTGTCACGATTGACGGCCAGAACGCCGATGGTTCGCTCTGGTAGATCACGTGAGATCGATTGACCGTTTTCAATGTTGATACGTTCGGCCACACTCAGGCCCATCATGCGCAGATCAGGGCGCTGCTTGCTGAACAGCCCACCAGCAAAACCGCTGGGGTATTTGCCTTCATCGATAATCCAGACCCGCATGCCCCGGACCTTGGCCTGGTCCACAGCAAACCGCACCATCTTGAACCATCCTTCGGTCAGGTAGGGTGCGTTGTCCATATCATAACCGGCTTCAATAGTGACAGCCCGAAAGCCGCGCCTATGCGCCAGATCTAAGTCCCGTATAATCACTTCCTCAGTAATAGGTCCATCCCAGCCCCACGTCACGGTAACAGCATACTCCGGCGGGGGAGACTGAAAATGGACCGCCACTTCCGCAGCTTTCGGATAAGACAGTTGCTGCCAGGGTTTCTGCCCCCATACAACGGATGTTAATGTTAAGCTTAGGATAAGACTTACGGAAGTTCGTTTCATAATTCCACCTTATTCGATTTATAAAAATCCAATCCATTTACACCAAATACAGCGTATGTCATGGAGCATTGCGACGAATGATCGGCTCGCCTTCTTCGACTTCAATGGCAAGGCCCGATAGATCCAGGTCACGGACGTTTTCCAGCAACAGGCCCCGTTGGGCCTTGATATGACAGTTCTGGAAGGAGACATTCAGAATGGGACTGTCTTTCAGCCCGCGCATATCACCTACATGGTCGGTCGTACCCGATACATTAATAATCCTGACATTGCGGACCACCGGCAGTGGATCCGACGGGGGCTTGAGCGGTGGACGCATACGCCAGGCCATATTGAATTCAAAGGCCTTGCGTGTATCTATCAAAACCAAATCACGGTAGGTGATATGTTCCACCACCCCGCCGCGACTGGGCTGGCTCTTGAATCGGATCGGGGCCCAGTTGTCCGCCTCCATGATACAGTCGCGAATCTCGACATGTCGAATGCCGCCGGACATCTCGCTGCCCATGGATACACCGCCGTGGCCGTAGCGGAAGCGACATTTTTCCACGACGATATCTTCGGCCGGTCGGTTCACACGACGGCCGTCCTCGTCCTTACCGCTCTTGATGGCAATGCAGTCATCGTTTACATCGATGTCACAACCTGTAATACGGACTTTCCTGCTCGAATCCACGTCAATACCGTCGGAGCTGATGATGTTATGTGCGGCACGGATGACCAGATTCTCGACGAGCACATTTTCACTATAGAGAATAAACAATCCCCAGCAGGCCTGGTTTTTAATTGATATACCTGAAACCTTAACGTCCCTGCAGTTCTGAATCCCGATCAGACGCGGCCGGCCAATTTTCAATTCCAGGCTGCCGCGGGGATAGCGTTCCATCCAGGCATCACCAGAACCCTCGATACTGCCGGGACCGGTGATATCCACATCGTTCATGTCAAAGAAATTCACCAGGGCGGCGGTCCAGACTTTTTCCTCGCCCTCCCACCGGGTGGGCACCTGGGGATAGTCATTAGGATCGACCGTACCCTTAAGCACGGCATCCTTTTCCAGATGCAGATCCACTCCCTGTTTGAAAAATACCGAACCGGTCAGGAACGTTCCGGCCGGCACCGTTAGGGTCCCGCCACCGGCAGCGCATTTATCGATGGCGGCCTGAATAGACCGTGTGTTTAGGATCTTGCTGTCGCCGACCGCTCCGAAATCGGTTATCAGCACGGATTGAATCCGGGCAGGGACAAGGTTCGACAGGAAAAGGGTAATCAATACCACCGTTAGCAAGCTAAATTGATTCGAGGGTTTGATCATCGGTCCTTCCTTAATGGTATAGTAACCTGATTGTATTAATTACTTCGAGTCTGATGTGTATTATACTCAACTTGACTCTGTTACCACAAAAAAATTTTCTTTGATGCTTCCTCGAAACGACTTGCAGGCCAAATGTTGCAGTTTAACAATACCCACTAATGCCGGACGGCAACAGGAATGGTACTTAAGCGAACCGTTACTTCCAGGACACCTTGCGCGATCCGGCTTTGTGAATGGCAATTCGATTATGTTCCTGTCCTTCTGCTAATGGTAATCGGTCAATACGAACCGTACAATCAGATGGGACCTCTAAAGTGGCGGAGGCCGCGATAGGTGTTGAAGTTCTTGTTCTTCTGTTTCTATACGGTTTTGCCACCCCTTTTCTTCTTCCAACTGAACAGTTAATATTTGATTCCGCTGAAAAACCCCCACAAGAATCATTTATT
>CAZTDF010000009.1:0-42848 GCA_964612465.1 uncultured Pirellulales bacterium
CAGGTGCATTGGCTTCACGAGCAGAGGACAAAGATGTGATTGACCTCGCTGTGATTAGTGGTTTGAAAGACCCCAAGGTAATGGGCACTTATCAAGTCGTGCATTTCCAGCCTTTTGACCCTGTTCGTAAACGAACCGAAGCCACAATAAAGGACTCCCACGGAAAGACTTTTAAAGTCAGTAAAGGTGCTCCGCAGGTCATTTTTGAACTTGCAGCAAATAAATCAGATATCCAGGATGCAATGGAAAAAACAGTAAATGAATTTGCCGGTAAAGGTTATCGTTCTTTAGGAGTTGCCAGAACTGACGAAAAAGATCAGTGGCAGTATCTGGGTGTACTTCCTCTTTCCGATCCACCTCGTGAAGACTGCAAAGACACCATTATCGCAGCAAAACAAATGGGTGTAAACGTGAAGATGGTAACCGGAGACCAGGTGGCCATCGGCAAGGAAATCGCTCGCCAGGTAGGATTGGGAACGAATATTCTCGACGCTCAAATGTTTGGTGATACGAAACACCATGAAGCAGGCCGATTGGCGGAGTCTATTGAGCAAGCTGATGGCTTCGCTCAAGTATTTCCTGAACACAAGTACCACATTGTGGATGTCCTGCAAAAACGCGGCCACATCGTCGGCATGACGGGCGATGGGGTGAACGATGCACCGGCCTTGAAAAAGGCCGATGCAGGTATTGCAGTGTCCGGCGCCACCGATGCCGCACGAGCGGCATCTGATATCGTGTTGCTGACACCGGGACTGTCTGTAATTGTCGACGCTGTAAAGGAAAGCCGTAAGATATTCCAGAGGATGAACAGCTATGCTACTTACCGCATTGCTGAGACAATTCGCGTTCTGCTGTTTATGACTCTCAGCATACTTGTCTTTAACTTTTACCCTGTAACCGCCGTAATGATTGTCCTGCTGGCGTTGCTTAACGACGGTGCTATCCTTTCTATAGCTTATGACAGAGCCCATATCTCAAATGTGCCTGAAACCTGGAACATGCACCGCGTGCTTGGTGTTGCCACTACATTGGGTATTACTGGTGTAATAGCTTCTTTTGGCCTTTTTTACCTTGGAGAGCATATTTTCAAAATGAGCCGAGAGACAATTCAGACTCTTATGTATCTCAAGCTTTCCGTAGCTGGGCACATGACCATATTTCTTACTCGTACGCGGGGACACTTCTGGGCCGACCGACCTTCCAATATCCTGCTCGGAGCAGTTGTAGGTACACAATTGATCGCTACACTGGTTGCAGTCTATGGCCTGTTCATGACTCCCATTGGCTGGGGTTGGTCGGCACTGGTTTGGGGATATGCTTTGGCCTGGTTTTTGGTCAATGACTGGGTCGAAATTTGGGCATTGCACATCTTCGACCCTAAAAAGCCTGGCCTGTTAACAAAAAAATAATGAATTGATTAATTTCTTTAAGGTGTTGTTATGGATACAAGAATTTTTAAATTATCCTCAAAAAATCCTATTATTTCTCCATTGGACCTTCCGTTTCAGGCAGCCGCCGTACTCAATCCCGGCGCTATCGAACAAGACGATGACGTTGTCTTGCTTCTTCGTATCGAAGACCATGCTGGATTCTCAAATCTCCATATAGCACGCAGCAAAAATGGCGTTACTGATTGGAAAGTCGATCCAAAGCCAATACTTGCCTACGGAGAGGAAGACTGGCAGTATGAAGAATGGGGATGCGAAGATGGACGAATCACATTTATACCGGAAGATAAATGCTGGTATATTACTTATACCGCTTACTCTCCCAAAGGTGCCGCAGTGGCATTGGCCCGGAGCTACAACCTCGTTAAGGCTGAGCGAATCGGACTCATTTTGTCGCCCAGTAATAAAGACGCCGTTCTATTTCCTCAGAAATTCGACGGCCGATGGGCTGTACTCCACCGTCCTGATGCTGGCGGTGATGAACATATCTGGTCAGCCTACTCGCCTGATTTGGTGCACTGGGGAGAGCCACACTCAGTGTTGTCAGAAGAAGGCGGCGCAGCGTGGGATAATATTAAAGTCGGTGCAGGAGCGCCACCTATTCTTGTCGAAAAGGGATGGCTGCTTATATATCATGGTGTTAAGGGCTATGGAGGCCATCTGGTCTACCGCGTTGGCGTGGCCCTGCTATGGTTCTATCATGCAATACACCTTTGGATTATCGTCCTCGTGGGATTGTTCTGTTTGGTGGCGGTGGCAATTCCTACGGGGCTTTGTGGCTGAGACATTGGGGGAAAAGATCGCTTCCAAGACTATTGAAACGCTCACCCGGTATTCATGATTTGCTGGAGGGATTTACTAACGCGCCCGGATATCTGCTACGCAACCCATTCCTGGTTGCAAAGGCAACATTGTTTTACACCACCATTTTCCTGCTGGATGCGGCGACTTTGTGAGCCATGTTACATGCTGTCGGACAGAATGTCTCGTTTCTGGTAGCTTTTCCGAGCTTCGTAGTTGCTTCAATAGTGGCTACGCTTGGCCCGGTTCCGTTAGGGCTGGGCACTTTTGAGGCAAGCTCTTTAGCATTGCTAAAAGCGCTTGGCGTACCCATCGAGGCGGGGCTTACAGCTACTCTGCTGCTAAGGGGTTTTACGCTGTGGTTGCCGATGTTGACCGGTCTTTGGCTGGCAAGACGGGAACTGCACTAAGAGCTAAACTTCTTGATAAGCGAATGCTGGAGAATAGTTGGGTTCTGTTGGCATTGAAGATATGCCAGGATGTCTCAGCTATACCAACGGCTGCTTCTTCATGAACATTTCTTTGCATTGGATGAAGTTGGGATTGTTTCACTCAGCCTGGATTGCCTTAGCTGTGGCATACTCGCCTGTGCCAATAGAATCCAATCAAAAATCAAATTGTCTTCTGAAAAAAGCCTATTTTTTGACTTGCATCTGATTTATGATAGAAACAATCATTCTATAAACTTAAAGTGAAGGGCGACAAGAAAATGGAACAGAACAGTTCACAACAGGGTCGTTCCAATCCGTGGTTTTTGGAGAGAGCTTCGGATCTCGAATACCGGTTTCTCAAAGGACGCCAGCATCGCGGAGCAGATCTGGAAAGTGCCGTGCGAATCTTTCTCGAATTCCTCAAAGGTTTTGAGTCTCTGGATATCGAAGGGCCTTGCGTGACCGTGTTTGGATCGGCCCGCTTTTCTGAACACCACCCTTACTATCAATTGGCACTTAAGGTCGGTTCCGAACTTGCTGCAGCAGGATACCCAGTGATTACCGGTGGCGGGCCGGGCATTATGGAAGCGGCAAATCGTGGAGCCAAAGCGGCGGGTGGATACAACATTGGTTGCAATATTGCATTGCAAAAAGAACAGAAACCCAATCCCTACCTTGACCAGATTCTGGAGTTCGATCATTTCTTCGTGCGAAAAGTTATGCTGGTCAAGTATTCATGTGCGTTCGTAGTGTTTCCCGGCGGCTATGGAACTTTGGATGAGGTTTTTGAGACAAGCGTGCTAATGCAGACCGGAAAGATCGAACATTTTCCGATTATACTAATGGGTCAGATGTATTGGGCGGAAATGAACGATTTTTTAGAGAAATCTTTGCTTCATGAAAAAACTATCGATCCCCACGATATTGGACTATTCCATTTCACAGATGACCCGGTTAAGGCCATCGAGATCATCAAAACACATCGCGAAAAACAACAAGCCGTGAAAAATGAGTGATTATGATATTGCCTTAAATTGAATAGGGTACGCTAATGATATCATTCTCAAGCGTTCTATATATAACCGAATGGATTGTTCGTGTTGTGGCTCTTTTTGTTGTTGTACATAAGCGGCGGCCAACCACGGCACTGGCTTGGTTGGTTGTAATCTATTTTCAGCCCTGGATAGGCATCTTTTTGTATGTTCTGATCGGGAGACAGCGCCTGCCCTGGCGTCGAACACGGCAATACACTCAACTCGTGAAACGATTGGAACATCTGAAGAAGCAATTTGATCGGCATCCTCACGTTACCCACCCTGAATTGGGGCCTCAATGTAAGGCGGCAATTACCTTAGCTGAACGTTTTGGATTGATGCCGATTCTTGAGGGTAATTCAGTAACATTGATATCGGATACCAATGAAGTAATCCATCAGCTTACCGCCGATATTGATAAGGCTAAGGAACATGTCCACATGCTGTTCTATATTTTTCGGAATGATGACACCGGTCGACGGGTAGCGAATGCCCTTAAACAGGCGGCCGGGCGCGGAGTCAAATGCAGGCTGCTGCTCGATGCCGTTGGTTCCTGGGGTACATTACGTTCAATAAGTCACGACCTGAGGAGGGCCGGGATTGAGGTATATGATGATTTGCCCGTCGGTTTCCTCCGGCGCCGAGCATCACGGATTGATCTTCGCAATCATCGCAAGATCGCAGTAATTGATGGAATAACTGCGTACACAGGGTCTCAAAATATTGTTAATGATAACTACGGGCACAAGGATCTGGTATGGTGCGATTTGACGGCTCGTCTGAACGGGCCCGTTGTCCAGGAACTCCAGACAGTCTTCCTGGAGGACTGGAATTTTCGTACGAATCAGCTCCTTGATGAACAGGAAGTTTTCCCCACACCCGAACTATCCGGCAATGTACCTGCACAAGTCCTTCCCAGCGGCCCCAACTATCCGGTCGAGAACTATCAACATCTGGTTGTAGCGGTCCTGTATTCCGCGCGTGAACGAGTCGTGATTACGTCGCCCTACTTTATTCCAGATGAGCCTTTCCTCCAGGCGATGCAGGTGGTCGCCCAGATGAATGTGGAAGTTAACTTGATTTTACCAGTCAAAACAGATCATCCACTGATTGACATGGCTGGTCAGGCCTATTTTGAGGAATTGCTGGAAGCAGGGGTGCGAATATTCGCATATGACAACGGACTTCTACATGCCAAGACGATAACCATAGATGATTCTATTGCGTTCCTGGGCTCAAGCAATTTCGATATTCGCTCTTTTTCTCTCAATTTTGAAATCAACTTATTGCTCTATGGCCGGGAGGCAACTCGAGGTCTTCGCGAACGTCAGATGGAATATCTTCACAACAGTCATGCCATTGAGTTGTCGGATTGGCAAAAACGCGGTCCGTTTAGACGTATATCACAGGACGTAGCCAAGTTATTTAGCCCTCTATTGTGAAAGCGAGACGAAATCTCCAGGCGGTTTCTTATCCAAATGCTCATAACAAAAGTGGAAATTTCAGTAAAGGGTTTGATTTCTTGGTTTTTCTCCAACTTGTTTGGGAATGTATTTACAGCCCTTTCTTTCCCAACTGTATCTTTTCCACGATGTATAGAATGAAGCGACAGGATTCTTCTTCGCTGTCTTGGTCAAACATCCAAATCCTCAAAACAGGTTCTCTGACGTTTCAATTCTTGACGAGACTATTTCTGAACATCCCGCCTGCTTGGACCGTATGAAAAAGATTATTCTGTGGATGACGGTATTTTATGCTGTGTGTGAAGATATGAGACGAATATCCGGTGAAGCCGAGCCAAATAAACAGGGCCACTATTTGAAAGGTGCTGTTCTGGGGGCGCTGGGTTTCTGTACTCGTTGGGCGGTTGATGTTCAAGGGGTCGGGCCTGAATGGATTGAAGTAGTTGAAATCGATCTGCATTTGCAAAGTCCTCATAACCGATTACATGGAACGCGTATAGCACATATCAGCGACCTTCATCACAGCAGGACTGTAAGCAACGGCTATTTGCGTCGTTGCATAGAGCGGATCAATCTTCTCGATGTTGATTTAGTAGTGCTGACGGGAGATTACATCACATATGATATTCGAGGTACGTACAGGGAGAAGGTTGTGGCTCTGCTTGGCGACATTGAAAGCCGATTCGGCACCTATGCTTGCCTGGGTAATCACGATTATGGTATTCGCAGCCTCTCGGGCTACAAGCGAGAACACTTGCTTTGCCGGCTGATACAGGGAATGGAGGCAAAGGGAATCACTGTCTTACGGAATGAATCCACCGTCTTAAACATCAATGGCCATCCACTTTGGTTGGTGGGATTAGGTGATTTGAGGATCGGCGACTTCCACCCACAAAAGGCCTTTGCCGACGTGCCTACCGATCAGGTGACTATCGCACTGATACACAATCCGTGCGGTATTGAACACTTAGGTGAATTTGTGGCTAATGCTGTAGCGAGCGGGCATACGCATGGAAGAAGAACTAGGTCTACGACTGACCGCACATGGAAAATCCAGGACAGACGTTTTCAAGCGGGCATGTATGAAATTGAAGGTAAGAAGCTGTACGTAAACCGAGGACTTGGCCGGGTTGGCAGAGCTCGCTTGAATGCAAGGCCTGAAATCACTGTCTTTACTCTCTGTTGATTCGTCGTCCATCATGTCAGCATAGCATTCTCGCTGCAAATACAGTACAATTTGTACTTGTCAACCACCCGTAGGGCACCCCTGGGACGCACATTTATCTCCTTGAAAAACAAACACTTACGATTTCGGCATCGCAACTGGCATTTTCCGCCTCAAAATGCTATAATTCCGCGGTCGGTTTCCAGTATTCCTCAATTTAGCGAAGATTCAAATACAGATTATGGCAACAAATATCGAGATTGTCAACGCCGCGGTCACACTGATTATTAACCCACCATCCTCGCGGCCCGATTCTCCGGAAGAGCCCGAAAACGAAGCTTGAAACGGCTGTCTAAAATGAATGCAGATGATAAAGACAAGGAGATCATCTTTCTTCGCGATAAGGTCTATCAGCAGCAAATACAGATAACCATCCTTCAAAAAGGGGTCGAGAAGAAACAGACAAACAAACGATATACGCTCCGGGAAAAGCTCTTCATTCTATGTTACATGGAAACCTTTCAGGTCCCAAGACGCAGAGTAACAGAGTATCTGGGCATCGCCAAATCAACTCTCTACCGATGGCTGCATAAGATCGAAGAACAACAGCAACCGAGTACTCCACCCAACAAAACACCAACCGAAATAGCGTCGCTAATCTGGGAAATAACAAAGGCCAATGTCAACTGGGGACGGGTTCGGTTTGCAAACCAACTGGCACTCTTAAACATCTTCATCTCCGGCTCTACCGTGCGGAATATTCTCAATCAACCAAAACCTCCAGCCGGTCCTAAATCATCGGCTAAAGCAACGGAAATGGAAGAAGAGAAAGCTCGCTCCATTCCGGCTTGGTATCCGAATCACGTTTGGTCCATCGATATCACAATGGTGTTTTGCTGGGGATTGTGGCCGATTCATATCTGTGTGGTCATTGATCATTTCTCACGTAAAGTGATGGCTACAGCTCCACTGGAAGGCCCCAATGCCGGCTGGATCAATAATGCCCTGGAAAGTGCTATTGAAAAGTACGGCCGACACAAACATATCATCTCAGACCAGGGGAGTGTTTTTATTGGAGATGTTTTTGCAGAATTGATGACAACTTATGAAATACTGCACCGTTTTGGGGCTATAGGAAAACATGGTTCCATCGCTGTCACTGAAAGAGTCAATAAGACGCTAAAATACGAATGGCTAAAACGGGTTGCCATCAAAGGCATTGATCATCTGACGGAACTGTGCAACGAATTTGAACTCTGGTACAACAGATGGCGACCACACATGACCCTGGATGGCATGCGCCCTGATGATGTGTATTATAATAACAAGCCTGACAAGCCGAAACGTGATGCCGAAACAGTTCCTGCAAATACCGAGCAGCACTATTTCTGCCATACACGGTTCACTGGTTATAGGCTTATAAAAGCTGCGTAGATTACTGTCTGTTTTTCATATTTACACAAGGAAAGTCTGTCAAAATTCCAAAACCTCCGTTTTCGTTCCCGAATTTTCGTAGTCTTCGACAGCCTTGAAAGCTTTTGTCCACTAACATCCGCAGATTTATTCATTTTTCAAAGAGCATTTGCAATAAAATTAACACTTTTCAACGGTTCTACGAACGCTTGACAAGCACAGATGGTCAACTTAGAACACTCCAGCGTCGAGTTAAGGAATGGAGGCAGGTCATGGCGCGGAAGCTTGTCTATGCCTGCATGAAAGAAAACAGCGAGGTCACAGAGATTGAAGCCATTGCATAAGTTGTATCCCATTCCACCGCTCCATCCCGCTCGGCTTGCGGCGGCCATGTTCCGACGAGCTTTTTATGTGCCCATTCTCACACGGCCGCCGGTCCGAGCGATATGGAGCTAATGCGGTCGCAAATCTGAGCCCTTTCATGAGGAAAACAAAACTGGAATTGACTAATTTATGGGATCTGATTATAGTAACATTCTTCAATGAGGCAACACGACGTCGTTCTAATTGTCACGGATCAGCAGTTCAAGAATTTAGTATGCACCCACTCCACAGTTCAAAAGTCGCAGGTTCGTAACGGGTGGTCGCAGGTTCATAACGGGCTAATTTGGGACATAAAAAAAGAGATAACTCCTTGTTAGCAATGGAGTTATCTCTTGGTTTCAATAGCGGGGGGAGGATTCGAACCTCCGACCTCCGGGTTATGGGCCCGACGAGCTACCAGACTGCTCTACCCCGCGGTCATTAATCTATATATACCAAATAACTTGTCTTTAATCAATATTTCAAAGACAAATTTATAAATTTTTACGAATCGCACCAGCGATTTCTTCAATCTTTCCGTCTTTATATTCGAAAGAAGGCCACCTGCTGAACAGTCTATCGCCGGTATTTCGCGGCACAATGTGAAAATGCAAATGCTCTATAAGCTGCCCAGCCGCCCTGCCATTATTGCACAAAAGATTATAGCCGTCGGAATCCATTGCCGCGGCCACGGCACCAGCAATCTTACCAATCCGTGTAAAAACCTGGCCTAAAAGCTCGGCAGGACAATCATGCAATTTTTCAAAGTGCTGCTTTGGAATCACCAACGTGTGTCCATTGCTTATTGGGCCGATATCCAAAAATGAAAGAACAACTTCATCTTCGTAAATTTTCGTAACCGGTATTTTTCCGGCTACCATTTTACAGAAAAGGCAATCATCCGCACCCATCGCAGGGTCATCCTGAAAAATATCCGGCTACTGCTCCGGCTTAGCTTGTTCTTCGTCGTCCCGGATTTCAGTTTCTTCTTCCCGGGTAGTCTCCTCGGGTTCGATCGCTGACTGGTCTTCGGCAATCTCTTCGACTTGTACGGCTTTCTTTGTCTTCTTGCGCGAGCGTTTCTTGCTTTTCTTTGTTACACTCTCATCGGCGCCTACCAGTTGCAGTAAGACGAGCTGGCCGTTATCACCCAGCCTTCTCAAAGACAACCTTATAATCCTTGTATAACCGCCCGGCCTGTCAAGATATCTGGGACCAAGCTCGCTGAACAATTTTCCGACGACAGTACCTTTTCGCACAGGATTACCGTCCTCATAATCTATGATGTCACGGTTTCCAAGCAGAGCAATAGCCCGACGTCTGGCCGGAAGTGTTCCTTTTTTCGCCAGCGTGATCAACTTCTCAGCAAAAGATTTTACCTCTTTGGCTTTTTCTATTGTGGTCGAAATCGTTTCATGCTGGAAAAGCGAAGCGACGAGATTCCGCCGCATAGCCAGCCGATGCTCCATTGTTCGACCCAACCGACGCCCTGCTACTCTGTGACGCATATACTTAAACTCCTCTTGTATCTATACATCTGTCATTCCTAAAGACAGGCCTATGTCGGCAAGTTTTCTCCTGATTTCCCGCAGGGAAGTTTTGCCGAAGCTCCTGATCTTTAGCAAATCAGCTTCTGTCATTTTTACCAATTGTCCAACCGTTTCGGTCTTTGCCGAGTCAAGACAATTGTTTGCTCTTACCGAGAGTTCCAATTCCTGGACCGGCATGCTCAGTTTTTGTGCCAATTCCTCATCCACAATTGATTCTTCAGTCTCTTCTACTGCAATTTGAGATTCAGCAACAGTATCTTGTCCAAGATCGAAATATTGTACGAACGGATTTACATGCTTGCGTAAAATTTTTGCGGCTTCAACCAGCGCCATTTCAGGCGTGATCGTTCCATCTGTCCAAATTTCCAGGATCAGTTTGTCATAATTGGTTCGCTGGCCCACACGTGTATTTTCTGTGGTGTATCTTACTCTTGTAACCGGTGAATATACGGTATCAAGCATTATCCTTCCAACTTCCTGGTCAAACCTGTCAGCAGCAGCGATTCGCTCGGAAGCCGGTACGTAACCACGTCCGTTCTCAACAACCATTTCCATTTTAAAACTAACATTTTCAGTTAAGGTAACCAGCACTAAATCGTTGTTTATGACTTCAATGCTTGGGTCAGCAACAATATCGGCTGCCGTTATAACACCAGTTTTATCTGCCGAAACGCTCATTGTTTTCGGCTCTTCGTCATGAAGCCGAATAACGAGACTCTTAACATTCAGGACGATATCAGTAACATCCTCCATCACTCCTTTTATCGAACTGAATTCATGGTCGACGCCTTCAATTTTGATCGATGTTACGGCACTACCTTCCAAAGAGGAAAGCAATATGCGCCTAAGGCTATTACCAATCGTCGTGCCGAAACCACGTTCAAAAGGTTCAATAAAGAATCGGCCATACTTATCACTCGATACCATCGTGTCTCGTTCAACACGAGTCGGCAACTCCAAACCACGCCATGTAACTCTCATATAGGTCTCCTATATAAGTCTTTGAGTTAATTGTATATGCTCAAAACTCAACACTTATACAAACTAAACTTTTGCAGAATCTAAATAAAAAGCATAAAAATATTTATCTTGAGCAGAACTCCACAACCAACTGTTCCTCAACGGGAATCTGAATATCATCTCGCGTGGGTAATGCAACAACAGTCGCTTCGGATTTTTCCCTGGCCAACTGTAACCAGCTTTGTGCCGTAAAATTCGGATTGGTGTCCAACTGCTCTTTAATTTTTTTAAGGCTTTTTTCTGAATTTTTGACTGTTATCTTGTCACCGATTTTCGTAGTATAATCGCTGATATCCACCTTGCGACCATTTACATAGATATGGCCGTGAGCAATTATTTGCCTTGCGGCTTTGCGCGACGGCGCAAAATTCAACTTATATACGACATTGTCCAGGCGTCTTTCCAGTAATTGTAACAACGTTTCGCCGGTATTTCCCTTTATCCGCTCGGCCTGATGGAAATACCTCATAAATTGCCGTTCCAGAAGCCCGTAATATCTCTTGACTTTTTGCTTCTCGCGTAGCCGAACACCGTATTCACTTAACCTTCCTCTGCGCCATCCGTGCATTCCAGGAGTCAGATTACGCTGTTTTTTCTCGACCGGACATTTAGCCGTCTCACATCTTATGCCCTTAAGCATAAGCTTCATTCCCTCACGACGACAGTTTTTACAAGATGAACCTAAATAACGTCCCATTTTTTTATTCAACCCCAAAATAATTCTTTGGTATCAGTTTTACACTCTTCTTCGCTTCGGCGGTCTACAACCATTGTGCGGCAGCGGGGTAACATCTTCTATTGAAGCGATACGCAATCCCGCCTGCTGCAAGGCTGAGATGGCAGATTCACGGCCCGAACCAGGCCCCTTGACCCTGATTTCAACCTCTCGTACGCCATTACGCATAGCAGTATTGGCACAGCGTTGTGCTGCCCTTTGAGCGGCAAAAGGCGTACTTTTACGAGAGCCCTTGAAACCAACGCAGCCCGCTGAACCGGCACAAACCGTATTACCATCTAAATCTGTAATCGTAATCAACGTGTTATTGAACGTCGCTCTTATATGTACAATAGCTCGGACGACATTTTTTCTAACTTTTCGCTTTACCCTTTTTGCCATTATTATTCCCGCACTGTGTATTTATTCATAATAACCGATTTTAGCGTTTTTCCTTTACACCTTTCTTGCCTGCAACGGTTTTTCTCGGCCCCTTGCGTGTGCGCGCGTTACTTTGCGTGCACTGCCCGTGAACAGGCAGACCCCTTCTGTGGCGAATGCCCTTGTAACAATTTATATCTCGCAGGCGAGCTATATTTTGACTAACCTGCCTGCGAAGCTGACCTTCCACGATATAACTGCGGTCGATAATCTGGGTTATATGGCTAAGCTCATCTTCGCTGAGCTTGCCGGCCTTTGTATCTTTATCGATTCCGGCCTCTTTTAATATCTGCCCCGATGTGTATTTACCAATACCAACAATATAGGTCAGCGAAATCCATATGGATTTTTCATTGGGAATATCAACACCAACTATACGCGGCATAAAAGCTCCTCTTTCAAATCAATTATTGATCCTAAGGTTATCGAATCATCAATCATCATTCACCAATTATCGTTTGTCAATTAACCCTGACGTTGTTTATGGCGAGGGTTCGTACAAATCACCCGCACGACGCCTTTGCGTCTAACAACTTTACAATTCTCACATATACGTTTTACAGAACTTCTAACTTTCATATTAATCCCTGCTTTTCGATCATAGTTTACGGCCGAACACGTTTGCTATTCGCCGTAAATCAACCTCGGCTAATGCCTGAGTACTATTCTGCCTCTATTTAAATCATACGGTGACATCTCGACTATGACCGTGTCACCCGGTAATATTCGGATAAAATTCATGCGCATCTTGCCCGAAACATGTGCCAATACCTTGTGGCCGTTCTCCAACTCTACTCTAAACATCGCATTCGGTAAAGCATCAGTCACTTTGGCTTGCAATCTTATCGTATCCTTCTTTGCCATTTGTTTCACAACCCGTGACTTATGATTCGTTCTTTCCCTTGTTCAATGTCCATTTGTCGTTAATACTTCACAACCATTTTTTAATATCACGATTGTATGTTCAAAATGAGCCGAGGATTTCCCGTCTCTTGTTACTACTGTCCATCCGTTCTTTAAAGTTTTCACAGCACTCGTGCCGGTATTAATCATGGGCTCAACAGCCAAAACCATTCCTTCGGCCAAAATAATATCATTCTTCAGCAACTCATCACTTACAAAGTTAGGTACTCTCGGCTCTTCATGCATTTTCCTGCCGATTCCGTGCCCAACAAAATCCTTCACTACGGAAAATCCAGCGGATTCAGCATATCGCTGCATCTCGGCAGCTACCTGACTCCATCTAACAGCCGGTGCAGATTTCTCTATTGCTATATTAAGAACATGTTTTGTTACGTCCATTAGTTTGCGTCTATTCTCGGAAATCTCACCAATGGCAATCGTAACTGCCGAATCTCCACAATAACCGTTAAGTCTGGCACCGAAATCAATGCTGAGGATATCACCCTTCTTGAGCCTTGCATCCTCTGAAGGAATTCCGTGAACGACTTGTTCATTTATCGAGGCACAAATTGCACCAGGAAACGGGATTCTCGCAACCGGGCTTCGGACACCTTTAAATAAAGCTTCCGCTCCGGCATCAGCGGTCATTTGCAGAGCTACGCTGTCAAGCCAGGCAGTGGTCATTCCGGGCTCTGCAATCTCCTTTAGTTTTAAAAGAACATCTGCTACAACGGCACCTGCCTTGCGCATCAACTCAATTTCCCTATGACTGCGAAGCGTTATAGCCATCGAATTTCATATCTCATCATTCGAGCCTCGTGATTTATGATTCGATACATAGCCATCGCTTCACCTTTTAACAAGGACATCCAGTTTCTCAAACATTGAAGCCCTTACATCATCGGGATTCCTGTCAGCATCGAAGTCATAGACTGTACTGTTTTTCCTATAGTAATCCACCAGGGGCTCTGTCTGCTGGTGGTAAGTCTCAAGACGATTCGCCAATACTTCCTCAGTATCATCAGACCTTTGAACAAGCTCAGCACCGTCTTTATCACATATACCTTCAGTTTTTGGCTTTAAGTTTTCAATGTGGTAAACCGCTCCACACTTCGGACAACTCCTTCTTCCCGTTATTCGTTTTGTTACAACGTGGTCATCTATCTCCAGGTTCAAGACAGAATCTATTTTTTGCCCGCTTGCGACCAAAGCTTTATCCAACTCGATAGCCTGATTAACCGTTCTGGGAAAACCATCCAGTACAAAACCAACAGCAGGGGCTTTCTCGATTGCTTTGGCCATCATCTCTATTATTATTTCATCCGGCACAAGTGCGCCTGAATCCATGTAATCCTGGGCCTTTTTCCCTAACTCAGTACCTTCGGCCCTTTCCTGTCGTAAAATGTCTCCACTGGATAAATGGAGCAGGTTATATCGTGCAACAATACTTTTACACTGCGTTCCTTTACCGGCACCGGGGGCTCCTAATAAAACTACTTTCATGCATACGCTCCTTTGATTCTGCCGGATCCGCTAAAGCCATCATAGCTTCGCATCAATAGATTGGCTTCTATTTTCTGAACCAGATCGAGCGAAACACTGACAACTATCAACAAACCGGTGCCGCCCAGAAAATTTGCCACGCTCGGATTAATCCCGAGCAACACGATTATCAGCGACGGCACAATGGCAATTATTGCCAGGAATGACGCTCCGAAATATGTAATCCTGGTCATTACCGTTTCCAGGTAGTCGGCGGTTCTGCGTCCCGGTCGAAGCCCGGGAATAAAACTTCCGGAATCCCTGAGATTCTTTGCCATTTCCTTGGGCTGAAATTGCACGGTCACCCAAAAATAAGCGAATAAAAATATCAGTAACATATAAAGAACATTGTAAGTATAAGCACGGAAACTTAAAGCATCGTAAATAGTCTGAAGAATTACTGATTCACTTAAACTTTGAATTCTTGATAATTGCCCAAGTATTAACGGCGGAAAAATCATAAAGCTCGATGCGAAAATTATTGGCATCACACCGCCGTGATTGACGCGAAGTGGTAAATAATGCCTCTGACCACCATACATCCGGCGACCTCGCATCTGCTTTGCCTGCTGGATCGGTATTCGGCGCTGGCCTTGAGTGATTAGTATGGCACCGGCAACAACAAAAACAAACGCCGCTATAAGGAACAGGATCTTTGCCGGACCTACGCTGCTGGGGCCGGCACTGATTCTCAAATCGACATCCTGCCAGAGCGTCCAGATCGCCCATGGCATTCTGGAGACAATGCCGGCCATAATTATCAAACTGATGCCATTGCCTATGCCATATTCATCAATCTGCTCGCCAAGCCACATCAAGAAAATAGTCCCGGCAGTCATACCGACAACACCCATCATGATAGCCTGGCGGTACATACCGGCGTAGGTCAATCCTCCACCTTGCCCCCCCAACAATTTCATAAACATTACCGACTGAACGACGCATATAAGTACAGTCAGATAGCGCGTATACTCCTGTATCTTTTTGTGCCCCGTCTGGCCTTCCTGGCGCAGCTTCTTCAAGGCGGGAACGACCTCGCCCAACAGCATAAGGATAATTGATGCTGTAATATAGGGCATAATTCCCAGCCCGAATAAGCTGCTTTTATCAAGCCTTCCACCTGTAAACATCTGCATATATAGAGCAGCTCTGCCCAATGGGCTCTCGGTGTCTTTCGAGCCAGCGACGCTTTCAATCGCGGCAGGGTCAAAACCGGGAACAGGGATATGGAAGCCGACTCTGTATATAACCAGCAGCGCCAAAGTAAAAAGTATCTTGTTACGCAGGTCCTTAACTCTGAATATGTTGACCACTGTTCCAAGCATTATTTCATATCCCGTCTATTATGTTTTGCGTTCCATTTCGCATGACGCGGCAAACTAACAAGCATCAAATCATATTTACCATTCCGCCGGATGCGGCAATTTTCTGTTCAGCATTTTTACTGAATTTATGAGCTGTTACCTGCAGCTTTTTCGTCAGATCTCCTTTACCGAGAATCTTGACTTTACTTTTAATGCTGTCAATCAGTCCGGCGCCGGACAACTGCTCTACTCCAACAATGGCGCCATCCTCAAATCTTTCAAGTTGACAGACATTGACAATTTCGCAGCGATTTGCGAAATTGTAGTTATTAAAGCCCCGTTTAGGAAGCCGGCGAAACAAGGGCATCTGACCACCCTCTTTTAGCGAAACTGAGGTTGAGCCAGCCCTGCTGCCGGCACCTTTATGACCTCGGCCACACGTCTTGCCATGGCCGCTGCCACTGCCTCTGCCAATGCGGCGGCGACGTGTATGTTTACCTACAACGGAAGTTATTTCATGATTCAACATTCAAATCAACCATCTTTCAATCGGTATTAATTAAACCTCAATGGCCACACCACGTAAAGATTCGACCATTTCTTTGCTGCGTAGTTTCAATAAGCCTTCAAGTGTTGCTTTGACTACATTTTTGGCAGAAGTGCTGCCGTAAACTTTTGTAAGTACATCCTGCACACCGGCATATTCGAGTACTGCTCGGGCGCTGGAGCCGGCTATAACTCCAGTACCAGGACTGGCCGGAACCAATGCTATCTTCGTAGCTCTGTATTCACCGTTGATTCGGTGCGGAATCGTTCGGCCAACCAAAGCAATCTTTTTCAAAGATTTTTTGGCATCTTTTACAGCTTTCTCGACTGCTCGTGGGACCTCGTTAGCCTTGCCATAACCGACACCCACTGTGCCTGCACGATCACCAACAACAACCAATGCTGCAAAGCTGAACCGCCGACCACCTTTGACCACTTTGGAACAACGGAATATTTTTACAACCGTATCTTCCAGCGGCTTTTCTTCCTGTTCCGATAGTTTAAGAGGTTCTACTGCCAATTTTTTCTCCAAGCTTTATCGTTTCTTTATTAAAAGACCAGCCCGGCTTTCTTTGCCGATTCGGCAAGAGCCTTGACTCTGCCATGGAATTTATATCTATTTCTATCGAAGCAAACGCACTTAATACCGACGCTTAGGGCTTGTTTTGCGATCGCTTCGCCTACTATTTCAGCAGCTTTTATATTACCCGCATTGGGTAACTGGTCCCGCTGGATTTTTGTCTTTGTACTTGCCGAAGCAAGTGTTGCGCCTGCGGTATCATCGATAATTTGGGTGTAAATATGTCTGTTCGACCGAAACACCGAAAGCCGTGGTCTGTCCGGAGTTCCAAAGACCTTTTTCCTAACGTGATATTTACGCCTAAGTGCCGCTTTTTGTATTTTACCAGCTCTCAATTCTCAATTCCTATTTCTATTTCTATTCTTATGCTGTTCCCGAAGCAAATGCCTTGCCGACTTTACGTCGTACATGCTCATCGGCATAACGGATGCCTTTTCCTTTGTAGGGCTCAGGCGGTCTTATCTTTCGTATATCTGCAGCGAACTGCCCAAGCAGACATTTGTCTATTGCCGAAAGCGTGAACTTCGCGGGGACTTCATTGCCCCTTGTTGCGCCGACGTCAATTTTGACCTTGATGCCCTTCGGTATTACCCGTTCTACAGGATGGCAAAAACCAACTTGAAAAAGCAGTTTTTGACCCTGTTCCTTCAGATTATAACCGGTACCGTAAATTTCCATTTTCCTTTCAAAACCTTTACTGACACCGGTAATCATGTTGGCAATCAAGGATCGCATTGTACCGTGTAACTGCCTGTTCATGTGATCCTGTGGTTTTTCGTTTTCAACGAATATCTTACCATCAGAATCGTCAACTTTCACTTTTATCCGCGGATGACAGTCCATCTGGAGCTGCCCAAGCGAACCCGAGATCTTGATAGAAAGGCCTTTGATTTCGACCTTAACATCACCGGGGATAACAATAGGTTTTTTTCCGATACGACTCATTAGTTAACCGTACATAGAACCTCGCCGCCGACATTATTCTGGCGGCAGTTTACATCACTCATTACACCTTCACTTGTAGAAACTATTGCTATACCCATGCCGGCTAAAACTCGCGGCAGCTTTTCAACGGAGCAATAGACTCTACGGCCGGGCTTACTTGCTCTTGTTATCTCGTTAATAATGGGACGGCCTTCCTGATCATACTTTAACGTAACCCTTAGTATCCCCTGATTGCCATCATCAATCCGATCATAATCCGAGATATAACCTTCTTTTTTCAACACAGCCGCTATGCCTTCGCAGATTTTTGACGCTTTAATGTTAACCTGCTCTTTGTTTACTCGCACAGCATTGCGAATCCTCGTCAGCATATCGGCTATGGGATCACTTAAACTCATAATTTCACATCTCGTATATCGTATGTCTTTTTAGAATTACATTTGACACGTTAAATCACGTTCTTTACCAACTGGCTTTTTTAACTCCCGGTATTTTTCCTTCGTTAGCCAAAGTTCTAAAACAAATGCGGCAAATCTTAAACTTGCGATAAACGGCTCTGGACCTGCCGCAAAGCTGACAGCGTGTATATTGCCTGACACGAAATCTTTGTTTTTTTTCTGCCTTGTTTTCCAGTGCTTTAGTTGACATTCACAAGCTCCAATTTCTCATCTCGTCCGGCGTTTTACGATTCATGCCTTCTGAACGGCATACCAAAAAGCTCAAGCAGTTTTTTTGCTTCTTCGTCGGTCCGTGCCGTAGTTACAAAAGTTATATTCATACCCTGCTGAAACTCCATTTTTGCCACGTTGATTTCCGGAAAAACGCTCTGCTCACTCAGACCCATCGAGTAATTGCCTCTTCCGTCAAAACTGTTGTCGTTAAGGCCACGAAAGTCTCTTACCCGCGGTATCGCAAGACTAACGAGTCTATCCATAAATTCGTACATTCTCACGCCGCGAACAGTAACTTTTAAGCCGGTTTCAACCCCTTCCCTGACCTTGAAGTTCGAAACGCTTTTCTTGGCTTTACAGACAAGAGGCATCTGGCCGGTAATCATCATCAGGTCCTTTTTAGCTGATTCCAGAAATTTCTTGTCCTGCGTCGCTCTGCCTACACCCATCGAGATTACGACCTTTTCCATTCGCGGAACAGCCATAGAATTTTTGTAACTAAACTCTTTGGTCAGTTCCTGAACTACCTTTGACTTATATAAATCTTTCAAACGTGCCATCTTGTATCTTGCAACCGTATTAAATAGTTAATAGCTGCTAATCATCAGCTTATTTTATTTTTCGAACAATGCCAATTTCGGAACCGTCAGAGGCAAGGCGTTTTTTGCTGCCATCCTTTTCCACCTCAAAACGGACTCTGCCGCCTTTCGAGCTTTTCGGATTTACCGGTAAAACATTACTTATATGGATCGGTTGTTCAACATTGATCCGGCCTCCCTGCGGATTTTTACGTGAAGGCCGAACGTGCTTTTTAACTATATTGTGACCCTGAACAATAACACTGTTCTTGTCACGTATCACTCGCAAAACCCTGCCGGTAGTACCTTTGTGGTCACCAGTTATAATCTCTACTATATCACCTTTTTTTATATGTAAAGCCATAAAATCGTATCTCTTATTTCATATCCCGCTTGGCGCTTTACGAGATTCTTCATACATTTAGACTACTTCGCTTGCAAGCGAGATAATTTTCATATAGTTTTTTTCACGTAGCTCACGAGCTACCGCACCAAAAATCCTGGTCCCTATCGGATTACCTTCGCCGTCAATCATCACTGCGGCATTGCTATCGAACCTTACATAACTGCCGTCAGAACGTTTGACCGGGCTCTTTGTGCGAATAATAACGCATTTATGCACTTTCTTGTCATCCAACTGGCAGCTTGGCAGTGACTTCTTTATAGCTACACATACAATATCTCCCACCCCGGCGACCGGTCGGGTTTTCTTGCCGCGAGCCCCACCTCTGCCAAGAACTTTTATACATAATGCCGACTTGACACCGGAGTTGTCGGCTATATCCAACATTGTTTCCTGCTGAATCATCGTCTCGTATCTCTATTTACGCCTGGCCCGCTTTTTTTACAACCTTCACAAGACGCCAGCTCTTGGTTTTGCTGCGAGGCCTGCATTCAGCAATTTCAATGACGTCACCAACGCCGCTCAGATTATGCTCATCATGAACGCCGATTTTAGTTCTGCGTTTTATATATTTACCATACTTTGGATGTCGAACCTTGTAATCAAGGGCAATTTTAACGCTTTTGTTGCCGCTATTGCTTACTACCACGCCAGTCAAAGTCTTTAATTTCCGATCCTGCATTTTCGATTTTCCGGTTAACTGTTACCTATAAACAAACTACAACTTGCTTTGTCGCATTATTGTTTTAATCCGAGCGATATCGCGTTTAACGTTAGTTACGGCCTTGGAATTCTCCAGTTTTTCCGTTACCGCCTGCGATCGCAAATCAAACAAATGCCTTTCACACTCTTCTAATTTGCCATCAAGCTCATCCGGGCTCAACTCTCGGTAATACTGCGCTTTCATCTCAAGGTTCCCTTTTACAATGAGTGCCTTCGTTTAACAAACCTGCATTTGACAGGCATTTTATGAGCAACCCTGACGAGTGCCTGCTTCGCCACATCTTCGCTCACTCCGCCGATCTCAAAGCAAACCTGCCCGGGCCTTACTCTTGCGACCCAAAATTCAGGCTCACCCTTACCTTTGCCCATTCGCGTTTCCAACGGCTTGGAACTTACCGGCTTATGTGGAAACACCCTGATATAGACCTTGCCTTCACGATGCAGAAAGTGAGTTGCTGCAACTCGGCCGGCTTCGATGTTCCGTGCGCTTATCCAACTCGTTTCCAAAGCCTGCAAGCCGTATTCACCGAACGCTACATAGTTACACCTTGAAGCATTACCTTTCATTATGCCGCGTTGGCTTTTACGGAACTTAACTCTCTTCGGCATCATTGCCATTTTTTAGACCTTTGTAAAAACTATACTTACGAAAAGCATTTTCATTATAGGAAAACGCTCGTTCTTAACTTGCCTCAGTACTTTTTGATTCACCTTTATCCGGCTCTACCAATGGTGCAGCCGCTTTGGGTTCGGCGGAAACTTTGCTTTCAAGTTTCGGTGCACCTTTAGCACCGCCTCTGCCTCTCATCGCCGGGCCAACACGTTTCGGTGGACGGCGCTGACGACGGTAATGACTTTGCACGATTTCCTCGCCAAACTTACCTTTATAAATCCATGTTTTAACACCTATGGCTCCATATGTTGTTCTTGCAGTTGCCACGGCGTAATCTACATTAGCATCCAGCGTATGCAGTGGAATACTGCCAAGTTTCTGTGTTTCCTTCCTGGCCATTTCCGATCCTGCCAGCCGACCCGAGCAGATAATCTTAACTCCTTTAGCTCCGGCATTCATTGCCGACTCGCAAAACTGCTTCATCGTGCGCCTGAATGAGGCTCGTTTACCTAATTGCTCAGCAATTGCTTCAGCCACCAGTGTGGCATTAAGGTCAGGCTCTTTTATCTCGACCACATTGACATTGATCTGTCGACCTGTTAACTCTTCAAGCTCTTCCCGCAACTTATCGACCTCACCACCCCTTGGGCCTATAACCACGCCTGGCCTGGCACTATGCAGCGTTACTTTTACTTCGTTACGTGTCCGTATTATTTCGGTCTTCGCCACAGCACCTTTGGGCATACGACGATTAAATCTATTATCGACATACCGACGAATCTTCTGGTCCTCAACAAGAAATTCACCGTAATTGGCCTTAGGAGCAAACCATGTGCTCTGCCAACCAAGTGTTACTCCTGTCCTAAAACCTATTGGTGATACTTTCTGGCCCATAATTTCGTATCTCGTATTACTTTTCTGCTATTTATCTATTTGCCTATATATGCGTTACCGTAACCTGTATATGGCAGGCTTTCTTGCGAATGGGATGCGCTCTGCCCCTGTCTTTTGGAATCCATCTTTTCGTACCTACACGGATCCCTGCATCGTCAACACGGGCAGAACTTACATAAAGATTATCAACATCAGCCTGCTGCTCATCTGCATCCGCAACGGCACTTCTTAAAACCTTGTCGATCATCGTAGCGGCACGTTTTCTTGTGAACTTCAGGATATCCATTGCTTCCTGAACTCTTCGGCCGGTTATCATCTCAGTAACCAACCGAACCTTTCGTGCCGACATCGGGGCATAGCGATAAGAAGAACGCCAGTCGACCAAATCATTTACCTCAACGGATAAAGCAGTCGCCAAACGACGAATATCGTCCGCTCCTGGCTCGGGCTTGAAAAGGCCCTTTTGCCAGTTTTTCACAGCCACTGTCGCTTTTTGGCTGTCGAAGCCACCTCTGGCAAGATGGCTGGCCAACTCATCAACACTTATCTGCTGCTGCCGGCAAAGCTCTTTTAGTTTATCAGCACTTAACATATTTACCGTAATGACCTTAATGCATTCTCAACAGAGCAGCAAAGAATATCTTCCGGATCGTTTCGATTCTTTGCTGATGCTCTTAATTATCAATATTGCCCTATTTTACTATTTTATCTTTTTGCTCGAATGACCTTTAAACATCCTTGTTGGCGAGAATTCACCTAACTTGTGTCCAACCATATCCTCGGTAATAAAGACCTTGTGAAACATCTTGCCATTGTGGACCAGAAATGTGAAACCGACGAACTCGGGGACTATCGTACATCTTCTCGCCCATGTTTTTATTGGCTCACGAGAACCGGATTCTGTTTGTTTGTTGACTTTGATAAACAGCTTATCATCAACATATGGTCCTTTTTTAAAAGATCTTCCCATATCTTATATCTCGTATATGTTTCTCTCAATTAGAGGCGACATTACAGGGATAATTGTTTTTGCCTCTTGCTCTTTCGTCTTCGAATAATTCTATTGTTACTCGGATTTCGTGGATTTCTTGTTTTTCCACCTTTTGCAAGCACACCGGTGGGCGAACAGGGATGTCGTCCGCCATTAGCTCTACCTTCACCGCCACCCATAGGATGAGCAACGGGATTCATTGCTTTTCCTCTTACGTGAGGTCTACGTCCCATGTGGCGTTTTCGCCCGGCCTTACCGATTCGTACGTTCTGGTGGTCGGGATTACTGATCCTGCCAATTGTTGCCCGGCACTCCTTACGAATCATCCGCATTTCACCGCTTGGCAAAACGATGGTAATCCAATTACCTTCTTTTGCTACAATTCTTGCCGCGTTGCCGGCACCCCTTACGAGTTTTCCGCCCTGGCCGGCTCTCATTTCGATATTGTGAATCTCCAGTCCGGCTGGAATTGCCGAAAGCGGCATCGAATTGCCGATCTTGGGCTCGCAGGATTCGCCGCTTTCTACGTTTTCACCGACCTTTATACCTAACGGCGCTAATATATATCTTTTTTCGCCATCTTTGTAATGCAGTAAGGATATAAAACAGTTCCTGTTAGGATCGTATTCAATCGTTGCCACTTTCGCGGGGATACCATCTTTATTACGCTTGAAATCAATTATACGGTAAATTTTTCTTGCGCCGCCGCCTCTGAACCGAACAGTGGTTTTACCAGAATGGTTTCTTCCGCCGTTCTTTTTGATCCGCTTGCAGAGAGACTTCTCCGGCCGGTCGGTCGTTAGCTCAGCATAATCATTTACCGAACTGTTTCTTCGTCCGGCACTTGTTGGTTTATAAACTCGAATACCCATAGCTCGTATCTCTTATGCTGCTTTTAGAATAAATCTATATGAAAATCTGGATTCAAAAACACAACAGCTTTTTTCCAGCTCGCCGTCATGCCAGAAGTCCTGCCTCTGCGACGATGCTTGCCTTTTCTATTTGCAGTTCTTACCTTTTGCACTTTAACGTTGTATATTCTCTCCACAGCGTTTTTTATCTGGGCCTTGTTAGCCCGCTTATTCACTTCAAAGCTGTAGGCGCCTTTCGCATTTGCAAAGTGCATTCCCTGCTCTGTAATCAAAGGCTTTATTATTATATTATAGTCATCCACACTAATTATCCGTATCTAATATTGCAAGCTTATGCCATTCTGAACGGAGCGAAGCAAATTTAAGAATCAATTCCGCTTCACTGATATTCAGAACGAAAAATACATTAAGTTTTCACCTTAGTTACTAATTTTCGTTTGTCTTCTCTGCCGCCAGGACAGACAAAAGAGCCTCTTTTGTAAACAACATTTTACGATAGCCACAAATCTCGCCCGCGTTCAATTCGTCCACAGGCATAACCGTCACTTTCGGAATATTCTTAGCAGATTTGTAAATATTAACATCTTCGGAGCTAATAGTCACGAGACAACTGCGTTCAATCTTCAAATTATTCAGAATGCTTACAAATTCCCTGGTTTTCGGCTTCTCGAAGCTGAGCCCGTCAACCACTACAACATTGTTACTTAAAAGTTTTGCCAATATTGCCGAATCCCTGGCTAATCTTCTTTGTTTCTTAGGCATACGTTTACGAAAATCTCTAAGGCTCTTGGCGAAAGTAACGCCGCCGCCGACACGTTTGCCCGTCCTAATGTTGCCAACGCGTGCATTTCCCGTGCCTTTTTGCCTGAATAGCTTTTTGCTTGAGCCAACCACCATACTTCTGCTTTTAGTTGCGGCTGTTCCCACACGCTTGTTAGCATGACACATAACAATAGCCTGCTTAAGCAAAGAGTATCTGACTGTCCCGCCCAAAGTGGTCTCATCGACCTTCAAGCTATCAACCTCTTTCCCATCCGTATTATAAACAGCCAAATCAATCATTTTATTGTTTCTCGTAACTGGCTTACCAATAACTGCACGTTTTTCTACTTTTTAGCGCTACGGATAATGCAGTAGCCGCCGGCTGGTCCGGGTATGGAACCCTTTACAATTAATAAATTCTTTTCTTTGTCTATCTTTACCAGGTCATGATTTTTTGTTGTAACCCGGCAGTGGCCCAAATGACCTGCCATTCTCTTGCCCCTTTTAGGGCCGGGGCCATGACCGGCATCGCTGGCGAAACTTGCTATTGAGCCAGGTGCTCTGTGTTTTCGTTCCGTGCCGTGCGAGGCCGGGAATCCACCGAAGCCGTGCCGTTTCATCACGCCCGCGAAGCCTTTGCCTTTGCTGGTTCCGACAACGTCGACAGATTTCTCTTCCGAAAAAACTGCTACTGTGACAGATTCTCCAGCTTTGTATTCTTGTTCGACATCGTCCGGAAGTCGCATCTCTTTGACGAATTTCTTCGGCTCGGCATTGGCTTTCCTGGCGTGTCCGATTTCCGGCTTTTTCCTGCGCACAGGTTTCACCTCATCGAAACCAAGCTGTATGGCATTGTAGCCATCGGTCTCGGCACTCTTTACCTGCATAACTACACAGGGGCCTGCTTGTATGACCGAAACCGGCACTAATTTGCCCAATTCGTTATAAACCTGGGTCATTCCAACTTTTTTTCCCAATAGAATCGCCATAATTTATATCTCGTAATTCGACTCGCACTTCGCGAATTAGGCTTTAATCCTTACAAAAACTCCCGCCGGCACTACCAAACGGTTCAGTACTTCGACTGTTCGCGCGTTGGCCTCGTGAATATCAATCAGACGTTTATGAGTCCTCAACTCAAACTGCTCACGCGATTTTTTATCGATGTGAGGACTTCTTAGGACAGTATATCTTTCAATGCGCGTCGGCAATGGTACCGGACCACTGACACGGGCATTGGTCTTTCGGGCGTGTTCTACTATTTCCTTAGCAGACGCATCAAGAGCCCTGTGGTCGTAAGATTCCATTTTTATTCGTATTCTTTCTGTTTCAGTAGCCATAACTTATCCTCTCGGCTGCCCGTAGCTTGCTCAACACTGACGGCTTTCATAGTAACTGCTTGACACACATACAAGAGCGTGCGGGGCAACATTTACCCCTATACAAAGCAGTAACCTCACCTCAAGTCTACCTCCTTAGAAATCCACTTTTTATGTATCATATTACTCATAAGTATTAAATTTCTAATCAGGTTTATACCTTTCAAGCCTTTAAAGCTTTGAAGTATATCGATTTATATGGCAAAAACAACAAAAAAACTGCTTTTAGTTTATAGTTTTCCTATTGTCTGCTCAACATATTTTCTTGATTCTGGCAGGAGAGGCCTTGTAAATGAATGTTGACGGTGTATTACTGATTTGTTGCTTCCGTTTTCAACAAGCTATTTCAATATACCAGTAACCAAATATCAAATTCGCCTTCCTTAAGAGTTTGGATTTGGAATAGCTTACTGCTCATCCAAAACCATTTACGGGTTTACCACATATCCCTTATAAAGTTAATAAACCGTCCCTGACAACAGTATCACAGACATGCCACAGCCCAACTAAGGTTACGCAAAGCCATCCTTGGCGATGCTCGCTACGGCTGAAAACCCGCGAATCTATCACATAAATCAATCGCTGTCAATAAAAAGTGAAAAAAAATTAATTTATATTCAAAAAAACCTGATTATTTAAAAAATAATCTGTTTTGCAATTTGCTCCGGGACCTTCTCGTAGCTCAACGGCTCCATTGTAAAGGTTCCCCTGCCGGCTGTTACACTTCTAATTTCGCTGGAATATCCAAACATTTCTACGAGGGGCACTTTAGCATCAATAACCTGCATATTTCCATGCACCCTACAATCAGTAATTAAACCCCTTTTCCCAAGCAAATTACCCTGTACGGCCCCAAAATTGGATTGTGGAACAATTACTTGAAGACGCATTACCGGTTCAAGTAAGACCGGCTTAGCATTTTTAACCGCCTTTTCGACTGCTATAGATGCTGCCTGTTCAAAAGCTAAACTTGAAGAATCAACAGAATGAAAGGAGCCATCAATCAAAGTAACTTTAATCCCCACGATAGGATAGCCCCCCAATGCTCCACCGCCTAAAGCATCCGAACAGCCCCTTTCCACATCAGGAATATACTCTCTCGGAACCGCATCAGCAGAAACTTTGCTCTGAAACTCAATATCACTACTCCAATGGCCGTCCTCAGTAAGCAGCGGCTCAACCTGTAAGACAACATGGCCGTATTGGCCATGACCACCTGTCTGGCGTATAAATTTACCCTCTGCCTCAACTGATTTTGTGATAGCTTCCCTGTAGGCAACACGCGGCTTGCCAACTCTGACATTTACTCCTTTCTCCCTTATCAGCTTGTGCTGCAACACTTCCAGGTGCAATTCACCCATTCCACTGATGATTGTTTGGCCGGTGTCGGCGTCCGTTTTACATTTAAAAGTCGGATCTTCACGTTTCAAGGCAGCCAGTGCATCTGCCAATTTTGCTTTTTCGGCAGCAGTTCTGGGCTCAATCGACATATTCATGACCGTCTGGGGAAACGAAATGTTCGGCAGGCAGATGGGTTTTTTGGGATCACAAATCGTATCGCCTGTGAGCGATTGTTTTAATCCCACAACTGCGACGATATCGCCGGCACTGGCTGAGTCCAATATTTTTCGCTCATTTGCGTGCATTTCAAATATTCTGGTAATATTCTCCCGCTTGTTGCGATTTGCATTCAAAACTCTGGTGCCGGACTTTAATCTGCCTTGATATATCCTAAGAAAACTCAAATCGCCGTGCACATCGCTGGTGATCTTAAATGCAAGCGCCACCATACTGCCGTTAAGGTCGCACTTAATAGATATTTTTTTGCTCTTATCGGTTGGTTTATATCCGGTGAGGACCTCTTTGTCCAATGGAGAAGGTAGATACGCCAGGACACCATCAAGAAGCCTTTGCACGCCGATATATTTCAGAGCAGAGCCAACAAATACCGGATGAAGCTTGTTGCTAATGGTCCCTTTTCTAATTGCTCTGGTAATTGTTTCAATATCACTTGGCTTATCGTGGACAAAGCTTTCCATCAATTCGCTGTCATATTCGGCCGCAAGCTCAATCATATGGTTTCTTTGCTGCTGGGCAGTTTGTTTCAATTCAGCGGGAATTTCAGTTTCCGTAAATGTAGCGCCCATTTTTTCGGTCTGATAAAAAACCGCCTGCAACTTTATAAGGTCTATGATCCCGGCAAAGGAATCCTCGGCTCCGATAGGGATCTGCAATAAAATCGGATTTGCAAGAAGCTTATCCCGAATACTATCAATAGTCATCTCAAAGTCGGCGCCAATTTTGTCCATTTTATTCACAAAGCAAAGACAAGGCAGATCGTATTTTTGCCCTTGCCTCCAAACTGTCTCGCTTTGTGCCTGCACGCCCTCACTGCCGTCGAATACCGCTACTGCGCCATCAAGAACCCGCAACGACCTTTCGACCTCGGCGGTAAAATCAATATGTCCCGGCGTATCGATAAGGTTGATTTCAAAATCCTTCCAGGGACATTTCGTCGCCGCCGATGTGATAGTAATACCTCTTTTTTGTTCCTCCTCCATAAAATCCATAACTGCAGTACCGTTATGTACTTCACCCATTTTGTACGTTTTGCCCGCATAGTAAAGTATACGCTCGGTTACCGTTGTTTTGCCGGCGTCAATATGAGCCATGATTCCGATATTGCGTAGTTTTTCCAGAGCGCTCGACATTTCGCTATTCTCATGTCTTAGAGAAGGGCAATCCCATGCAGTTGCCTTGTTACGCACAAGGGCCTTGCCCTACACGGCAATATACACGCTGCAATACGATATAAGAAAACTGCCACGGTCATTCACAGAAAAACACCGTGGCAGTTATAAACAACAATATTTACCAGGCAAAGTGAGCAAACGCCTTATTCGCTTCAGCCATTCTATGGATGTTCTCTCGTGTGGTCATCGCGCCACCGCTTTCGTTATAGGCATCTAATAATTCGGAGGCCAAACGCGCGCCCATTGGTTTGCCCTTCTTAGACCTGGCTGAGGCTAAAATCCATCTGAAGGCAAGTGATTGTTGGCGCTTGGAATTTACCTGCATCGGCACCTGATAACTGGCCCCTCCAACACGTTTGCTGCGAACCTCAATCAACGGTTTAACGTTGTTGATGGCCTTTTCGAACACCTCAAGAGCACCTGCATCCTTGACCTTCTCGCTTATAATATCCATGGCATCATAAAAGACCATCTGAGCAGTGCTTTTTTTGCCGCCCAACATCAGACAGTTTATGAATTTCGAAACCAATTTGCTGTTAAACTTCGGATCCGGCTTTAATTGTTGACTTGAAGCGGTAAACTTTTTAGACATTGTTTTCCTCAATTTGGCTATGAGTAACCGGCTATAATTCACCAATTTAACCGGTCAGTCTATTACCAATTCATTTTGCTTTCTTCGCACCATATTTACTTCTGCCCTGTTTACGATCAGCCACCCCCGCACAGTCGAGTACACCACGGACAATATGGTATCGGACGCCCGGCAGGTCTCTGACCCGGCCTCCGCGAATAATCACGGTGCTGTGCTCCTGAAGATTGTGGTCAATGCCCGGGATGTAAGCTGTAACCTCTTTGCCATTGGTCAGTCTCACACGGGCGATTTTTCGTAAGGCCGAATTCGGTTTCTTCGGCGTCTGAGTCCTTACGATCAGACACACTCCCCGCTTTTGCGGCGAACCGCTGATATCAGATACTCGCTTGTGGCCCTTCGATTTCGACCGAGGCCGCCTAACTAACTGATTTATAGTTGGCATAATCTTCGTAATTCCCTGATTTAATTATAAAGTATTCTCTTTGGTCATAGATAAAACAGTTCATTATTGTAATATAAGCTGCGCAAAATCCAAGAGATTTTATGCTACTAATACAAAATTTTTGCTAATAATCCAATAAATAAGTCTTTTGGACCTCAGAATCAGAAATTTCGCAAAGCAAACAACAGAAAACTGAAGAGTTAAAAGCCGCCGACAAGCCAAACAAGCTTCAGGATGTTTAGAGAAAATACCGAGCAAACAACAGTATCAAACGGGCTAATGGAAAACCGTTGGATGTTCAAACTCTTAAAGCTGCTGATTGATTTTGAATCAATTGATTCCCAGGGCTTCTCTGACAGCAGCATCTGCCTTTGCCTCAGCCTCTTTGGCTTCCTTGATTTCCTCGACCTCTTCAAATTCCTTCGGCAGCGGAGCTTCAACAAGGTGCTTGACTTTTATGTCCAAATGCGGCTTGAAAGCCGTACCGGCCGGTATAAGATGGCCGAGTATTACGTTTTCCTTGAGGCCGTGTAGTTCATCTGTTTTACCGGCTAAAGAAGCCTCAGTCAGAACCTTAGTTGTTTCCTGGAAGCTGGCTGCGGCGATAAAACTCTCCGACCACAGCGAAGCCTTCGTAATACCCAATAGCAATGTATTGGCAGTTGCAGGTTTTGCCTTTTGACCTATAGCTCCTTTGCCACCAATACTTTCGACCTTTTCGTTGATACCGGCCAACTCTTTCTTGTCGACAATTTGGTCGACCTGTAAATCAGTCGCATCTCCAACGTCGGTAATCCTGACGCTATTTGTTAATTTATCATTCTCTTTTCTGAATACGAATTTATCAACGACCTCGCCCGGCAAAAATGAGCTGTCACCAACAGTCTCAATCTCGACTTTTCGCATCATCTGAGAACAAATGATCTCAATATGTTTATCGTTGATGTTGACATTCTGTGAACGATAGACATTTTGAATTTCTATCGTTAAATATCTTTGCAGCGCTTCTTCGCCCTTAATTCGCAGAATATCATGCGGCACCAACGGGCCGTCCGTCAGGGCGTCACCGGCTTCGGCGAAGTCGCCGGTATGAACGTTCAGATGCCTGTCCCGCGGCACATGGTGTTCTTTTTCCATGCCGGATTCACTTCTGATTGTAATCGTCATTTTGCCCTTGCGTTTATCACTTCGCAGCTCGACCCGCCCGCTGATCTCAGCCATAGCGGCAGGATCTTTGGGTTTGCGTGCTTCAAACACCTCGGTAACTCTGGGCAAACCTCCCGTTATGTCCTGCGTGCCTCCGCTGGCTCTGGGCTGATGTGCAAGCAATTGTCCGGCCTGAACCTGCTCGCCCTCGACAACTTCAATTCTTGCTCCTGCAGGCAAATAGTGAACATCGAGTATTTTTCCGTCGGCATCCTCAATGATAGTTTGAGGATGCTTGTCACCCTTATGCTCGATTACTACCGGCTTGCCGGCTTGTCCTTTTCGCTCTTCTTCAATTCCAATGGTCTCGCCTTCGATGATATCAACGAATCGTATAAGACCGGCTACTTCCGCCAAAATGGGCGTCCGGTGCGGATCCCACCTAAATAGAGAGGCCCCAATCTTAACTTTCCGGCCGTCATTAACTAAAACAGTAGCTCCATATGGCACTTTGAACCTGTCAAGCTCTCGGTCTTTTGCGTCCATAATAGCTATTTCACCATTTCGCTTAAGCGCCACTGTCGCTATTTTGCCCTCTTCTTGCTCGATTTCAACCGCATTTATGTCGCGATACTGAACCTTTCCTGCATGTGTGGCTTTTTGTTCTCTTTCAAGAATAGCTCTTTCGGCGACTCCTCCGGTATGGAATGTCCTTAATGTCAATTGTGTTCCCGGTTCTCCAATGGATTGTGCCGCCACAATACCCACAGCTGAGCCTTGTTCGACTAATTTCCCGGTACTCATATCCAAACCGTAACACTTCGCACAGACTCCAAACGGACTGTCACAGGTCAGCGCACTTCTTACCCTGATGGCATCAAGGCCTAAAGCCTCGATTTTTGCCGCCGCTTCCTGGTTTATTACCTCATTCTCGTGCACGATCATTTCATCTGTTATCGGATTGCGAATATTGTCTCTGGCTGTTCTGCCGATAATAAGCTGGGAAAGAGGAATATTAATTTGTACCCCTTTACTGACTGTTCCTTTAGTAATTCCCTGCAAGGTCTGACAGTCGCGTTCGATGACAATTAGATTTTGTGCTACGTCGATAAGTTTGCGCGTGAGATAGCCGGAATTAGCTGTCTTTAAGGCAGTATCAGCCAGTCCTTTACGCGCTCCGTGCGTCGAGCTGAAGTACTCAAGCACGGTTAAACCCTCGCGAAAGTTCGATTTAATGGGTGTCTCAATAATCTCTCCGCTGGGCTTGGCCATTAGCGCTCTCATTCCCGCAAGCTGCTGAATCTGGTCAACACTTCCTCGTGCCCCGGAATCACTCATAAGGTATATTGGATTCAGGTACGGCGTGCCATCTGCTTTAACATCTTCCTTGAAGCCCTGCATCATCTCGTTGGTTACCTCAACTCGGGCATTTGTCCAAGCGTCAATGACCTGATTATATCTTTCGCCCTCGGTCAAAACACCATTGTTGTAATTCTTGCGGATTTTGCTGACCTTCTTCTCGGTTTCTTCAATAATCTCGGCTTTCCTTATAGGAATCTTCAGGTCCGTTATCCCAAAACTCAAGCCTGCCAGCGTGGCATACTTGAAGCCTAAATTCTTTATTCTATCAAGCAGGTCTATTGTTTCGGCTGAGCCTGTGAATTCGAAACAGTTACTAATTACTCGGCTGAGCATTTTCTGAGACATTGTCACATTGTAAAATGGCATTCCCGCAGGAAGCATGTCGTTGAATATGCACCGACCTACTGTCGTTTCAACAATCTTCGTATTTTGGACTTGTTCTGAAGCGTTAATGATCCTATTATTATCGAGCTTGACTCTTATCTTTGTGTGCAAATCGATTTTGCCCGTTTCAAGAGCCATTATTGCTGCAAATGTATCTCGAAAGATTCTCAGCTCTTCAGTTTTCAGTGCATCACGAGTTTCCAAATAGGTTAAATAATAATTGCCCATCACCATATCTTGAGACGGTCCGACCATCGGAGAGCCGTTAGCCGGTGAAAAAATGTTGGCGGTCGTCATCATCAAGATATAAGTTTCCGCCTGCGCTTCGACACTTAACGGCAAATGCACAGCCATCTGGTCGCCGTCGAAGTCAGCATTGAAACCCCTGCAAGCTAATGGGTGAAGCATAATAGCATTGCCTTCAACGAGCACCGGCTCAAAAGCCTGAACACCCATTCGATGGAGCGTGGGAGCGCGGTTTAACAGGACAGGGTGCTGGTGAATGACTTCTTCCAGGATGTCCCAGACCTGCTCATCACGCCGCTCTATCATTCTCTTGGCACTTTTAATCGTATCGGCCAGTCCGTGTTGTTTCAACTTGCGAATAATGAACGGTTGATACAGTTCCAGAGCTATTTTTTTCGGAAGACCACATTGATAGAGTTTAAGATCAGGACCTACAACAATTACCGACCGGGCTGAGTAGTCTACGCGTTTGCCAAGCAGGTTCTCTCGAAATCGGCCTTGTTTGCCCTTAATCATATCGGTTAATGACTTAAGTGGCCGGTTATTACTACCCAAAACTGACCTGCGGCAGCGTCCGTTGTCCATCAGTGAATCTACTGCCTGCTGAAGCATTCGCTTCTCATTGCGTATAATCACTTCGGGGGCATTGAGGTCCATGAGCTTCTTCAAGCGGTTATTTCGATTGATAATTCTCCTATATAGATCATTCAGATCGCTAGTCGCAAAATTGTCTCTCTCGAGTAAAACAAGAGGCCTTAAATCCGGTGGAATAACAGGTATTACCTCCATTACCATCCAGTGAGATTTGTTTTTGCTGTTTTTGACCTGGTTAATAATCTTAAGCCGTTTTGTAAGATCTTTAATCTTCTGCTTGCTGTTTGTTTTTGTAATCGCCTGCGTAAGCTGGTTGCCGACTTCCTCGAGTTCGAGGTTTTCAAGCAGTGCTCTAATGGCTTCGGCTCCCATTGCTGCTTTGAATGCTTTTCCATATTTATTCGTAGCATCCTTGTAATCTTCTTCGGTGAATAGTTGTCCGGTTTTCAATGGTGTTTGTCCAGGATCAATAACGACATATTCCTGAAAATATATAATTTTCTCGAGGTCGGCGCTTTTCATAGCCAAAAGGTTGCCCAGCCGATTAGGTATGGCTTTGAAAAACCATATATGCACAACCGGAGCGGCGAGATTGATATGCCCCATTCGTTTTCTTCGTACTCGACTATGTGTAACTTTCACACCACATCGGTCGCAAATTATTCCTTTAAACTTTGTTCCTTTGTATTTTCCGCATGCACACTCCCAGTCACGTTCGGGTCCGAATATTCGCTCACAGAACAGACCATCCTTCTCCGGCCGATAAGTACGGTAGTTAATGGTCTCAGGCTTTCGTACTTCACCGAAAGACCAGCTACGAATATCATTAGGACCAGCCAACGAAATCGTGACGGAACCGTAATCATTAATTCGATCGTAAATACTTCCTAACATTTAAGGCCCCTTACAATCGGTATGTCGTAATTCTATAATCAAGGATCATTCTTACAGAGCGGCGTTTCCAAGCCGTTTCTTCTCAAGCTGAATGTTTAATCCCAATCCTCTTAACTCATTGCACAATACGTCGAAGGATAATGGTGTACCTGCTTCAAGAGTGTTTTGTCCTTTGACCATTGATTCGTAAATTTTCGTTCGTCCCTCAACATCATCACTTTTTACGGTGAGCATCTCTTGCAGTGTATAAGCAGCCCCGTATCCTTCCAGTGCCCAAACTTCCATTTCCCCGAATCTTTGCCCGCCGGTTCTGGCTTTACCACCTAATGGCTGCTGTGTAATCAGGCTATACGGCCCGGTTGCCCGTGCGTGAATCTTGTCATCGACAAGATGATGCAGTTTCATCATATAGATGTATCCGATAGTTGCTCTTTGATCAAATGGCTCACCCGTTCTGCCATCATACAATTGAATCTTCAAAGTATTTGGGACATTAACAAATAACTCACCAGACGGCGGCACCTGTTTTTGCTCTTCGAGCTCGACCTTTCGTTTACTCATGAGCTCGTTCGATTCTGCCGTCAATTGTTGGACATCCTCTTCACTAGCGCCGTCGAATACTGGTGTAATGGCATTGAAGCCCAGCACCTTCGCCACCCAGCCGAGATGAGTTTCGAGAATCTGACCTACATTCATTCGGCTCGGGACGCCGAGAGGATTCAATAATATTTCAAGAGGCGTACCATCTTCGAGAAACGGCATATCCTCCTCGGGCATAATCTTGGCGATAACACCTTTGTTGCCGTGACGTCCAGCCATTTTGTCGCCAATTGACAATGATCTTTTGATTGCGACGTAGATTTTTACCATCTGCAAAACTCCGCTCGGTAACTCGTCGCCGTGTTTCAGAACTTCAATCCTGTGGGTCTTCTCTTCCTGAATTTCAGAAATCTTGTTCCAGTATCTGTCCACGATTTTTTGCGCATTATCCCGGAGCGATGCAGGTTTGATCCACTTGATATTAAAGCTTTCTACCTGTTCATAAATAACCTCATCATCAGCACTTGCGCCGACTTTCTGACGTGTGGACGGATCGACTATATTGACGTCGAACTTCTTGTGGACAGCTTCAATCATTTGCTTAAATATCACACATTCCTTGGCCTTCATTTGCTTTTCATATTCTTTTAACTGGACGGTCAGTGCTTTCTTCTGTTCTTCCGTGCCGGCTCCACGCCTATTGAATCTCTCTGTTTTTATGACTACTCCTTCATATCCGCTGGGCAGCTCAAGCGAGTCATTTTTGACATCTTCGCCGGCTCTGCCGAATATGGCGTGCAGCAGTTTTTCCTCAGGTGTAAGTTCCGTTTTGCTCTTTGGCACTACCTTACCTACGAGAATATCTCCCGGGCAGACCCTTGTTCCTTCACGTACCACTCCGTGTTCATCAAGATTCCGCAGGGCTCTTTCACTAACATTGGGAATATCGCAGGTAAACTCTTCCTTGCCAAGGCGAGTTTCACGTACTTCGGCTGTAAATTCGTCGATGTGGATGCTTGTAAAACTGTCATCCTTGCAGAGTTTCTCGCTGATGATAATAGCGTCCTCAAAGTTGAAGCCGTCAAAAGAGACAAACCCCACAAGAACATTTTTACCTAAAGCCAGAACGCCATCGGCGGTACCCCCACCGTCCGCTATGACCTGGCCTGCCTTAACCTTCTCACCAAGCTGAATTATGGGCTTTTGATTAAGACATGTTCTTTCATTTAATCCAATAAACTTAGCAAGATTGTATTCATCTGTATGGTTAATGACTATACTGGTTGCGTCGACATCGGTAACTACGCCGCTGTTTTTGGCATGGACGACCATGCTTGAGTTCTGGCCAACAGTTGCCTCCATACCAGTGCCAACCAAAGGTGGTTCTGTCCTCAGCAACGGAACTGCCTGTCGCTGCATGTTCGAACCCATCAAGGCCCTGTTCGCGTCGTCATGCTCCAGAAACGGAATAAGTGAAGCTGAAATCCCAACAATTTGCTTGGGTGAAATATCAACGTAGTCAACTTCATCGCTAGAGACATGGGCTAATTCACCACTTTTTCTTGCAAGGACAAAACCTTTGTTGATTTTGTTGGTCTTGCGGTCAACGACGCTCGGGGGTGCAAATATTGCTTTCATTTCCTGATCGGCACGTAGGTATTCGACTTCGTCAGTGATCTTGCCGTTCTTGACTTTTGTATATGGAGTAAGCAGAAATCCATACTCGTCTATCGAAGAGAATACCGCCAACGAAGCAATAAGGCCGATATTCGTGCCCTCGGGAGTTTCAATCGGACAAATTCTGCCGTAATGGCTGATATGAACGTCACGAACTTCAAAGCCTGCCCGCCTTCTATTGAGTCCGCCCGGTCCAAGAGCGGACAGCCGTCTCTCGTGAGTCAATTGGCTCAAGGCATTAGTTTGGTCAACAACCTGGCTCAACTCGCCACGACCGAAGAAATAGTTGATACTGCTCGAGACGCTCTTGGAATTCACCAAATCTGCGATACGCAAGGTCTGTTCAACGTCTCTTTTCATACTCATCCGTTCCTGCACGGTCCTGCGCAGCTTAAGCAGCCCCTTTCTGATTTCATCAGCAGCAAGCTCGTCTATCGTACGCAACCTTCTGTTGCCCAGATGGTCGATGTCGTCAACATGACCTTCATTGTTGCGCAAACCCGTTATGTACTTCATTGTATTGAGGAAGTCTTCAGGCCGAAGCGTCATCTCATTTTCGTCAATGTTCTGGTCAAACTTACGATTTATCCTGAACCTGCCAACTTTCCCGAGACGATAGCGGTTCGAATCAAAGAATTTCTCTGCAAAGAAGGTTTTCGCCTTCTCTTTATTGGGCGGATTGCCGGGTCTCAATCTCATATAAAACCTCAACAGCGCATTTTCGTGGCTTTGGCAATCATCCTCAGCAAGGGTGTTTAAGATGAGAGTATCTCGAGCTTTCTCAATTACTTCTATGGTAATTGACTCTTTCGACTTTTTAGCTTTTGTTTTTTTCTTGGAACTTTTCGCTTTGGGCGCTGCATATGCTGCTTGTATTAAAGAAACCTTATCGCTGATTTGTGCGCCGGCTTTGACTATGATTTCACCGGATTCTTTGTCCACGATCGGTTCGACAGCCCACATCGTCGGCGTAAGTTTAGTAATCGGCACCGCTTTCGTTGGATAAAATAAGCGCAGGATTTGTTCTGTTGTACTATAGGCAGGATCCATAGCTCGTAGAAAAATTGTTGCCGGTATCTTGCTGGACTGGTCAATTCTGACAACCAAAGTGTCTTTGTTTGAAACACCTATCTCTATCCAGCTACCTCTTTCCGGTATGACTCTACCGCCATGCAGCACCCTGTCGCCTTCCTTGCTCTCGATAAGAAAATCAACGCCTGGACTTCGATGCAGTTGGCTTACAATGACGCGCACCGCCCCATTGACAATGAACTCACCACCGCCAATCATAACCGGCATTTCACCAAGATACATTGCCTGCTCAGCCAAATCTTCGCCTTCCTTGCTGCGCAATCTGCACCAGATTTTCAGCGGGTAGCCGTAGGTCAGCCGTAACTGCCGGCACTGCATAGGTGTATAATGCGGCTTTTCCAGCTCGTAGTAGAGGTATTCCAAAAGCATTTTCTTATCATAGCTTTCGATAGGAAACGTCTCCTGGAAAATGGCTTCGAGTCCGACAGACTTTCTTTTCGTTGGTGCCACGCCTCTTTGTAAAAAGCGATCGTAACTGCTTCTCTGTATTGCCACTAAATCCGGAATCTCAACGGCGTCGCGTATTTTACCAAAACTACGAGTGATTTGGCCTGCAATAATCTCACGCATTACTAATCTCCAGCATTAAATGCCCCAAACGCCCCGAAGGAGTAACTTTACCTGACGGCCCAAACTTCAGCATCCCACAAGGGCAGGCGCATAGTCCTGCTCCTATTTACACTACCTCGACAACCGCACCTACAGCTTCGAGCTTCTGTTGAGCGGCTTCAGCATCTTCCTTGCTCAGGCCCTCCTTAACCGGCTTGGGAGCATTATCCACAAGATCCTTGGCTTCTTTCAATCCCAATCCTGTCAAAGCCCTTACCTCCTTGATAACCTGAATTTTCTTGTCGCCGAATTCTTTGAGGATTACGTCAAAACTGGTTTTCTCCTCTTTTTCCTCGGCCTGGCCTTGCGCAGCAGGCCCCGCCATCATAACGGCGGCACCGGCAGCAGGCTCGATACCGTATTCTTCCTTGAGATAGTCGCCTAACTCCTTCGCTTGCATCAATGTCAGACCGACTATTTTATCGCCAATCTTCTTAATGTCGCTGCTCCATTTTTTCCCCTGCTCATCATTCGCTTTTTTTGTCTCTTTAGCAGGTTTTTCTTCTTTTGCTTCTTTCTTTTCTGTAGTTTCTTTCGCTTGTTCTTCTGCCATTTCTATGAACTCCTATATCTCTAATGCCCGGTGGTAGCCGAAACTACGCCGTTTCGTTTAACCCCTTCTAAAAACAGGGACAGCCACACAGGCAATTTAGTATTTCGTTTTACGCCGCCTGTTTCTCGCCCCCTTTTGCGATCGTCTCTACACAACCTGCAATAATTCCCGCAGGAGCACCGATGATTCCGGCTAATCTGCCCGCAACCGACTGTGACAAGCTAACAATTTCACCCAGTAATTCCACTCGCGTCGGCATCTTTGAAAGTTCCGCTGCTGCTTTAGCGTCTAAAGCTGAGCCGTCGAGAAAGGCTCCCTTAATCTCTATCACCGGAACCTTTTTGGCCCATTCGACCATCTCTTTCGCAACATCAACGATACTATCACCACCGTATGCAATAGCGCAGGGGCCGCTAAAAAGTGTTGCCGCATGTTCCATCTTTTGATTGCACAACGCTTTTTTAAATAGCGAGTTCTTTACTACTGATAATCCAATGTTTTTTTCTTTAAGCTCGCCTCGCATTACATTATTGTCAACTCCCCCCACGCCTTTAGTGTTGATAATCAAAAAATCTTTGATGTTCTCATTGACAATTTTATTTTCCAGCTCTGACTGCAGCAACTCTTTTACGTATTTGCTCATTTTTCATATCCTGCATTTATTGTCATGTTATCGATAATTCAATAATCAGTAATTAATAATTAGTAATCAACTGTTATACTGGGGCTCATTGTCGCAGATATACATATTTTTTTGATGTATGTACCTTTGGCCGCGGCTGGTTTGATCTTCTTTATATGTGAAACAAACGCCTCGAAATTTTCTGCCAGTTTTTCTGTCTCGAAGCTTTGTTTACCAATTACTACGTGGACATTACCGCCGGGATCATTTCTAAACTCGACCTTGCCTGCCGCGAATTCTGCCACTGCGGTCGCAACATCCATAGTTATAGTACCGTTTTTAGGCGATGGCATCTTTCCCTGTGGTCCGAGCACACGGCCCAGTTTGCCTACTTTACCCATTACTTTTGGCGAGGCGATAGCCACATCGAAGTCCATCCAGCCATCCGTGACTTTTTTTACCAGCTCGTCACAGCCTGCTTCAATAGCACCGGCATTTCGAGCCGCCTCGACATCCTCTCCCTCACAGAAAGCGATTACCTTTTTCTGCTTACCTATCCCGTTAGGCAGGGATATTGAGCCTCGGACCAACTGGTCGGCCTGCTTCGGATCAATACCTAAATTCAGCACGCATTCAACGCTCTGGTCAAATTTCACAGACTTAAATGACTTGACCTTTTCGACGGCTTGGGTTAAGCTTATAGCCTCTTTGTTAAGTTGCTTCGATTCTTGCTCGTATCTTTTACTTCTAACTCGCATAGTTCATATCTCGTATCATGTACAAGTTCTTAACTAATCAATTATCTCCACGCCCATACTTCGGGCGGTACCTCTTATAATTTTTTCCGCCTGATCCAGGTCGTATGCATTCAAATCCTTGAACTTGGTCTCGGCGATTTTTCGCACTTGCTCTGCGCTGACTTTTCCGACCTTCTCCCTATTTGGGATGCCGCTGCCCTTTGCGATTTCGGCTGCCTGTTTCAGCAATACCGCCGCCGGGGGGCTCTTGACTTCAAAAGTGAAACTTTTGTCTGCAAAGACGCTTATCACGACCGGTACGACTGTTCCGTTCAGGCTTTTCGTCCGCTCGTTAAATTGCGATACGAACTGACCTATGTTTACCCCGTGTTGACCTAATGCAGGACCTACCGGGGGGGCCGGTGTTGCCTGGCCGCCCTTTGCCTGCAATTTAATTTTTACTTTTATTGCTTTCGCCATAATCTCGTATCTCTTGCTCTATTTATTGAGGACTGAGCTATGAATCACGCTTTCTCAATCTGCCAATACTCAATGTCCAGCGGCGTACTTCGGCCGAAAATCGAAACAATTACCTTAACAATCCCTCGCTCAGGATCGATCGAATCGACAACGCCTTCAAAGTTTTCAAACGCTCCTTCTCTAATCTTAATCATATCACCCTTCTTAAACTCGACTCTGATGCTTGGTGCTGCTTCAGGCTTTTCAGCCTCATCAAGCATCTTTGCCACCTCCGTATCTCGCATAGCAGTTGGAAATCCCTCCGTGCCAATAAAATCTCCAACGCCAGACGTCCCCTTGATCATGAACCATGCTCTTTCCGGTACCCTGCCATCCTCTGTCGACTCCATTTCCATAAAAACATAGCCGCGATACTTGGGTTTTGTCTGGACCATCTGTTTACTGCCACGGATACGTTTAATCCTGTCAATAGGAACCTCTATCCTTCCAATAATATCCGACAAGCCATCCTTTGTAACCTTCTGGGTAAGCGATTCTTTGACTTGCACTTCCTTATTTGACGCAACTCGCAAAACGTACCACTGCATATTAACACCTTATATTATATCCCTTTCAAGATACGATTTAGCTCAGAAGCCACGTAAATAATGTTCTAAAACCAATATCTGTAGTTCCAAGAAGTACTGCCATCGCAATGACAACCACAATAACTATAAACGTCGATATAGCTATTTCCTGCCTGCTCGACCAGCTAACCTTTTTCATTTCGCCTTCAGCGGCGATTAAAAAATCAGCAAGTGACGGTTTATTAACCAACCAGAAAATCAAAAGGGCCAGGATAACAAACAAACCGGCAGGCACCATAGTCTCGGTCCATAATCCCAGGTCGCCGGCCTGCAATTTTTTATAAAGCTGCAAACAACCCAATCCCGCAATTATAGCTATACCGAAAGCACTGCACAGCCTTGTATATTTGCCCTGACCACGTTTGTAAATGTCAAAAACCATTTCGACCTCATATCACTAACAGAAGCAAATCTACCAGTTTCTCATCTCGCCTCATTCTTCAAAACAGGCCAGGAGGGAATCGAACCCCCAACCTTCGGTTTTGGAGACCGACGCTCTGCCAATTGAGCTACTGGCCTATTCAATTGACCATTTGTTTTTTTTTGTTGATTATCTGCAATTATTTAAACGCCAAAATATGTGCTTTTCAGTATTCGATTACTTGCGTCGTATCTTGTGAACAGTATGCTTACGTTCATTTTTGCAGAATTTTTTAAGTTTTATTTTGGGCGTACCTTCTGCTACACTAACACTTGTGCGATAGTTTCTGTTGCTGCACTCGCTACATTCAAGCCAGACATACTCCCTTTTACTCTTTTTTTTAGCCATAAGATTCGTCCCAACCAAGTAGGGCTAATTACTCAAGAATTATCCGGTTACCATTGAGATACTCGCCTGAATACGTTTGGCTGGTTTTAGCACCCTTTTTGACGCACACAGATTCCAGATAGTTATTCAGATATATTTTAGGTAATGATCTTCGTTACGACACCAGCCCCGACTGTCCGGCCACCCTCACGAATCGCAAAGCGAAGGCCTTCTTCCATAGCGATTGGATTTATAATCTCCACATCCATAGCGATGTTATCACCAGGCATACACATCTCTGCAGTCTTGCCATCCCTGCTCATTAACGCATGAACCGAACCGGTTATATCGGTAGTTCTGAAGTAAAATTGTGGTTTGTATCCTGAGAAGAACGGCGTATGACGACCGCCTTCCTCCTTGGTTAGAACATAGACCTCAGAATGAAACCTGGTATGTGGCGTAATACTACCTGGTGCCGCGACAACCTGTCCCCGTTCCAAATCCTTCTTTTCAACGCCCCTCAAAAGCACGCCGATGTTATCACCGGCCTGACCTTCATTGAGGGTTTTATTAAACATCTCCACGCCGGTAACAACGGTCTTGCGTGTTTCATTTGAAAGCCCAACAATTTCGATCTCTTCGCCGGTGTGGACTATACCGCGTTCAACCCGGCCTGTGCCGACCGTACCACGGCCTTTAATGCTGAAAACATCCTCGACCGGCATAAGAAACGGCTTGTCAACATCACGCTCAGGAAGCGGAAAATACTCATCGACCGCCGCCATCAATTCGTCAATGCACTTACAGGCTTCATCGTCTTTGCCTTCGGATTCCATTGCCGCCAAAGCCGATCCCCTGATAATAGGAATATCGTCGCCGGGGAATTCATACTTGTTCAACAGGTCTCTTGTCTCGAGTTCGACCAAATCGATCAGCTCCGGATCATCAACCTGGTCCACCTTATTCAGAAAGACCACAATATACGGCACATTAACCTGACGGGCGAGAAGGATATGCTCGCGAGTCTGTGGCATAGGGCCATCTCCGGCTGCCACCACCAAAATAGCCCCGTCCATCTGGGCTGCTCCGGTAATCATGTTCTTAATGTAGTCGGCGTGGCCCGGACAATCGACATGAGCGTAATGGCGATTCTCCGTCTCATACTCTATGTGAGCAGTATTTATTGTAACGCCGCGCT
>CAZTDF010000010.1:0-12213 GCA_964612465.1 uncultured Pirellulales bacterium
GGGCAAAATGGCGTAATACAAGCAATAACAATGGTTTATGGAGATTTTAATGATTTTGGGCGGCGAAAAAACAAAGCCAAACAAAGCCAATTAGACTGGATTCCCGCCTGCGCGGGAATGACAATGTGGAAGGGTAAAATTACTCTAAAAGAGATAGGAAAAAGAAAGGAGGCAATTAAGAAACGATATACGACATACTACATGCGAAATACGAGTTAGAAGTTGTTATTGAAGTATTCGGGCTTGCCGTCGTCGCTGTCGTAGATTCTCGCGTCTTCGGTATCTGCGTCGACCCTGATGCGTTCGATTCGCTCGGCCTTTTTCGTGTTGCTGTCGACTGTAACGAGAACTCCGTTCATTTTGACATTGCCGGTCGCTATCTCGAACGGAAAAGGCATCTGCGTTCTGAACGCCTTCAAAACGCTCTCGACGCCGCGGCCGAGCACCGAATCATGGGCACCAGTCATGCCGATATCGGTGATATACGCGGTGCCTTTGGGCAGAATCCTCTCGTCGGCGGTTACGACGTGGGTATGCGTGCCGAAACACAGGCTCGCCCTGCCGTCGAGATGATAGCCCATAGCGATTTTTTCGCTGGTCGCCTCGGCGTGGAAATCGACGATTATAATGTCGGCCTGTTGCTGGAGCTGGGGCAGGATTCGGTCAATGGCATCGTATGGGCAGTCGGCGGGCTTCATGAAAAGCCGCCCTATCAGAGCAACGACTGCTACGGTCGGGCCTTTGCCGGTCTTGTAGATGGCAAAACCTTTGCCGGCCGCATGTCTGGAGAAATTGGCCGGCCGAACGATGTTGTCCGCCGTTTCCAGCGTAGGGATGATTTCCCTTTTGCGGTAGGTATGGTCGCCCAAAGTAATCAGGTTTACGCCGTACCGCAGCAATTTGTCGTAGATTTGCCGCGTCAGGCCTGAGCCGCCGGCGGCGTTTTCGGCGTTGACGATTACGCAATCAACGCCATGCTCTTTGACAATCAGCTTTAGCTTATCGGCGATAATCCGCCTGCCGGGCCTACCGACTACGTCACCAATACAGAGTACATTCAGTTTCATAATTCGTATTTAGTATGTCGTATGTCGTATGTCGTGCATTTATTCAAGTTTTTTTAGGAGATTTGTAATCATCCGACCAATATGATCCAGTTTATCAAGCAACATAGCTTCTGTGTCCGCTTGTATATACTTCAGCTCTTTTGATATTGTTATCTGGGTTTCCAGTTCAGCACAACTGCCCAGTGTTACGTACAGGAATTGTCTGTATTCCTTATTATGATATCTTTTAAAACCTTCTGCTATATTTGAGGGTATCGAAATTGCCGACCGTCTCATTTGACTTACGATGCCATATATCTCTTGTTTCGGGAATCTTTCTGTTGATTTATAGATATCTTTGACCAAGTCGATTCCCAAATTCCAGACATTTAAATCCCTATAAGTTTCTATTTTCTTTGCCATATATTATTTATGCGTTTAAGACATACGACATACCACATACGACATACGATACATGATATACGCAATAAGTTATTATTTAGCGTATTCGATGCAGCGTACTTCTCGCAGCAGCGTTACCTGGATCTCGCCGGGATAGGTCATTTCGTCTTCGACCTTTTTTGCAATATCACGGGCGATTTTCATGGCCGATTCGTCGTCCACCTCTTCTGCGGAAACGATGACCCGGATTTCCCGCCCCGCCTGAATGGCGTACGCGTTTTCAACGCCCTTGAAGCTGCCGGCAATCTCCTCGAGTTTTTCCAGCCGTTTGATATACCTTTCAAGCGTTTCTCTCCGTGCACCGGGGCGCGAAGCGCTGATTGCATCGGCGGCGGCGACCAGCGGAGTATAAGGATTATCCGGCGGAATATCGCCGTGGTGCCCTGCGACAGCGTTGAGAACAACAGGCGATTCGTTGAAGCGCTTGAGATAATTCGTGCCTATCGTGGGGTGGTTGCCTTCGATGTCATGGTCAATGGCCTTGCCGATATCGTGCAGAAGTCCGGCACGCCTTGCCAGCGAACCATCCAGGCCAAGCTCGTCGGCCATGACCTGAGACAGAAATGCAACTTCGACACTGTGTCGCAGGACGTTCTGGCCGTAACTTGTCCTGTAGCTCAAAGCACCCAGCAAACTAACTATCTTGTTATTCAATCCCCGGATATTGGTCTCGACGGTGGCTTCTTTGCCAATCTGCAACAGCTTATGGTTGACGTCCTTTTTCGTCTGGACGACAAGCTCTTCGATTCGGGACGGATGTATTCGTCCATCCTGTATGAGCCGCTCCATCGAGAGGCGGGCGACCTCGCGTCTGACGGGATTGAAGCCGCTGACGACAATCATCCCGGGAGTATCATCGACGATGACATCGACGCCGGTTGCTTTCTCAAACGCACGAATATTGCGTCCCTCTCTGCCGATGATTCTGCCCTTCATATCGTCGTTGGGTATCTCGACGGTCGAGACGGTTGCTTCGCATGTTTGCTCGGCGGCGTAACGCTGGATTGCGGAACTGATGATTTCCCGGCTCTTTTCGTCGGCAGTTTCATTGGTTTCTTCTACTTTGCGCTGAATCAATGCCGACATTTCGTGCTCGCATTCGTCTTCGAGACGCTTCAAGAGCAGCTCTGTGGCCTCTCCAACATTCATAGCGGTGATTTTCAGCAGTTGGTTCTTCTGCTGCGCCATCAAAACAGAAAGCTGTTTTTCCTTAAGGCCAATATTGTGAACCCTTCTATCGACCTCCTTTTGCTGCTGCTTCAACGTATTTTCACGCTGGGCAAGCATTTCATTCTGACGATCAAGCCCATCCTCGCGTTTGGTCAGCCGCATTTCATTTTCGTGCAGCTCGGCACGCGCCTTATTGGCCTCGGTTGCGAATTGCTCTCGTTTCTTGATAGTCTCCGCTGCTGCATCGATCTGGGCGGACTTAATTATGTTCTCCGCTTCCCTTTTGGCACCTTCAACCTGCCGTTGCAGGTCCTGTTCCAGGGTTTTAGCTTTCGCTCTGGTAATTATCTGGCTAACAACGGCAGTCAGCCCTATACCCAGAAGAAAAGCAATAATGGTGGCCATGATATCGGGCAGCAGAATTTCCATCATTATGGTATCCATAATATTCTACCTTTCCCTTGTAGTTCTCAACGAGTTCTCAAAACATCGCTCAATTGGAAAGACTACGGGTACCTCGGCAGGAAAGCCGCAAAGAAATGGTTGTGAGTAACGAAATCCTTTTCACCCGAGCGCAGAATCAGCTACTTAGTGCCAAAATATCCTCTAAATGTGGTAATTTAGGCACCAGAAGGTTTATATGTCCCCTGTAATTTGCCGATTTTATGCTCAAAACTAACACTCCCTCGCGTATAAGCGAACGCTTTTTCAAGCAGATTCCGTTTCACGCTAAATTCACTTTTCAGCACCAAACAAGAGGTTCTGAATTACTATTGTCATTCAGAGTTCGTAACCGGCGCTAAAAGCGTCTTTGCAACTTAAATACCTTAGAAAGAGAAGCTTACAAGCTTTCTCCTTTGTATGTGCCCCTTAACATAGTAACAATAAAACTTCAAAGATAAATGGGACACCCCATAATCTCGTTCGTCAACAGTTGCTTATTTTATCCAATGATAGACCCTTTATGAAAATTGGTCAAGAAAAAAAATCCGCGAATTGCCGATTTTGTAGCTACCGGCCTCCCGGATAATAAAAAATATACAAAAATAGCCATTCAGCTCCTTGAAATTTTATTGAATATTCCCATAAGTGGTTTATCCACATATAATGAAAGATTTCTGCTATTCTGATCGATTACAATAGCTCTTGGACTTTTCGGAAACAGAAGACAAGAACTTGAGTTATAAAATTTAACTAATTGTCTCGAATATTTCAAATACGCTGTTAAAGCCGGAGAAAAGTATGGCTTCTACCACTTTTAGGGCACATACCAATAAGAGCAGCTTGTAAGTGGCAGTTTTACCGACTTCTATGACTTCTACGATGAAGGTCCTTAAAAAACGTAATATTTTACACAGATTTAACCTTCCCAATCTCCATCTGGTGTACAATTATCGCTGAATAGCATCCCCCATAATAAAGGAGCTTCCTTCTGAGAAGGATTAGTATAGCACGAAATCTCATGTAAAATTCATGTTATAAATTATAGATTATTGCATAGCATTTATGATGCTGTTAGAATTGCTTGGGATGGAGAAAAATATAGACCTTAAAAAATTTGTCAGGCAGCACATTGAGATGGAGCGGTTTTTCACCGGCTTTGCTCTCAAAGGCAGGCCTGAAGCACACGAAACACAAGATCGGGAGGAAATTATGGCTGTCGCCGAGAAAACCGCTGAGCTTGAAAAAATCGCCGTGGAAGTTAATCAATGCCGCAAGTGCGAGTTGGGTTCGCTACGGACAAACACCGTGCCCGGCGAAGGAAATCCGAATGCCCGCATAATGTTCGTCGGTGAAGCACCCGGAGCCGACGAAGATGCACAAGGCAGACCGTTCGTCGGCAGGGCCGGGCAGCTTTTGGACAAGATAATCGAAGCCTGCGGGCTGAAACGAAGCGATATCTTTATCGGCAATATATTAAAGTGCCGCCCGCCCGAGAATCGCGACCCTCGGGCCGAGGAGATAATAAGCTGTCTGCCCTATCTGCAGAGACAAATTGAGATAATAGATCCTGAGATTATTGTTGCCCTTGGCGCTCACGCCGCCAAGACACTTTTAAATACAACCAAGCCGATAGGGCAACTGCGGGGCCAGTTTCACGATTATTACGCCGGTATCGGCAAGCCGCCTGTGAAACTAATGGCCACATATCACACGGCTTATCTACTGCGAAATTACTCACAGGAGAACCGCAGAAAGGTCTGGGAGGATATGAAAAAAGTCCTTGCCGAACTCGGCCTGCCAATTCCCAACAAATAGCCTACAAGGCAATCAAACCTTGCTGCTGATAATAGTCACAAATCAATGTTTCCAAGCTATTTTTTGCTAAAAAAGTGAAAATTTCGTAACGAAAACCATCTTTAATCGTCTTATTAATAGACAACCAAGCATTTATAATGACAGAAATAGGGCAATAATCAGAATATGTCTTGAAAATTCAACCATTTATATGTTAAAGTTATATATGGCCAGGTTAAGGAGGCGGGCTTACAAGTTTCCGCGAGATTTCGTATTATTTCGTAAGCTGCTTCCGTTTTGCATCGGGCCTGTATTCCAAACCTGACTTATATATGTGCTTCGAACTTGTGATATATATTGGAAAGGGCAAAAAAATGAAGAGGGTAATTCTACTGAGTCTTGCTCTATTGTCGGTCGCAACTGCACATGCACAAGCGGAAACACGCTTCGTTCCGGCCATGTATGCGACTATCCAGCAGGCAATAGACGATAGTAATGACGGAGACGTAGTCATTGTCGAAGCCGGCACATATCGCGAAAACATCAATTTTTCCGGCAAGAATATCGTGGTTAGCAGTACCCATCCCGAAGATCCTGAAAATGTAGCGGTTACTATTATAGATGGCCAAGGCAAGGGCAGCGTAGTAGTCTTTGAAAACGGAGAAACTTCCGAAGCGGTACTGACTGGTTTTACCATCACAGGCGGTTATGGAACAAAGGATACGACAATGCCGGAAGTTGGCTACCTGTACTGGGGAGGCGGCGTCTGTTGCATGAATGCTTCGCCGACTATCAAATGTAATGTGATTACCGGCAATACCGGCCCATCGGATATGACAGGAGATGATTCGCAGCAGTGGAAATTGTGCTACGGCGGCGGAATTGGCTGTATCCAATCCAATGCAATTGTTACTCGGAACATTATTAAGGATAATTCCGCCTATGGGGGTGGCGGAATCATGGTATACCTGGAAAATTCAAAGATCACGAACAATTTAATATATGATAATTCCGCATCTATCGGCGGCGGCGTCTATATGATATACGCCGGACAACTTATCAATAATACTATCGTTGGTAACGATTCAAGCTCGTCCCTGTCAGGCGGTAATGTTTGCGCCGCATCTCACATAGACATCGGTCAGTGCCGGATAGCAAACAATATAATCTGCAATGCCAAATCAGGAGGCGGCATATATACTGAAAATTTCGGAGAAGGTTATGGAGAAGATTTTATCGCATTTAATAACGTCTGGAACAATCTGCCGGGCAATTACTACGCAAATGATCCGGATACTTACGAGATAATTTCCGGCGACGCGGTCGACATGACAGGCACCAACGGCAATATATCCCAGGATCCGCTTTTTGGTGATAATTTCCACATCGCCGCTAATTCGCCATGCCACGATGCAGGAGACCCGAATTATGCCCCTTATCCGTGGCAGCGTGATATCGATGGCGAATATGCTGTGATGGGTGAACGTGTCGATATTGGCGCCGATGAAGTTACCGGCAATTCCAGACCGGTAGCGGATGCGGGAGACGACCAGTTCTTCGATGCAATCGTGGCGAACATCACCCTCGACGGTACCGGCTCTTTCGATTTTAATGCCGATGATGTTATTTCCTATCAATGGCGACAGATTAGCGGTACGAATGTTATCATTATGAATCCCGATACTCCCGAGCCCAACTTTGCACCTCCTGTCGAGGATATTTACATTTTTGAGCTTACTGTATTTGACGGCAGCTTTTACAGTCAGCCCGACAGCGTGATGATAGTGGTTGGCAATCGCGCACCGATTGCAGAAGCCGGCGACGAGCAGGCCTGTGAACCCCGCCAGGAAGTAACACTCAACGGCTCGGCATCGTATGATCTCGACGAGGATGATACGCTAAGCTACAGTTGGTCTCAGATTTCAGGCCCGAGCGTGGAGCTTATGGATCCGAATACCCAAACGCCTTGTTTTACGCCAAACCTTATCGGAGAATATGTCTTCGAACTGGTTGTAAATGATGGAACCGCTACGAGTTTACCCGATACCGTCACGGTTATCTCCAGAATCGGAAGCGAGCCGGATGCCTATGGCTACCACTGTATCAACAGCGACAGTTTCTGGGGGCCAAAATATAACTGGACGGATATTCAGGATACGGGAACTGTTATCACCGGACTGGATTACAGTTTCGAGGAATACGTAGGTCCATTCTCCATCGGATTCGACTTTAATTTCTACGGCAGCATTTATAAAAGTTTCTATGTTCAATCGAACGGCGTGATCAGCTTCAACGCAGGGATTGTACCCTACATGAATGAGGAAATCCCGGCCGTCGACGAAGCCAACAACATCATAGCCTGGATGTGGACATACATGTATCCTACAGAAACTTCAAAAATCTATTATCAGCAGTTCGGTAGTTTTACAGTCATTCAGTTCGTCGATTATGAGATAGGCTGGGGCGGATTTGTAAACGCAGAAGTAAAAATTTACAGATCGGGCAAAATCATAATCCAATACAGGGATTTTTCCGAAGATGCTGATATATTTCAGTATACTGTTGGAATAGAGAACGCCAACGGCACAATCGGTACGCAGGCTGCATTCAATGATTATGATTACCTCCATGGTGAGCTGGCAATTGAATTCTCACTCGGCCCGCCTGACAGGCCGGTTGCCGATGCGGGGCCCGACCAGCACGTCGCGGAACCGCAGTTGATCACGCTCGACGGCAGCGGCAGCTATGTCTATGGCCCGGACAGTTTCCTCGAATACGAGTGGGACCAGCTTGAAGGTTCGGCCGTGGAATTGACCGATCCGACAGGAATGCATCCCACGTTCATACCGGAGGCTGAGGGTGAATACCGGTTTGAACTGGTCGTCATCGGCGAGGAGGATTTCAGCGAGCCTGATGAAGTGCTGATTCTGGTAGGCAACCAGCCCCCGATTATCGATGTCGGACCAAATCAAGTCTCTCCTGTCTCCGGCCGGGTCACTCTCGATGGCACTGGTTCTTACGATCCTGATCGTATTGACGAGCTGTCATACAAATGGACACAGTTGGAAGGACCTGAAGTTACCCTCAGAAATACCGAGACGGCAACTCCTTACTTCTTTTGCCCAGAGGAAGGTACATACGTGTTCGAACTGGTTGTCACTGACGGTTTGGTCGACAGCGAGCCTCGTTTGATAGAGGTGGCGACCGTTACCGTGACAAATAATCAGTATAATTTAGATCCAGGTTTCTATACCGAAGAAGAATATTTTCACTATCCCAATGTTTCAGGCTCAAAAGTCGTATACAGTGTCGGCGAATTCGATAATTACCGTTGGTCTATCAAGTGTAAAGACCTCCTAACAGGCGAGCTTGATGAAGAATTTCCCGGCGGCGGAATCAACACACAACCCAAGATCGACGGCGATATCGTAGTGTGGGCCGCAGGTCCTTTCTCTGCGGGTTTCCGCGGTCCGGAATGTATCGGCATCTACGCCAAAAACATCGCTACCGAAGAAGATTTCATCTTAAGAGATTACAGCAGCACCGAATCCTACAGCCACCCGGCGGTTTCAGGCAATAAAGTAGTCTGGCTCGAACATCTCGACATAAACAAGAACGTCGAGAGCGAATGGACGAATACGCCCTACAGTATATGCGGTGCCGATATCACCGCCAGGCCGGTTTATTTCACCATCGCCGAACATGTAGGCAGACGCGATCCATATCCCTATGAAGACTACGGCGAAGATTTCGACGACGTCATCGACATATGCGGAAACATTGTCGTATACGAGGCCGAGGGTGATATTTATGGCGCCGATATCTCAAATATAAATGACATCAAGGTCTTTACTATATGCAGCGATTCCGCCCGTCAGTACGACCCTGCAATCTCCGGCAACATCGTCGTCTGGACGGATGAGCGAAACGACAGAGCAGATATTTACGGGGCCGACATCTCCGATACCGCAAATATCAGGGAGCTGGTAATAGCCAGGGGCAGCGGCAACCAGCAGCAGCCGGATATAGACGGTTGTCTGATTGTATATATCGATGCAGGAAGATCTTACTACGGCCAGGTCAAAGTCTGCTGCCTTACCAGGCAATATAGCGTAATGTATTTAGAACTTGCCGATTATCCCTATGGGACGGGCCCGGCAATAAACGCCGATACAATCGTATGGCAAAACAGCAATTACGGCGAGATTGAAGGTATCTCGCTGGAGTTCGCATACTCGGGCTTCGACGGCTCAGTTCAGAATCTGACAACGGGCAAATATTATGATTTTATCCAGCACGCCATCGCGGCCGGCCAGACCGGTGAGACGATTATTGCCGGCGAGGGAATCTATAACGAAAGCATAAATTTCAAAGGCAAAAAGCTCACGGTCAGCTCGGCTAATCCCGATGACCCGGCAGTCGTTGCTGCGACGGTTATTAACGGCAACGGTCGGGTCGTAACATTCTCAGGGGGCGAAGACGCCAATAGCATCCTCACCGGTTTTACCATAACCGGAGGCAGCAATGGTATCTACTGCACCGAAGCCGCCCCTGTTATCACCGACTGCACAATTACCGGCAATACGAGCGCCGGCATCATGTTATACAGCAACGGCAGTCCGGCAATCACTAATTGCAGCATTGTAGCCAATGACCGCGCCGGTATCGAGATGCATCCACGAAAGATGGCAAGGTTCACTTACTACAACTATCCTCAGATCAGCAACAGCATTATCGCAAAAAATGCCATGCAAGGTATTTTCGGAGGCGTCCCGGTAATCACGAACTGTACGATTGTCGAGAATCTCCGGGATGGCATCTATGGCTCCATGCCGACTGTTACCAACTCAATCATTTATTACAACCTCGATCCTCAAATCGCAGAAAGTACTGCAACAGTCACATATAGCGATATTCAGGGCTCGTGGCCGGGACTCGGCAATATCGACATCTGCCCGCTATTTGCCTTCCCCAGTTTATTAAGTTCCAACAGCACATACATCGGGGACTACCATTTGAAATCTCAGGCAGGCAGATGGGATCCGGACAGCCAAACATGGCTGCAGGACAACGTCACCAGTCCCTGTATCGATAAAGGCGATCCGGCTTCTCCCGTCGGCGATGAGCCGGTTCCGAACGGCGGCATTATCAATATGGGCGCTTATGGCGGCACGGCACAGGCAAGTATGACATTTAGTGATTAGGCACGGAAAGCAAAAAAACCTTAATCCGGCATTGGCAATCTTGCCCTGAATGAGAACGGGTGCTATCATATCACTTGATTGTGTTTTCTGCGCTATTTTCATATTAATCAGAGGAAACGAGGAATTTATGATGGAGCGAAAAAAAGAATCTATCAGAGCAAAACCTGCTCGTCACAACTTCTTGTCGGCCCGGCGGGTAGATTCTCACGGCGGCACGATTATCAACATTGTCACCGCTATTGTTTTTTTCGGGCTGCTTGCTTTAGCCGTCTTATGGGTAATTAAAAACGTGGGGGAGGCTGGACAGCAATATACCGACAGCATGATAAAAACACAAAACAAAGCTATAAATGTCAAGTGCCAAATGAATCTGCGAACCATTGCCCAGAACATACAAATATATGCAATGAGCAACAATAGTTTCCCACCGTCACTGGAAGCTTTGATAGAATTCTGCGGCAGCACGCAGCTATTTCAATGCCCGGATCCTGAGGGCGGCAAGTATGTCTATATCCCCGGCCAAAATAACAACATGCCTCCTGCGAACATTCTGCTTTATGAAACAAAGCCAGTCCATGACGGCCGCTGTAACGTATTGCGACTTAACAGGCAGATTGAATTGCTCAGCCCTGAACAGGTTCAACAAGCGGTCGCCCAAACGATGACGAGCCTTAGATAATTTAACAGGGAGTTGAAATGTCGGTTTCGAGCCAAAAACCAGGAAGACTGATTTACCCGGTTATAGTTCTTTTTATCGCGTTTGCTGCGATGACAAATAAATCCGCGGCGAAGGTCACATGCGTCCGCCTTACCAGCGAGCATGCCGCCGACATGACAGATTTAAAACGCTTCCGTCAATTCCACGAATGGAAAGACAAAACCGGCAACGATCTTGCAATCGCAGTGTGGCAGTATTTGTGCGGCTACGAAACAGGGCTATATCATTTCAACGAGATTCTCGAAGGGCCGGACCCATTCGACGAATACGCAACGGTCCGCGATCCACTTAAGATTCTGAACATTTATAACATGGCTTATTGCGGTATTTTCGGCCCGTTACTGGATGGAATCTTTCAGGGTATCGGCTTCGAGCAGGGCCGTTCGTTTGGACTTGAACTTTGGAACCACTGCGCCACGGAGCTTTGGTATGACCGGGCGTGGCATTACTTCGATTTGGATGTGCGAGGTATTTTAGTCGATGCCGACGGAAAGGTAGCGAGTCTCGACGAAGCCAGGCGAAATCGTAGCTTATGGACGAATCCCCCGATTAAGGTTGAGCCGTTCTTTCCGAATGATGAGGACAAGAACAAGGTGTTCGAGATTTATCGTGACAGCAGGATTAATTATTATTACCGCTGGTTCGAAGGCAGCCACACGATGGATTTTTATCTACGCCAGGGCGAATCATTCACACGCTTCTGGAGACCACAAGGCGGCCGGTGGAATCATCTGCCCCTGTACAATCAAATCAAATGGATCAAAGAACTCATCCAGACCCAACCGGTGGGAATGAAACCCAACCACCGGGATTTCACGCGGTGGAATCACGGCAACGGCCTATTCCACTACGCACCTGATTTATCCGAAGCATCGACAGATTTCGCGGACGGGATTTACGCCGTAAATAATCTCATCCCCGGCAAAGAAGGGCTGCACCTGAAACATACAGGCGGAGGACACATCGTGTTCAAAATCTTCACGCCTTATATTATCGTAGCAAAAATCAATGATCTGGAGGACTTTTCCGATGATGCGGAAGCCTCGGTTGTAGCAATAGAATCTTTCCTTCCCGTTAACGCAGAAGTGTCACTGGACAATGGAATTACGTGGGATGCGACAGGCATATTCGAGCCGGGCGCAAAAGAGACTCTTGACCTGACGAACAAAGTCAAAGGTACTTACGGCTATTTTTTGAAGCTCTCGGCGTCAGGCAAAAAATCGTCGCCGGCAATAAAATCCGTAACCATCGACACCTGGGTGCAGGTCGCTCCAATCAGCCTGCCCGGGCTAAAAAAAGGAAAAAATCATCTCCATTACGAACTCGGCGACCGCTACGGTTTGCTCACGGTCCCGATGCTGGTAAATCCCAACAC
>CAZTDF010000010.1:12313-42243 GCA_964612465.1 uncultured Pirellulales bacterium
TACGGGCGATCCGGGTCTGAATGTAATCCGGGCCTGCCTGCATTTACTGCCGAAGCAAACTCCAAAGACCGGCCTGCATATCAAACATGGCTTTAGCATAAACGGGCGACTTCAAACGAAAACAATTGACCTGGACAAACCGGATGACTACACAATCGAATGTGAAAGCGAGCCGGAAAACGTTTTCATCGAGATGGCAGTCCCTTCCGGATAGCTTCATTCATTTCGCGTAAGGCCCTTTCCCAGCAGGGGCAGGATTTTATTTGCTTCATTCGGACTATAGTTGAAAATCGTAAAGCCCCCCGTGCCCAGCTTGCGGGTGACATTGATCTGTTCTATAAGCTTGCAGATATCAGACGGATCGCTCCAGACGCTCAGACCTATGCCGGGATAGCACGGAACCTTGCCGACCCATTCAAGCTGCTGTTTGACCATGCGCTGGAAGTGACCGCTGGAGTCCGTATAGTCCATTGGGCAAACGAAATCAAGGTATCCGCGATCGCACCACAATTTCCAGTCCTGGCCCACGGCGTTTCGATCGACAGGCCAGTTCCTAAAGACCGCCGCCGAGATTTTGATGTTCGGCCTGATTTTTTTTGCACGTTGTGCAACAGCAGCGACGACTTCGGTAATCTGCCGGCGCCGAAACTCCAGCCATTGTTCCTGCAGGCTGTCGTCATTCCGCACATCGGCAGGCCATTTGCGAATTTTCTTATCGATTGTTTTCTCAAAACGCTCACGGCAGCCTTTACAGAAGCAGCCCTCATCCCCCGGATAACGAATATAGTCGAAGTGCAGGCCGTGGACGTCGTATTTTCGTGCCACTTCGAGCATCGATTCAATCTCCAGCTTCCGGTTCTCAGGATGTGAAGGGCAGAGCCAGCGCTCATTCGATGAGCCATCGTAGTTAACCTGCGTTCGGCCATCGGCCTTCATCCCGGCGATGAATTTCTTATCTGTCGCCCAGCCCATGTTATAGTTTACTTTCCAGACGTGACATTCGATGCCGTATTTTTTGCATGCCGCCAGGCAAAGTTCGATTTGGTCGCCCTGCTTCTCGACAGCGGCCGCCACGGGCAGCACGTCACTCTTATAAAAAGCCGCCCCAGCCCACATCATATTCGGCAGGACAGCAGTAAAGCCATTATCGGCAAGAATCTTAACGGCCTGGTCCCATGTCATGCCGGCTACGCCGAACGCGCTGTGGCACCAGAAAGCCCGGTGTTCCGGGCGTAAGGGCTTTTGCGCCATGCAGTATGCATCGATAAGAGACTCCTGTGATTGTTCGGCGGCAGCAATGACTTGTGAAAACCTGCCCTCGGATAACATGGACTGACTCTGAGCGTGAAGCTGGTCGGCCTTTTTGAGAAGCTCCAAAACTCGCGTGTCTCTGGCGGCAAGTCTTATTATGCCTTTTTTGGCTGCATTGTAATTATCATAAGGCCCCAATCGGCCAACCCGGTCGAGACAGCCATCGGCTGCCTGATGCCAAAGATCCGGCACGAGGTCTCCGGCCATAGCCAGCAGCAATTGCATTTTATTAACCGAATCATCAGACAAAAGCACATGCGTCAGGAAGATGCAATTTTTGCCGGCGACGATGGCGGGTTTGCCTGTAGACTGGTCTTTGTCGTTATACCACCATGCGGCAACCCGGCTGCGTCCCTCGACGGCGGATGTATCGCGTATATTCCACGAGGCTTGACTGGTAACCGCCGGCATTCCAAGTAAGGCATCGGCAGAAGAACGGATCGAGGCGAAATTACCCTGATATTTCTGTCGAATATGAGGGCCGACACGAATACCTGTTATCGATTCGAGTTTCCCGGGCAGTGTGTAGCAGGCGATTAATTTCCCGCCTACCTTAAGAAATTTTGCGATCTCGCCGGTCACAGTCTCCGGCACATTCGGATTGTACGGCAGAACCACAAGCTTGAAGTTCCTGAGTCTCTCCGGCGTAATATCATGATCACTGAGCACTGTATGCGAAAGGCCCGCCCGGTCAAAAAACTCACTCATGATCTGCGAGTATTGCCTGACGGCATCCAGTTCGTTCGGCGCCTCGCTCGCGACCGAATCGCCGCGAACGATAACAATCCTGCCGGCGGTGCCGAATACACCCATGGCCGCGATATAAAACTCGGTGTCTATATCCTGGCCCCGCCATGCGGAAATGCGTATCGTGTCGATTTTGCCCCATCCTGCCGGCCGGCCTTCGATGTTAGTCGCGTTCTTATTAATCCTGACCGCAGCCCAGCCATCGGAAGCAGGGGCATCGAATCCGCCCCTGTACCACCCATCTCCGCTGTGCAGGTAGACAGCAAAATTTGCCACAGGCATTGGGTCCGGGCAATAAAACAGGAATTGAAGACCCTTGCACATGGTAAGGTCGAGTTTGAGGCTGCCGTCCCAGGATGCTCGTTCTATTTTTGTGCCGCGGAAATTGCATTGCATTCTCAAAGTCTTCCCGCCGTCTATTTCCACGAGCGAAACCGGCTTGCTGCCGGCCATAGGCTTCCAGGCCGTAACAGCAGTCAACTGAGAGTATGAAAAATCATCGACTATTTTATAGGCCGGCTCCGGAATCGACGGCACAGACGCAGCCAAAGTCACGGTCGAAAAGACAAAAGTAATAATTAGCGTTATAATCCTTATCGGCATTCGCTATTCTCCAAAAAGGTAGTCACATGTTCCGAACCTCGTCGATCAGCATAAAGTACAGTTTACTAAAAAAGAATCGAATGTTCAATTATCGAGGAAAAGTTCTTAGCAGCAGGTAAGGCCCGGACGGTTTATAAACCGCCAGTATTTTTCTTTTTATTTTATTGACTTCTTTCGGTCTATATGTATATTTGAACGTTTAGTAGAGTATTTTCCTACATCTCTCAAGGGTATACTCTTAAAAAATCGAAAGAGAGAGAGTTATTATTAAATCGGTCTTTATAAGGCCGGGGAGAAGTTTCAGTGAGTACAGGTACAGTAAAATGGTTCAATTCAAGTAAGGGATTCGGTTTCATCCAGCCAGACGACGGCGGCGACGATTTGTTTGTCCATCATTCGGAGATTAAGACGACCGGCTACGCATCGCTCGATGAAGGCCAGAAAGTTGAATTCGAGGTCGGAGAAGGCAAAAAAGGCCCATGCGCGACCAATGTAATTCCGGGCTAAGCGAAAACAACGCTTGAGAAAAATAAAAAATCAAAATGTAAAATGTAGAATTTCGCAAATCATCCCTAAGGGATTCCATAATTACGAATTTTCATCTTTGAGTTTTGATTTTTTCATAATCCGTCAGTTCTTCCACTGCTTCAGGATTTCCAGGCATTCGATCATTGCCCGGCCGCTGTGATAACCCGCTTTCCAGTTGTTAGCTTTATCACCCTGCACGGCGCCTCTGGTAGTGACATTCGCGTGCCACTCGCCATGTTCCCAGTCCACGAGTTGTTTTTCAATATAATCGTAGGTTTGCTGGAAGATATCCAGATATTGTGGATCGTCTGAAAACCGGTGCATATATAAAGCACTGACGACGGCCTCGGCCTCGACCCACCAGACTTTTGTCAGACTGTCTGCCGGCTGATTGAAAAGGCCGCTGTCGTAAAATCCGCCCGCGCCATGGTCGTAACCGTACTTCAGCGAATAGCCAAACAAGGTTCGATATAAATCGCCGAACGGATAATTCGAAATACCCGCCGCATCGCAGGCGTCCATCAGCAACCAGATGTTCTCGATATCGTGGCCGTAGGAGATCCGAGCGTAAGATGCTTCGAGTCTCGGCGTCCAGTCGCGATCATATTTATCCGTACAGGCGCCGAGGTCTTTTCGTACGACAGAGTTGCTTTCGATATTGATCAACTCCAGCAGCCGCTCGCGAGCCAAAGGCAGTTTGCAGGCACGATAGAAAGTCGTCATCGCTTCGGTCAGGTGCAGATGCGTGTTCATCAGTTTCAGGTCTGCCGGAGCACCCATATAGGAGGATTCGCCGGCGGGGACCGGTGTCCAGTCCTCGTTGAAAAATTCGATGTAGCCTCCGTACATTTTGTCATGGGATTTTTCCTCCAGCAGATCAAAAAAACGAATCGCGAAATCCAGCACATCCTGTCTTTCGGTGGCCAGATAATATTCGGAGATAGCGTAGAGAGCGAAAGACTGGCCGTAAAGGTGCTTTCGGGGCTGGAGTTTTTCGTTGCCTGTAGCATCGACCTCCCAATAGAAGCCGCCGTTCTCGGCGTCCCACATTTTTTCTTTCAGGAAGCGATAGCCATGCTCTGCCGCCTCGATATATTCATCGTCGCCATAGCCGGCCCGTGCCAGCCGGGCGAAGAGCCACATCGTCCGGGCCTGAGTCACAATCATTCTTGTGCCGGGGCCTTTGGGCTCGCCTTTCGGGCCGAAGTTGATCGTGTATCCGCCGTTGACGCGATCCAGGCACCTGGTATACCAGAATGAAGCAATATTTTCCTGCAGCACTTTTTCAAGTCTGGGAATAGCGCTGTTGGCCAGTTCCGCCCGGTCCTGAGCCGCGGGCAGCTTCGAGCAAATCGAAAGCGAGATAATGAAAATAAGAACCAGGCAACATTGAATATTTTTTTGCTCTTTACCAATCATTATTTCTCCTTCTCCTAAATGTTATGGATTCTTTATCGCACATCTTACACATAAAGGAAGTCACCGTGGCGAATGTATAGCCGACCGGCACAGACGACCGAGATGGTCCTTCCCGATCTCGATTCTCCGAGCCTGTACACAAAAGAAGGTTGAATAAGCCAGCCATGTCCCGAAAATGCCCTCGTTTGCATGCCAAATCAAATCTCCTGTTTGGGTTACGCCGAGCGATTAAAATCAACACCGCCTTTTAAATACTTGATACTGCTTTTTCCAATAACACAACATCATCGCCGGCCAGGTGAAAAACTTGCCGGCTTTGATTTTCCAACATACGTACAACTAAGCTTTAGGTCTCAGTCGGCTGTACTATTTTGGCCGAGAAGCTTCGATACTTTATTCACCAGAACGTCAAAATCTACGGGCTTTTCGAGAAATTCAGTCACGGGCAGCCAGTCATCGTCGATATCCTTGGGCCCAAATCCCAGCGGGAACTTGGTATTGATCGCCGTGAGCATCAGTATCGGAATCATCTTGAGCTGCTCGCTTTCGTGACGCATAAAGCGAGCCAAGTCAAAACCTGCTGAAATATCTTCAGGAAACATAACATCCAGAACCGCTAAATCCGGACGTTTGTTTTGCATGCTCTTTACTGCATCGTCGGTATCCAACTCAATTTGAACATCGTGCCCTTCCTTACGTAAGACAGTCGCTGTAGTCTGGGCAAAGTCCTCGTCGTCATCCACAATCAAAACATAAGCCATTTTATTACTCCTTCTTAATCGTTATTACGAACTTTCATCTAAGGCGGGGAATCTCAGCTCAAACTTCGTCCCGAATCCGGGGCGAGACTCCACCCGGATACGAATTGAGTACATTTCAGCCACATGCTTAACTATAGCCAAACCCAGCCCGGAAGACTCTTTATTATGTTGTACGGCCTCTTTGGTGCGGTAGTGCTCCTCGAAGATACGAGGCAACTTATCCGCAGGAATGCCTATTCCGTTATCTTCAATAACGACAACAGGCTCCAAATTCGGTCCCGGCTTACAGGAAACATTTACCTGCCCGTTTCTTTGAGAGTATATTACCGCATTGGACAGCAGATTGACAAACAACATTTTAAAGTGATCTTCAGTGCCAAGAAGGCTGACCGGCCGGATATCAGTTTTGAAAACAATCCCTCGCTCCTGAGCGACACTTTCAACCTGAGAGATGCACCACTCCAGCAGCTCGGTTGAAACCATCCTGATTTGGGGAAGAGACTCCAGGCTCGTCGAGCTGAGATTTGCCAACTGGAGCATCTCCTGGATTTCAGCCGTCAATCGCCGGCATCTTAGAAATATCCGCTCTGCCACCAATAGAGCCTCGTCCGGGATCTCGCCGCAGTATCCCTGGAGCAGCAGTTGAGCGTTGGAATAGATCGCCGCAAAGGGAGCCTTTAGCTGGTGAGTCGTGGTCAACATGTGCCGGGACCGTTCCTCACAAGCAGCCACAACCCGGCGGTTGGTCTCGGCCAACTCGAAATCCCTCCGGCGTACCATTAACGACAGATGAGAAGCAAGATACCACACCACCAGCCAGATTCCGATCGTCAGAAAGAAGTTAAATGCCAGCATAATCAGCATAGGCGATGTATACTCTTCGCCGAATGTGCCTGCGAAGATGCTCATAGGAGGCAGTATTTTCAGAACATATTCGGCCATGGTACACGCCGCGAACATACCGATCGCCATCGCCGTGACAATCAGAGACTGCCTGCGGGAGAAGAACACGCACGACAGAACGATGTGAAACAGATATGTAAACGCGATATTCGTCTCCAGGCTGCCGACAAAGTAAACAACCCCGGTGAGAATCACCAAATCCACGGTAATCTGGCCCCACAGGTTAGTCATGATCTGGGCGGGCGCAGTCCTCGTCCGAGCCAGATACAGAAAAGTAAGATTGCTCAGCACCAGGACCGCCGAGGTGATAAAGGGCCATACCCCGGGCCGGCGCATCCCGACCGAACCGATCAATTGAGGAAACAAACCCACGATGCCATAGAAACCAAGAGTTGCGATCACCAGCCATCGGAACTGGCAAAACCACGATACGTTATGCACCAGCAGAGATTCCGAAAAAGGCCTTTCGGAGCCTTTGGCATCGGGCTTGATTGACAATTCCCTCACAGGCAACAGATCATAAGTGGCCGGGCGAACGTTCTTATCTGCAGTCATAAGAAAAATCCTTCACGAACTTTTTGCGTACAATCATTAATGGGCAACGCATCATAGCATAATCAGAAAAATTCGGCAAGAAGACACGACATAGAACCAGGGCAATCGCATCTAAATTGCTGAATTGGGCTGTTTTTGCCGATATTTCCTATGTCAGGTTAAACAATTTCATGGGAGGCCAAGGATGGCAAAATCAATCTTGGAACATTTCGCAGAGCTGCCCGATCCACGGATAGAGCGAACCAACATAAGCTTGGAGACATTCGTGCAATCGCTATTTGTGCGGTGATTTGTGGAACTGAGGGCTGGACAGATATCGAGTTGTTTGGCAAATCCAAGCAATCCTGGTTTAAAACATTCCTCGAACTACCCAACGGCATACCATCACACGATACCTCTGGCTGAGTTATCTCAGCACCTGATCCTGATGCTCTTGAACTGTGCTTTCAGTCCCGGATTCAAGGCTTGGCCGGCTCCAGTGGTGGTAAACTTATCGCTATTGATGGTAAGACGTTACAGCATTCTTTTGACAAAACCAACAATAAAGCTGCTATTCACATGATCAGTGCATAAGCAACAGCAAATCATTTGGTTTTTGCTCAGATCGTTACAGAGGCAAAAAGTCATGAGATCACTCCCATACCTGCCTTGCTGGAGATGCTTGATCTGAGAGGTTTAACCGTTAGTATTGATGCGATGGATTGCCAGAAAGATATTGCTCGTACAATTATCGATGGCGGAGGTGATTATATTTTTGACCTTTAAGGCACCGGCATAATTGTTTTTCTACTCGTCACTTTAACGTGCTGTTGGCCTGAATGCGGCAAATCCCGGGGCCTGGGGCAGAGAACCAGTTAGTTTTTGCCGGTTTCTGCATGTTGCAACTGAAAGCTCCTATAATTTAGATTCGTTTGCCCTGGACATAGAACCGAAATTGTGCCGCTCCCAGGAAAATGAATGGCAAGGATTACGAGCCGGCTAAAATCATGACCCATTTCGAGTCGGATTACAGTGCCGCGACCAAGGTTCGGTACACTAAAGGGCAGATAGTCACGGTTATTATCCCGAATTTAAGATGCTCGAAGTGGCAGGGATTTCGGGGTAAGGTGCTTGACTCGCCTTCTCATCCTGCCTGCCGGTCCCAGATTGACATAGCCATCGATGGTGATTTTCGTAAATTGCTTACTGATATGCAGGGATTCCATGCACAAGTATGCTATGGCGATCATCTCCGCGAGGTCGGTTATTCACTGAAGAAAATAGGGGATATTGAATGGCAAAATTTTAGTAAGCCTGCTTGATCGATATCGTTTCTCGATCTGCTTCTTGACCTCGATAACGCTTGTTCCATATCCATTAGAGCAAAAAATGCTTTTTCGCCAAGCGTCAAAGGTCTCGATAAAAACAAGATCTGCCGAAAGACACGAAAAGTCAGTTGCAAATTTGAGAAGGATATGGTAAGCTCAAACAAGTCAGAGACTTAGATAGGACAGTTAATTTATGTATATGGCAAAATTCGATTGAAGAACAATTCCAAAATAAACGCCACTTATAGCCTGATTCAGGCATCTATTTGGGTTCCCATTTTGCGAAAATTCACAAAATGGGGTCCCTCCGACCATGGGGATACTGATTTAATGCTAAACGACGGAGGAAAATTAAATACCAAATTTCAAAAATTAAAAATGCGGAATCATCGCCAGGCGATGATGACATCCTCAATTTTGCATTTTGCTTTATTATTTTTGATTTCTTTCCAATCGGCGGTCGCGCATGGATACGATTGGCCTATGTGGCGATATAATGCGGGCCGCTGTGCGGCATCTGACGAACAACTGCCGGCCCAGATGAATCTGCAGTGGGTCCGCGAGCTGGAGGCCCCGAAGCCCGCCTGGCCTCAAAACCAGGACAGATTGCAGTTCGACGCCTCATACGAACCGGTCGTCGCCGGCGGGAGTATCTTCGTCGGCTCAATGGTCTCAGATAAAGTGACCGCCTATAACACGGCAACGGGGGCCGAGAAGTGGCGTTTTTACTGCGAAGGGCCGGTGCGTTTTGCTCCCGTGGCCTTCGAGGACAAACTCTACTTCGGCTCGGACGACGGGTATCTGTACTGCCTCAACGCCGGTGACGGTTCTCTTATAGAGAAGTTCCTCGCAGGCCCGGCGGCGAACAAGGTCATCGGCAACGACCGGCTCGTCGGAATGTGGCCCGTGCGGGGCGGACCGGTGCTGTACGACGGGACGATATACTTCGCGGCAAGCATCTGGCCCTTCATGGGGACATTTATTTATGCGATTGACGCGGCCACGGCTGATGTCCTATGGACCAACAGCGGCAGCGGCCCGACGTACCTCTTGCAGCCTCATAACAGCCCGGCCTTTGCAGGAGTGGCGCCGCAGGGATATTTAGTCGCGACAGAGGACAAGCTGCTCGTAGCAGGAGGACGGTCCGTGCCGGCCGCCTACGACCGCAGGACGGGAAAGTTCCTATACTACCATCTCAATAAGTACGGTAAAATGGGCGTCTGCAACGTCATGGCCTCGGACGATTATTTCTTCAACGACGACTCGATATACAAACTGTCCGATGGTATCGGAATCTCCCGCGCGCCGGTCTCGGTGATAAAAGATGATGTTATGATCGGCGTGAGAAATAATGCCGTAGTGGCATATCAGCTCGCACCGGGAGCTAAAAAAGCCAAAGACCTTGGTGCCACAGAGGCCCTGCCCGGGCTCGATAAAATCCACATGGCCGCGGGCTCGCGAGTGTACGGCAGCGGCGAAGACGGTACGGTTCTGGCGGTTGATATTCCCGACAATAACAATATATCCGAAATCTCGTGGCAGGCGAGGATCGACGGCGAAGCCTGGAACATGCTCGCAGCGGACGGCAGGCTTTTCGTGATTACCTTCGAAGGAAAACTCTACTGCTTCGCAGAAAAGAAAACCGAGCCCAAACATTATGCTTTAGAAACCAAACCTCTGCGACGCCGCTCCGGTCAATGGGCGGAAAAAGCCGAACGGATTTTGGAAATGACCGGACAAAAAGAGGGATACTGCTTTTTGCTCGGCATCGGCTCCGGCGAGCTTCTCTACCGGTTAATAAGTCAAACGGACCTGCATATAATCGCGATCGATCCCGATGCCGAGAAGGTCGCCGTGTTTCGCCGGCAGCTCGACGATGCGGGGCTGTACGGGAATCGAGTCTCCGTTCATATCGGTGACATTACGACAATGCGGCCTGCCCCCTATATGGCGAATCTGGTCGTGTCGGAAGACCTTCAAGCTGCCGGCACCGGCAAGGGCGACATTTTCATCGAACAGGTTTTTCATTCGCTTCGCCCATATGGCGGTACTGCATGCTTTTCCGTGCCGCAGAGCAAACACGCGGATATTTTCAGCCGGCTGGCCGGATTGAACCTGCCCGGCCGCGAGATTACAAGCTCGGGCGATTTTCTGCTGTTGAAACGTGCCGGAGCTTTGCCCGATTCGGCGGACTGGACCCATCAGTACGGCGACGCCGCTAATACCGTGATGTCTAACGACAAAGCCGTCAAAGCGCCGCTGGGGCTTTTGTGGTTCGGCGGACCTTCGAACGACAAGGTCTTGCCGCGTCACGGTCACGGGCCGTCGCCGCAGGTAGTCGGAGGCCGGCTGTTCATCGAAGGACCGAATACGATCCGGGCGGTCGACGTCTATACGGGAAGATTACTGTGGGAAAGACAGTTTGAGGACCTCGGCAAGTTCTACGACAATACGAGTCACCAGCCCGGAGCCAACGAGATCGGCAGCAACTACGTCACTGTATCCGACGCCATCTATATTGTGCACGGAGACAAGATACAAGTCCTCGATCCCGCTACGGGCAAAACAACGAAGGAATTTTCGATGCCGGGCGAGGACAAACCGCTCTTCGGCTGGCTGGCCGTCCGGGATGATTTGCTTTTAGCAACTTCTTCGCCGCTTGAAGTTCCGCTGATAGATAGAACAGGGCGTATAGTTTTACCCAAGAACAGCAAGCCAATCATTGACAAGGGAGCCGATTGGCAATATTTGGCCGGTGCTCATCCAAGCAGCGGGTGGACGCAGCCCAACTACAATGCCGGCAAGTGGGAGACCGCACCGGCGGGATTCGGTTACCGCGACGACGATATCAAGACGACGCTAAAGAATATGAGGAACCGTTACTCAGTCGTCTATTTACGCAGGTCATTCAACCTGCCCGAGCCGGACAAAATCGCCGAGCTTGGATTGGTGGTCAAATACGACGACGCCTTTATCGCCTACCTTAACGGCAGGGAAATCCTCCGTGTTGGTGTTACAAGGGGCAGCGGATGGAGAGCATCCAACGTCGGAAAGCACGAAGCTAATCACTGGGAATATTTCAGGATAGACAATCACCTGAGTTTCCTGCAAACCGGAATGAACGTGCTGGCAATCGAAGGGCATAACGAAAAGACAAGCAGCAGCGATTTTTGTCTTCATCCCTACTTGGTCGCGGTGCCGAATGGAAAATCCGGAACCGACAGGACGGCCGGGAAATTCGCCCTGAATAATATCACCGGCGTGACATTGAATACGGAATATTCATCCGGCAGCAAAATGCTTGTAGCCATGGACCGCCACACAGGCGATGTGATCTGGCGACGCAACGCTAAATACTCCTATCGTCACAATGCAATCGCAATGGCCGCCGGGAAAGTTTTCTGTATCGACGGCATGAGCCAAGCCAAGATGGCCACACTGAGACGACGGGGATTAAAATTCGAGGAAGGACACACGCTTTATGCGTTAGACGCTCAGACTGGGGTTCCAATTTGGCAGACCAACGAGGGCGTAGTCGGAACATGGCTGGCTTATTCAACCGAGCATGACGTGCTACTCGAAGCAAGCAGCCGCTCAAGAGACCGAGCGCCCGATGAAGCAGACATAGCAATGGCTGCTTACAGGGGATCGGACGGTTTACTCCTTTGGAGAAACGATGAAAAATATCAAGGTCCTCCTATAATTTATCACGATCGGATCATCACGCAAACCAGCGGCGGCACCGATGCGGCAGCTCTCGAAGCAAAGGCCTTGAACCTGCTGACCGGCAAGCCGATTTTGCGTGAACACCCGATGACCGGCGAGAAAATTCCCTGGTCGTGGATTCGGTTTTATGGTTGCAACACGGCGATTGCGAGCGAAAACCTTCTGACCTTCCGCTCGGCATCCAGCGCTTTTGTGGACTTGACCGCGGGAGACGGCACAGCTAATCTCGGTGGATTCCGATCAGGATGCACATCGAACCTGATTATCGCCAACGGCCTGCTGAATGCACCGGACTACACACGAACCTGCACGTGCTCTTATCAAAATCAGGCGTCACTGGCCCTTATTCATATGCCGGACGTTAGTTACTGGACTTTCGATTATTACCTCAAACCGAGCGAGCCTACCCCCGTCAAACAGATCGGGATAAATTTCGGCGCTCCGGGTAACCGTTACAGTGAAAACAAAACTCTTTGGCTGGAATTCCCCAGCGTCGCAGGCCCGTCACCTGATATTCCGGTTCGTGCCGAATATGAAAACGCAAAATGGTTCCGGTATCACAGCTCGCGTGTAGAAGGCCGGTACAACTGGATCGCAGCCTCAGGTGTCACCGGATTGAAGGAAGTTACTGTTCGCATGTTCATTCAACCGGGCAGGAATCGTTCGAGTTTTAAAGCCTACGACAAAAACATTGAAAAGATTCCTGTGTGGTCCGAAGAAAATATCAACGGTGCTTTCGAACAACCCCGGCCTTATACGGTGCGATTGTTCTTCGCCGATACCGAGGAAAACGAAATCGGCCGGCGTATTTTCAATGTCTCCATCCAGGGGATACAGGCCCTGGAAGCATTTGATATCATCAAGGAAGCCGGCGGAAGAAACCGTCTCGTGGTGAAAGAATTCAAAGCAATCGACATACAGGATGACTTACATATCGCACTGGCACCGGCGGCGGAAAGCCAGGCGGCCCCTCTGCTTTGCGGAATTGAAATCATTGCCGAAGGTTGGTGAGCCGAAAAGAACTAAATAATAACAACTAGCTTAGTTTCCTTCCCGTGCGATATTTCTTGCTGTCGAAGGTAAACATGGTCTCAAGCGAGAAACCCCGGCAACATCTTTGGTCTTAATCAATTTTGCTCCTTTTGCCTGCATCTTGCGTAAAGCTAACTTCGCCTCTCTTTTATTATGCGAACCCAGAGCATCGACAATAATACTCACCTTCTTGCCGCGATGCAGCAGCCCCAATGCAGTCGCCCTGACGGCGTATTCCGTGCCGGCACCAATTAAAATAAACTCATCAGCCTCCACTTCGCTAAGCAGCCTCTCTATTCGAGGCTCATCGAAAGGATCGATGCATCGCTTGTGTAGAATGACCTGTCTGTAAGCCAGCAGCACATCGGCCGGCAGAGCATTTTTATTGTCCGCCGGGAAACCCGCCCGATCATTCAGAAGTGTGCATGTAATCTTTTTCTGCCCTTCAGTACCGTCAAGGCAATAGCCCATCGCGCTGCAGCCGTTATTGTTGGGGTAAACCTCTACAGTAGAGATGACAGGGACTTTCTCACGTCTGATCCAGGCCATCACCCTGCGAATGTTGATCAGAACTTCCTCATAGTTTCTAACGCAAGCTCGGCCGCTGGAAAGTAAAAAATCATTTTGTGTGTCTACATCAATCAAGAGGTGACAACGTCGTTTTGGGTGCAATTGCAAAAACATTTTCAAACTACCTATCACAATCACTCCCGACCCGTCCTTAACAGCCCATTTGAATATGAGTTTCTAACTAATAGTGCCATCTCGTATGTCACACGTAACACTATTTCTGACCATCAGTTATATTTTTCGGACAAAACAGACCTTGTAGCGAACAAAAAGGTATGTTATAGGACTACACCCGGCCGATACGATTTCTGATTGATGCAACAAGCGAATAAGTGTTGCCAAGGAGTTGCAGTTATTCAACCACAATTCATGAAAAACCGGACGAGAAAGGCAAAATGAATCCTGCTCCAGCGTTACCGGCAGAATCCTGCAGGTCGGTATGAAGATTTTAAGTATGCAAAGAAGAAACTCAAGCGTTTGATTACTTTGTGAGCTCTTTAGAAAATCACCAGAGATTGTGCACTTACTAAGATTTGGGGATAACAGGCAGGCTGAAATATTGACTAATTATCAAGCTTTAAGTTGCCGTCAGAGGCTAATACACCCGCCTCTGACAGCAACTTCTTTTTAGGGCACTAATATTATTACGGTATAGCTTTTGCAATCGGCGCATAAGCAACCCGCTTATGCACACGCATTTCTTCGGCGCGCTGCTCCAGCCTTACTATCTCTGTCATGTTTCCGGTCTTGCGGTTAAGCTGAACCAGCGTTTCCAGCACATCGTCCACTCCCGGGTGATATTCATCAAAAACATTCTCGAGTATTTCTAACGCCCTGCTGCACAGATTTTGTGCTTTGGAGTATTTACCCTGATTTATATAAACCTTTGCGAGACTGTTAAGAGCTATGGCTGTTCGATCATAATTAGTGCCTTGCGAGCTTTCCAAAACTTCCAATGCTCTTTGCAGAACATCTTCAGCCTGGCTGTATTTTTTACTTAAGAGATAGAATTCTCCAAACCGACTCAAAACATCAAACTCAACCACGTGCCCGGAATCAGCCTGATTTTCAACGGCGCCCAGAGATTTTTCGAGGAACACTTTTGCATTAAGTAAGTCCCCTTTAGCCTCGTATATCCTTGATTTTACCAGCCAGACAGGTATGAGCAGATGATGATTCGGTCCATGGACTCTTTCCTGTATCGGAAGTGCTTTGTCAATTAATTCTTCAGCTTCAGCATATTGTCCCCACTGTACATATAGTGATGCCATACTGCCGTATACCTTGGCCGTATAAAGGTGGTCCGCCCCAAAGTTTTTTTCAATCGAAGCTATCGCATTCTTATAATAAGACTCGGCCTTTTCATAGTCACCCCGTGCGGCAAGCAGGCGGGCCATATCTACCTTAAATGGTGCAAGATCCTGATCTTCTTCAAGGGTAAATCCCCGCATAATAGTTAATGCCTGCTCCAGCGTACCGACAGCCTCGTCGTACCGGGCCTGCCTGCCGTAAATTTCGCTTAGAATTCTCAATGTGTAAGCCAAATAGGGATGGTTTCGGCCATTCACCTTTTGCTGCATTTCCAGACCCAGCAGGCACATTGTCTCGGCCTCAGCCATATTGCCCTGGTTCTTATAAAGATACGCCAGGTCAATCACACAAGCACACATTTCAGAATCGGCAGTGTTAGTCTTTTTTGCGAGATTAAGTGCCCTCTCCAAAAGAGGCTGGGCCTTTTCGTAACTACCGCAAGCCATGTAAACTCTTGCCATTGATCGCAGTGAGCCGGAAGAATAAGCCCTTTGCGCCGGCGCCGCCGATGCGTTAACAATGCCCAGGGAAAGTACAATCGAAATACAAAATATGACAAAAATACGGTTTTTGCTTTTTCGATTTGTCAAAGGGGAAGTTGCTCCCACCATTTTCTAATCCTCCATCCAATAATAGCAATAATTGATTAAAATAATTGATGCGTACTGAATCCGTGTTGGTTATTCGTAAGCACCCTATTAAAATATAGGATATACATTCATCGAGAGCAAAAATGGCATTCCTGCAATATATTCCGGAGTAGAATCATCCGAGTCCGTCACTCCGTGTGAATTGCCTGATATCTTATCGGTTATGAGTAGGAAACATGACGTCTATCGGCAAAAGTAGCGTTTTTTCTACAAATTCCCAGATTGACGAACGAGTAACAGAACTTTCCTTGCAATTATAAGTAGAACTTACTAAAAATAGCATTTTAATGTTAATCCATTCCGATAGGTGTGAAATATAAATAGCTGTAAACGACCCTTATAATCCGTTGCCAGTGAATTAATGAAAAATCAAATATCTGATATTGAGAGAAGAATATTAGCCGTACTTCAGGAGGGATTTCCGAGAAGCCAAACGCCATATAAGGACATGGCCGAACTGGTGGGTATCGACACAAAACGGTTGTTAGCGGTTCTCGAGAATTGGAAACGCGAAGGCAAGCTCAGACGTATAGGATCGATAGTAGATCATTTAAAGATGGGTTTGTCCGGCGGAGCGATGATCGCATGGCGAGTCGAGCCTGAGCGAATTGAGCAGGTCGGCACAACGTTGGCTGGATTTAAAGAGATCAGCCACGCATACGAGCGTAAAACAGCAGAAAACTGGCCATATAACTTATATACAATGGTTCATGGTGTCGATATTCAGGATGTTGAGCAGATCGTTAAGCGTATGAGCCAGACATGTGAAGTATCTGATTATCGCATACTGATAACCCAAAAGGAGCTCAAGAAGATTCCTCCGACATATGTTACAGGATTGAGTGCCGAGAATATAAAGGAAGAAGGATAAGTATGTTCGACCTGCCTTTGCCTGAGATGGCCGTATTTATTCTCGTTGTTGTCATATGTTTCGCAGCAGCGGTGGTTGGATTTCTTCAGTTGCTCAGGCGGGGCGAGAAACTCAGGCGATCTCTATTTGCCCTTGTTTCACTGGCCGTAACACTCGAAGCGGTGATTCTGATATTCAGGGCCATAGCGATAAAAGCTGTACCGCTAACTGGACTGTTCGAGTCTATGATTGTCCTTACTATCGTATTTGGCCTGATATTCCTCTTTTTTAATATAGCCATACATAAAGTGTGGTTTGCTTCGGTTATGGTTTGGGTAATGCTATTGCTTGTCTTAATGGCGGGTATTGTTGCCGAACCTGCTTCGCAAGCCCACGCTGCGGCCTCTACTCCCTGGGCGATTGCCCATGCTATTGCAATGATTCTTGGTGGCGCATCGGCAATGCTCGCTACTGCAAGTGCTATACTCTACCTCTTTGCCGAGCGAAAGCTCAAGCAAAAGAATCTTCTCCATGTCCTCGGCAAGGTACCAAACATTGAGAAACTCGAGCGTATGAATCTTTTAGGCCTTAAGTCATGCTTCGTATTGATGACGTTTGGATTGGCAAGTGGCATCGGCCTGGCAGCTACTTCGGCCTCGCTCAATATGACGGCCATTGATTGGCTCACAGACTCTAAAATTGTCCTTATCAATATTGTCTGGCTGCTTTTAGGGACGATCATAGTACTGTTGAAAACAGTAAAATTGAAGAAAAAGACGATTGCCCACGTAACGCTCGTCGCTTTCGCCTTGATTCTATTTGCAGTAGTCGGCACTTCTGTGTTCTGCGGTACGGGGCATGACTTTGCGGCTTCCGACGTAGAGGCTTCCGAACAGGCACAATAAGAGTAAAAGATGAAGATTTTAGTATTAGGACTCAACCATAAAACTGCTCCGGTGGAAATTCGTGAGAAGCTGGCTTTCGATACCGCCGAGACGAGCAGGGCACTTTGCGAGTTGAAGAAAAGGTTCGGCCAAGCTGAGTTCGTACTTATATCGACATGCAACCGTGTCGAGTTATATTGTGCCGGTAAACACTGCCAAGGTGCCAATCAAGCTAAACTTGCAGAGTTCCTCTCAGAATTTCACAAAATTGAGTTGGACAAATTCCGCCAATTCCTCTACGCGTACGAAGATGAAGATGCAGTCAGACATTTGCTGATGGTAGCATCAAGCCTGGATAGTCTTGTGGTGGGTGAGGCGCAGATAATCGGACAGGTTAAAGAGAGCTACAAGCTTGCCTGTGCCGCAAAAACCACGGGCAAAACCCTGAATCGGCTGTTTCATTGTGCCTTTGCCACCAGTAAGAAAGTATATACGACTACCTCTATCTCCAATGGCCGGGTGAGCGTTGCCGGCGTTGCGGTCGAATTAGCCCAGCAGCTTTTCGCAGATATCTCATCGGCGAAAGTAGTTGTCATTGGTGCCGGCGATACCGGCCAGTTGCTCGTTCAGCACCTGCTCCAGACCGGAGCCAGGAATATAACTGTCGTTAACCGTTCTTATGATCGAGGCCTGAATGTGGCCAAACAATACGGTATCAGGGCAGAGAAATGGGAGCGGCTTAACGATCAGTTGATTAGTGCAAATATAGCGATAGCTTCCGCTTCAGTGCAGGATTACCTGTTCAGAAAAGATTCCTTCAAAGAAATCACAGCCCGCCGCAAAGAAGGAACGCTGCTGATTATCGATATTGCCGTGCCGCGGAACTTCGAGCCTGCCGTAAACGAGTTAGAAGGGCTTTATCTTTACAGCATCGATGATTTAGCCGCCGTGGTCGAGCAGAATCGTAAAGCCCGCGAGCGGGATATGGCCAAGGGCATGGAGATTGTCCTTGAAAATGTTACTGACTTCACCGAATGGTTCGGTGCTAAGGATATAGGGCCTCTGATAGGCAGGATGAAGGAGCAATTCAAGCAAATCAGCGAGAATGAAATGGAACACTTCTTCGTCGGAGTCAGGCAGGAGGCCTCGTGCAAAAAGGTTATGGAGGCTATGGTCAACCGTATCGTTAATAAGCTGCTGCATTGCGTTATCAAGAACGTCAACATCGTAGCCAAAGAAAACGGTGCGACTGAGGCTGCAAAGCTTCTCGACAGCATTGTCAGGCAGGCCGAAGATATAATGTCCGAATCGGATGGTAAGGAGGATGTAAAACAGTGAAAGATCCTTCAACGTCAGAGCAGATGCTGAGGCTTTTATTTTGGGAGAGCACGATACGGTGCAATTTGACCTGTGCGCACTGCCGGCGTATAGAATCTAACGAACAAGCCCACAAAGATATTACAACGGCACAGGCGAATGTCCTGATTGAACAATTGGCTGAGCTGGGGCGAGGTCAGCCCATGATGCCTGTACTGGTTTTTTCGGGCGGTGAGCCGCTCTGCCGCGAGGATATTTTCGAGTTAGTCAGGCATGCTCGTTCAGTGGGAATAACTGCCGCCCTTGCGACAAACGGGACGCTGATAGACACAATCGTAGCTGAGCAGATACGTGACAGTGGAATAGCGAGAGTAGCGGTGAGCCTGGATGGGGCGACGTCGGAGATTCATAACAAGCTGCGTCAGCTTGAAGGATCGTTTGAAAGAGCGATTGAAGGCATCGGATATCTTCGTGATCAAAAGGTGCCTTTTCAGATAAACATCACCCTGACCAAACATAACGCCGGGCAATTAGAAGAAGTTTACAACCTTGCCAAATCACTCGGTGCGGTAGCGGTGCATATATTTATGCTTGTACCCGTCGGCTGCGGGCAGTCTCTTGCGGAAACTGATATGCTTTCACCCGAGCAGTACGAGCAGAAATTACTCGATATCTGTGAAATGGATGGTCGAGGTGAATTACAAGTGAAAGTGACCTGCGGTCCTCATTACGAGCGTGTCATCAGGCAGCAGGGTTTGTACAAATCCCGTACGGAAACAGGCCATGGCCAAGGCGATGTTCCAGGCAGGAGTGGACACAAAGGAGCATCGAAAGGATGTCTGGCCGGCCTCGGAATTTTATTTGTGGGGCATCAGGGCAATGTATTTCCATGCGGCTATCTGCCCGTCAATTGCGGCAACGTGCTCGAAGAGAAGCTTTCAGATATATGGTACGGCAGCAAAGATCTTGCACGGATGCGTGACAGCAATGAGCTGGAAGGTAAATGTGGCGTCTGTGGGTACAAACAGGTATGCGGCGGGTGTCGGGGCAGAGCATACGCCGCCACGGGTAACTATATGGCCGAAGAACCTTTTTGCGCTTATGTGCCGCCCGAAGCAACTCGTTGATCTCTATTAGAATTTTTTTACAGGTTTTTCTATGATAAATATCAGCAAATTATATTGTGACCAGGTTACCCCGGGTGATTGGCTTCGCTATGGGGCCAGGGGCTCGGGCGAGCGTGAAGGTGAAATCGTCCCTAAGAAAGCATCCGAGAGACGCCCTATCGTCGTATGGAACATTACCAGGTCGTGTAATCTCAAGTGCGTTCATTGCTATAATGACAGCGGAGTCTTAAAAGCCGACGATGAGCTATCGACGGATGAGGCCAAAACCGTATTGGATGATCTTGTACAGTTCGGAGTTCCATCTGTGTTATTTTCCGGCGGTGAGCCTCTGACACGTCCCGATCTGTTTGAATTGATCGGATACGCAGTCGAGCGCGACGTACGGACGGTCATTTCAACAAATGGAACTCTCATAACAACCGATATGGCGAAAAAAATAAAGCAGCATGGAGTTTCATACGTAGGCATCAGTCTTGACGGCATAGGCGAAATCAACGACAAGTTCAGGGGCGTAGACGGTGCTTTTGACAGGGCCGTACAAGGCATAAAGAACTGCCAGGATGCCGATGTGCGGATCGGTCTTAGATTGACTCTGACGAAGAAAAATGTCCAGGATTTGGAAAGCTTGTTTGGTTTTTTCGAAGCAAAGAATATTGAGAGGGCCTGCTTTTACCATTTTGTCCCAAGCGGTAGAGGAGGGAGCATGGCAAGTGAAGATCTCACTCATGCTCAAAGCAGAGAGGCCGTAGATACAATAGCAAAAAAGACAAGACAATATAAACAAGCAGGCAAAACTACCGATATATTGACGGTCGATAACCATGTCGATGGCGTATATCTTTATCTGAAATTAAAGCAAGAGGATCCCACACGCGCAGACGAAGTCTGGAAGCTATTGACCTGGAACGGGGGCGGTATGTACAGCAGCGGAATTGGAATAGGCTGTATCGATTTTCATGGGAAGGTGCATCCGGACCAGTTCTGGTGGCATTATGACCTCGGTGATGTACGTCAAAAGCCTTTTAGCCAGATTTGGACCGACACGAGTGATCCCCTGCTGAGAGGTTTGAAAGAACGCCGCCGGCATATTAAGGGAAGATGCAGACTCTGTAAGTTTTTTGACGGTTGCGGCGGAAGTTTACGGGTCCGGGCAGATTTACATTTTGGCGATGCATGGGCTCCAGACCCAGGATGTTATTTAACAGATCATGAAATCGGTCTGGATGAGGAAAAACAGACGGAATTGGAACGTAGCGGCGAGATTTTTCAAATGCCTGATTAGTTTTCGCATATCTGCTCTGAGGAAGGATTGCCACAAAACAAGTCAAAGAGATACTTGAGGAAACAACAGTCGCTTCTGCCGCGTAGAGCCATCTCGAGCATCGCTTCCTGAGCCTGCCGGAATCACTGGCCGGCTCAAATGATAACCGCAACTCTTCTGCTGCGGTCAATGAACCGGACGGGGTATAATCTCAGCACTAATGCCATGTTTTTTAGCTTCCGCCTGTGTTGGCAGGCCAAGACAATAGGCTTCGACGCGCGGCGGCACTTTGCCGAATTTCTTCACAAATGCTCGCACAGAAGAACCGCTTGTAAAGAGTATTTTATCGATATGTTCAAAATCGACATCCGCAGGCTCAACTTCAACAGTCATATATGCAGAAACTTCCGCTACCTCTGCGCCCATCGCGGCGAGTCCCTCGGGCAATTCACGAGAGGCAACTTTCGCCCGCGGTAGAAGCACTCGTTTGCCTTTCATGTCCAGGCTTGCAAACCTTTCGAGGAGGCCGGCACTCGACTCATTATCCGGAACAAGGTCAGCTAAAATTCCAAAACCGGCAAGCTCTCCGGCAGTCGTCTCACCAATAGCAGCAATCCTCGCAGAGGCCAGCGACCTGGTATCAGAGCCCAGCAGTCGCAGGCGTTCAAAGAAAAATCTCGCACTGTGAGCGCTTGTAAATATCAGCCAATCAAATGTTTCCAGCCGTTGTAATATTTCATCGAAGTGTGAGTAATCTTCCAGTCCCACACATTTTACTATCGGCCGATGTACTATAGTGCCGAGGTGTGTATATTTTTCCGGGTGTGTGCCGAGGACAAGCACTTTCGGCTTTTTGTCGAACCAATTTAATTTTTCCTGAAGCTCCACAACCTTGCCGACAATGAAAATAGCGGGAGTACGTAAATTGGCTTCCTGGACCTTCTGGATAAAGTTTTTCAGGATTCCTGCAATTACTCTTTGATTATAGCAGGTGCCGTTTTCAACGGCGGCGATCCTCGTTTGCTCAGGCCAGCCTGCTTTGAGCAACGCATCTATGATCTTTGGAATGTTAGCTACACCCATAAGAAAGACAGTCGTACCCGCATTGGGTATCTCGATTTCTTTGCCTTCTTTACGATGCCCGGTTACTATAGCGAGGTTTGGGGTGAAGTCCCGGTGTGTCGGCGGGATTCCAGCATAAGATGGAGCGGCCAGCGCGCTGGTGATACCGGGGACAACTTCAAAATCTACTCCCGCCTCGGCACAAGCTTCGACTTCCTCGCCGCCCCGGCCGAAGACATAAGGATCGCCCCCCTTGAGCCGAACAACAATCTTATTATCGCCGGCCTTTTCTATCAAAAGCGCATTTATCTTCTCCTGAGACATCGTGTGCCGGCTGGCAAATTTGCCAACAGATATAATTTCGGCATCCGCCCTGGCAAGTTGGAGCAATTCGAGCGGAATAAGATGATCGTGAAGAATTACATCAGCCTGGCGGATAAGCTTATAACCCTTCAATGTTATCAACTCGAAATCACCAGGTCCTGAACCGACGAGATAGACTTTTCCCTTTGACATTCTTATCCTGAATTGGAAGCATTATATTATAGAAGAAAGTTAAGTTTTTTTAGCATTCTCATAAATGAGAATAATTGTCCTGTAAATTATTTCTGAATAGAGGATAGGCAACCTCCATTGATCTTTACCTTGACTTTTCGGCGGCTTTTCTTTATGCTCTTTCTATATAATCATATGATAGACAATGGTCAAGCGTAAACATGGAATTGGCCAAAAGAGTGAGAGTGAAATTATCTGTCATACGTTAAAAAAAGCGTTATGGACAAAGTCGACAGCCAAATACTACAAGAGCTTCAATATGATTTTCCTCTGAGCGAGAGACCTTATGAGGTTATCGCCGAGAGATTGAAGATTTCTAAAAAGGAAATTTGGAACAGGATCCAAATGATGCTCGATAAAGGAATGATTCGCCGTATGGGGGCCAGTTTCGATTCAAATAAACTTGGCTTTCGCAGTACATTGGCTGCTGTGAGTGTTGCCCCCGAAATGGTGGACCTTGCTGCTGAAATAATAGGCCGGTTTTATGAAGTAACCCACAGTTATCTACGTAAAGATGTTTTCAATATTTGGTTTACGTTAATCGCAGTCGATAACAATAGGATAGAGAACATTCTTGAGCAAATTCGTAAGTCTTTATCTCTTGAACGGTCGAAGGTCCTTAATTTGCCCATGAAACGGCTTTTTAAGCTCGATGCCCGTTTTCGCGTTTCCTGATAATCGTGATTACCGGGAAACAATTACACAGAATATTATATCCACAACATTTGAATGGCATTTCTTTGGACTGCTTCAAAGTGTTGTTTAGCGGCAGCCTCGCTACCCTTACAAGTTCTCGCAAATGGGGATTTAATGTCTTTTTAGGGTTCATCCGATTAACGCGTAGGTTGAGCTATGCATTTATCGAATGAATCTCAATCTTTACACAATTCTAATGATTTTGAGCGTCACCTTATTCGAGAAAGTGTCTATGTTATAAGTACTTATGGAAGCCAGCCACAAAACTGATAACGCTGATTATTGTAACTAATTGATGTTATTCGACTTATAACCGAACAGTAGTGACAATCGGTATTATTTCAAATCTACAGTCTCCAGCTAAAACTCACCTAAAAACATGAACAAATTTCCCTTGTTTTTCCTTCTTTTCTATGCTAAAATAATTTATTCGAGCTTAGTTTGGAGGAATATCGGACATGTGAAGCTGGGTGCTTTACTCAATATGTTTAGAATACCCGCGAAGGCTTAACGTTTAAAGTTTCCGAATGTCAAATTAAAAAAGAAAGGAAAATTAAGATGAAAAGGTTATGTGTTTTTGTGTTGTTGATGTGTTTTGTGGATAGTAGTGCTTTTGCCTCTAATGATTTCAACAATGGTAATGTAGGAAATTGGTCAGAGGCCGACCTTTGGAGTGCTGGATATGTTCCAACTGGTGAAGAAGAGGTCAAGATCAGGAATGAGGGAACAATTTGCACCTTAAATATCAATACCGGAGACTGGGGTGCAGGTCAAAGGCTCAGAGTATACGAGGACGCAACTTTGATCATTGAAGAAGGAGCAGAATTACTCGGCGCCGGCTGGATGCGTGTTGGCGCCGGCAACGCCGGCTATGTGGAACAGACAGGTGGGCTTTTGCGCGTGACAGCCGGTAAAGATAGCGCTAAGCTTGGCATTGGGGATGGTGAAGGTTCGGACGGCCACTATACAATAAGCGGCGGAACCATCACATATCTCGACAATGAGGAAAAACCAGGAGGGCAGTTAATTATAGGAGCCCGCGGCGGCCAGGGAATTTTAACCATAATCGGCACCGGAGCTTCTATTCAGATGGATAGTCTGATTGTCGGAGATCGTGCCGGAGCTTCCGGAACTCTCGAGTTCCAGGTCGACGCCGCTGGTGTAAGTCCGATCAGCCTCGACGATAGTGCTTCTATTGATCCTGAGGGTGATGAAACAATGGCAGTTCTGCTTGTGAGTGCAATTGATGAACCTCCAATGGCTGATATTTTGTTGGTGGATCAACCGGATGATGCAAACAGTGCAAATGTCTTTGACACGGTAAATGGTGACCCCGCACCGGAAGGTGCATCCGTGGTTCTGAGTGTTGAGGGAGGTAATTATTACTACAACCTGACCTATGTTGGTGGTGCGGGTAATGATATTGTGCTTACTTTTGACAGCGTTGTAGAGATCGATATGGAAATCGGCTTTGCCACGCAGCCTCCTGTGCTTGACGGCCAGGTCGATCAAACCTGGGCGGGCGCATCAACGCAGTATTTCGTCCCTCTGGATGATCCTGCCAATGGCTCCGGTAGCTGGATGGCGTTGTATGATGCGGAAAATCTCTATGTTCTCGTGGACATTACCGACGACAGTCTGCAAAATGATTCGGCCGATTCCTGGCTGGACGACAGTGTGGAGGTATATTTCGACGGTGGAAACACCAAGCTAACAACCGCGCTGGCAGGAGACGACCACCAGTATACGTTTGGGTGGACAGCGGACGACATACAGGGAAACAACATTGCTGGATATACCGAAGGTATCGAACAAGCTCAGGCAACCACCGATACCGGATGGCGTATCGAGATAAAGATGCCCTGGCTGTCGATTCAGGGAGCAGCGCCCATGGCTGGTGACTTGATCGGTATTGACTGTTACTACAATGACGACGACGATGGCGGTGATTCGCGTGAAAATAAGATGCTCGGATTTTCCGCCGTAGAAGGCTGGAATGATGCCTCTCAGTGGGGTACGGCCATATTAGCAGCCGAACCGAAGCCGGTTGATCCCGGCAGTGATGGTCTGGTAGCGTACTACGCACTTGATAACGATGCGAATGACAGTTCCGGCAACGGTCTCGATGGAACTATTATTGGCGATCCCAATTTTGTCGAAGGTGCGGTTGGCATGGGTTTGCAGCTCGATGGTGTGGATGACTATGTTGACTTCGGCAATGACCCAATCTTTGACATGACCGGTGAGGTTACACTTGCATTATGGGTGAACACGCAAGATATTGGCACTAGCGAGAATAATCCATGGCTGGGCAAAGGCGACACATCTTATATGATAAAAGGTCATAGAGAGGGTAATCAGATCGAGTTCTTTATCTATGATGGTGGGTGGGTAACGGCTCATGCCGATGTTGGCGCAGAGTTTAATGGTGAATGGCACCACGCGGCAGGAGTCTTTGATGGAGAAAAGCTGATTATTTACGTCGATGGTGAAGTAGGCGTTAGTGTAGACTATGAGGGTGCTGGCATCGTGCCCAATACTTACAATGTCACGATAGGATCAAACAGCCAGGCAAGTGGTCGTTTCTCAGAAAGCATCCTTGATGAAGCCATGATCTACAACAAGGCATTGTCTCAAGGTGAGATTCGTTACCTCGCCGGATTCCGGCCGCCGATAGATCCGGTTCACTCGTACACTTTCCAGGATGGTACGGGCAATGACAGCGTCGGTAAAGCCGATGGTGTATTGGTGGGCGATGCGGCGATAGTCGATGGCTCACTCGTGGTTGATGGTGACGGCGACTGGATGGAAATGCCCGGCGATGTGATTGCTATTAACACATATTCTGCGGTGACTCTGGAACTCTGGTCGTCTCAGTCGGTTGACAATGCGTTTAGCATGACAGCATCTTTTGGCGGTACATGGGACAACGGAATGGGTAAGGATTACATCTGTATTTGCACTGGCCGTGGAGATCAGATGAACAGAGGATCGATTGCAACTACTCCCGATGAAGTTAATCCCTGGGAAGATGAAGTTGGCGTAAGCAGCCCAGAACTTAATGATGGTATCGAACATCATTATGTATTAACCATTACGGATACAGAGCTGGCCTACTACGTAGACGGCGTTTTGATCGGTACGGCACCGTTGGGTGATACTACAATCAGCGGCTTGAGCAACGATTTTGTTTATCTTGGCAAGGGAATTTACGGTGTAGATCCAACAATGAATTGTTCGATCAATGAGTTTAATATCTACGACGCAGCTATGAGTGAGGAACAGATCGCAGACAACTACGTCGCAGGTCCGACCAAATAGGTGAGCTGACTGAGGCGGAGTTTTGCTAAAGGGCTATGCTTTGTTGGACTACTGTTGAGACAAATGAATTGGAGCCAGTTTGGGGCCTATACCGGACAATTCGGTATAGGCCCAACGGCTCACTCAAGAGTTGAAGACTTGGTGCTAATTGAAGGAGATGTGTATTTCAATATAGGTAAAGTACAACTCTTGATTCTTTAGATTCTTATTAAAAGAGGTATAAGATATAGAAATATTTGTTTAATTTCCTTTGTGCTGGTTCCGGGTACGACTGTACAGGCTTTTGGTCTATTAACGTTTGACAAAAAAGAGTTGACATCAGTATTCTCCCTCAATACGGCCACGTACGCGGTTACCAAAGGCTATTGCCCGCCGGACGCGTGGGCATGATATACATTATTAACCGAACATTTTTGGAGCAGGTGTATTGTGAGTGAAAAATTGATTTATTTAATTTCTTTTATTCTGGTGTTGATGCTGTCGGTTGATGCCTCAGCGGACGACTTCTTTTGGGACAATGGCGGCGACGGCCCTCTATGGAGTCTGACGGATAACTGGAATCCTGATGGTGTGCCTGGTAGTGATGATGGGGCCCAGATTAACATTCCGGACGCAAACTGCCTGATAGATTCATCTGTGAACGCAGCGTGTGGGTTTATGTATGTTGGATATAGCACGGGGCCTTGCTACCTAGACATGACCGGAGGCACACTGAGCATGGGTGGTCATCTTCGCATAGGAGAACCGTCCAGCGGCGAAGGCGTTTTTAATATGAGCGGCGGTACTGTTAATACAGGCAACGGCAGATTATGGATTGGGATCAACGGCACCGGTACTCTCATTATGACCGGCGGTGAAATGACTGTCGCTGATAAGCTCGAATTAGGGAAAAATGCAAGTGGAACTGGTTGGTTGTATATACATGGTGGAACTTTAAATATCACCGGAGGTGAGTCCGACGACTTTGAGATTGCCAAATATGGTACGGGCAATGTATATATGACCGGCGGTGAGATCAATGTCACTGATAACATCAAATTGGGGCAAAGTGGTGGTACTGGTCGTATATATCTGTACGGTGGCACTTTTAACAACGGAAACGATAACCCAATCATCTCTGAAGACTCTGTAATAGATATCACCGAGGGCACGCTCGTATTACCTGGAGATGCCACATCACCCATAAACGACCATATTCTAAACGGCCTGATAAAAGCATACGACGGCGACGGCAGAGTAGTGGTGATTTATGATAACAGCGCAGATCAGACCACAGTAAGCGCCGCTATGGTCGATCCAGAACTTGCCTGGAATCCAAGCCCGGTCAACCTGACAACAGTCCCATGGACAACTACCGGCCAAACCATAAGTTGGAAACCGGGGGAATATGCCGCTTCGCATGATGTTTATTTCGGCACCGACTGGGACGATGTGAATGATGCCGACAACACTCCCGTGGCGCGGCCAGAGTACAAAGGCAACCAGGATCCTTGCAGCTATGATACCGGCCCTCTTGAATTAGGTATGACTTACTACTGGCGTATTGACGAGGTAAATGATAATGCCTGGGCTCCAACCGGCAGTCCATGGAAAGGAACTGTCTGGGAGTTTACGGTAGCCGACTATCTTATTGTGGACGATTTTGAGGATTATGATGCCGGCGACAACCAGATTTGGTACACGTGGCATGATGGGCTCGGCTACGGAACTCCAGATACGCCGCCTTACTTTGCCGGTAACGGTACCGGTTCGGCGGTGGGCGACGAGACGAGTCCTTCTTATTGTGAAGAAAACATCGTTTATGGTGGCAATCAGTCGGTTCCATTGGCGTACGACAACAGCATTGCTAATAATTCAGAGATTACAGTGAACCCTGCTGACCTTGCGATTGGTCCGGATTGGACTATAGGCAGTCCTAAGGCGTTGTCGATTTGGATCTATGGTGATCCGAACAATGCTGTTACCGAACAAATGTACGTGAAGCTCAATGGAGTCAAAGTGAAATATGACGGCCAACCGTATGACCTGATGAAGACAACCTGGCAGGAATGGAATATTGACCTTGCGGCTTTTGACGTGGATCTCAGCAGTATTACGGAACTTGGTATCGGTTTTGACAGGACTGGCACAGCGGGAGGCTCTGGAACTATACTCATTGACGATATTCGGCTGTATAGGTCAAGGTGCATTCCTTCGATTAGAAAACCTGCCGGTGACTTAGACAATGACTGCGACGTAGATTACGACGATCTGAGCATAATGGTAAATGACTGGCTCGAAACTGATTATGACGCAGTGGGTAATGACGGTATATTACAGAATTTCCCGACTGATAATTCGCAGTGGGTGAATGATCCGATCCGTGGCCGGTGCCTACAGTTCGATGGTGTCGATGACTGGGTCGATATTGATGATAGCCAGATGAGCAACTTCCACGACAAAACAATCTCGCTATGGTTAAATATAAGGCAGTTTGCTGAACCCTACCCTTATGTCTTTTCTTTCCAAAATGACGGTGATACTCCCTATCGTATATATATCCGGACAAGGGGCGAAAACGCTGTAAGGGCACGTTTTGTAGAAGACTACCTTCCAGAGTTTTTAACGGGCACAAACGTTTGGCACCACCTGGCTTTTGTAATACGAGATACGATCGATGGCATGTGCACCGGGGAATTTTACGGCGATGGCGATTTATTAGGCCAGTTGCCTCGTCAGCCGAGGCACTCCGGTGGCGCAAAAGGTGTAAATTTAGGCAGCTTTAATGATGGTAGCAGTGGCTTTTTGAATGCAATCTATGATGAGTTCCGTATCTACAACTCTGCTCTGTCAGCGAATGAGATTAAGTACCTTGCCGGATCGGCTGGTGGAGTAGAACCCACCGATGATATATTGCTATATTACAAGTTCGACGAGGTCTCCGGCTTTACTGCAAAGAATTCCAGCACTTATGTGTTTAATCGCCCATTGCTATCTGCCGCTGAGTTATATAAGAACGAGGCGCAAGGCTCAAGAGTCGTCAACTTCCGGGACTTCGCCGTTTTGGCGGAAATGTGGCTTGAAAAGCAACTTTGGCCCTGACCGCGAGTGTTGCCGCTTCTCCGGCCAAACTGGAACTCTACTCAGTAAACAATGACATACAAGATGTTGTTTTAGGACAGACGTAATACTCGAAGATTGCGACCGATGATACTGCTGAAATTGACCTATGGTAGCGTAGCCCAGCCAACCAGTATTGTTTGCCGGAGAAGAAACAAAAATGGGATGCCGGCTACAACTAAGATCATATGGTGAATATAAAGGACTTTTCATATTTTGCGGAAAAGTAGATTGAAAGAATATATTTCAATGATATGATCTATTCTGTAGAATAACGGTTAATTGATAGCGGAAGAACTGCTGATTGCGACCATTGACAATTATTTGTATATTAA
>CAZTDF010000011.1:0-6600 GCA_964612465.1 uncultured Pirellulales bacterium
GCCCGGCCGGTTTCCTGCTGGTAGTGCTCGAGTGACTTCGGCATGCCGGTATGGACAACATAACGCACGTTAGATTTGTCGATGCCCATGCCGAACGCAATCGTCGCTACGATGGTATCGACTTTTTCGTTGATGAACGCATCCTGGTTTTTCTTGCGATCCTCGTCCGCCATGCCGGCATGATACGGCAGAACGTTGTAGCCTTTGGCCCTGAGCAATGAGGACAATTCGTCGACGTCCCTGCGCCGAATACAGTAAACGATGCCGGATTCTCCTTTGTGCCGGTCGAGCACGGCACGGACCTGTTTGGCCCGGTTGGTTCGCCGGCGGACCTTGTAAATGAGATTGGGCCTGTCGAACGAACCAACCAGCATTTCAGGATTTTCGAGATGCAGTTGCTCGGCGATATCGTCGCGCACGTGCCCGGTAGCCGTGGCGGTATAAGCGCCGATGGTGACATTGGGAAAAACTCGCTTCAAAATGCCCAGTTGACGATACTCGGGCCGAAAATCGTGCCCCCACATGCTGACGCAATGGGCTTCATCGATAGCGATGAAAGACAGCCCCGTCTTCTTGAGCACTTCGACGAAGCCGTCCGAGACGAGCCGTTCCGGCGAAAGATAAAGAAGCTTCAGTTGCTTGTTGTGTAGCGCTTCAAAAACTCTCTGCTTCTCGTGAGTGGTAAGAGAACTGTCAATCCGAGCTGCGGAAACGCCGCATTCGATCAGGGCATCGACCTGGTCCTTCATCAGGGAAATGAGCGGCGAAACCACAACTGTCAGGCCGGGCAGGACTACCGCCGGGGCCTGATAGCAAAGCGATTTTCCGCCCCCGGTCGGCAGAACGACAATCGAATCGGCGCTGCGACAGACACATTCCATCGATTTTTTCTGTAAGGGTAAAAAATCATTGTACCCCCAGTACCTGACCAAAGCTTTTTGAACATTCGTAATCATCGCTGCGGATTATGCTGCCGCCCTGAATCGCTCACCATGATACCCGAAAGAATGGAGACGAAGGGAATCGAACCCTCATTCCCGCGATGCGACCGCGGTGTGCTCCCGTTACACCACGTCCCCGAGACCACATTCAACTATAATATTTTACAAGAACGATTCCGGAATTCAACATTTTTTTATGTGGTTTTTGACAAAAGCTCAGAACTTCCACGTATCGTAGCACACTATTTTTTCTATCGGCTCACGCTTCGGCTCGGGTTTGCTGCCGGCCGGATAGCCGAGGGCCATCAACTCTACGATGATTATATCGTCGGGAATTCCTAATATTTGCCGGACTTTGCCGGCGTCGAACGAGCCAATCCAGCAAGTCCCCAACCCTAAGTCCGCTGCCTGCAAGGAGATATGTTCGAGCGCAATTGCCACATCAATCGGTCCGATAGCCTGGCCGCATCGCATGACATAATCGCTGTTGCTGCATGCGGCGATAATCGCACCGGCCTTCTCGAACACCTCCGGCCGGTTTGTCGTCCCTGCTACCTGACGTTTGGCATCCCGGTCCGTAACGACCACAAAACGCCAGTCCTGCGTATTTTTCGCCGACGGCGCCAGCCGAGCCGCTTCTAAAATGCAGTCGAGCTTGTCCCGCTCGATGCTCTTATCCTGATACGCTCGGCAGGAATATCTTCTACGAATAGCATCAAGTACCGCCATAAGAACACCTCACTTTTCCGTAAACGTCCCTGCTAAGGGCAATACAATTCATCTTAAAAACAATCATAATCAAAAATATAAATTAAAAACAATCTTGACGCAAGGAGTAAAAATCGGTACTTTGATTGCCGAATTCGGGGCGATTAGCTCAGTTGGCTAGAGCACATGCTTTACACGCATGGGGTCACAGGTTCAAGTCCTGTATCGCCCATTCGAGTTAATGATGCGTTAATCAGTCTCTGCCCCATTGGTCAAAACAAATGAAGGAGAAGAACTATGAATAATCAAATGAAACGCCGGACATTCCTCAAGAGCAGTGCTGCAGTCGGAGCAGGGCTGGTGATTTTGAAATCGGGTATACTCAAAGCCGGCCAGTCGCCTAATGAAAAACTCAACATTGCCGTGATCGGCGTCCGCGGGCGTGGTGGGGCCAACTTGAACAACGTCAAAGGCGAAAACATTGTTGCTCTTTGTGATGTCAACGCGAAGAATCTCGCCGAGGCAGCCAGGGAATTTCCCAGGGCCAAAACCTACGAAGACTGGCGAAAATGCCTCGAACAGAAGGACATTGACGCCGTTGTCTGCTCGACGATAGACCACACACACGCCTTCGTTAACGTCTGGGCGATGAACCGCGGCAAGCATGTTTACTGTGAAAAGCCCCTTGCCAACTCGGTCGAGGAGGCGCACGTGGTCCGCCAGACATATCTGAAGAACAAGAACAAAATCGCCACGCAGATGGGCACGCAGATTCACGCCAGCGACAATTACAGGCGAATGGTGGAACTGATTCGCAATGGGGCGATCGGAACGCCGAGCGAGGCCCGTGTATGGTGCAGCCGGATGCCGGAGGGCGGCAGTTATCTGCCGGAAGTCAAACCCGTACCGGATCATATTAACTGGGACCTGTGGGTAGGACCGGCACCATTTCATCCGTACAATCCCGGCTACATCGGCGGGTGTCTTAAGTGGAACCGTTTCTGGGACTTCGGCAGCGGGCAGATCGGCGATATGGGCAGCCACATGATAGATATGGCCTATTGGGGACTTGATCTGCAGTTACCTACAAGTTGTGAGGCAAAGGGGACGCCGGTCAGCAGCGACACTTGTCCGCGATGGCTCACAGCGGAATGGGACCACCCGGCCAACGACTGGCGGCCGGCCATCAAACTCTACTGGTATGACGGCGGCAAAAAGCCCGGCATGCCCGCGGAGGCTTTCGACCGGGAGAAACTATTTAAGGGCGTGCTCTTCAAAGGAGACAAGGGCTGGCTGCTGGCCGACTATAGCCTTCGGATACTGATGCCCAAACAACGTGGGAGTGACATGACTCACTACAAGTCACCGAAGCCTGAAGAACTGATTCCACCGTCACTCGGTCATCATAAAGAATGGATCGTAGCCTGCAAAACGGGCAAGCCGACAACGTGCAACTTCGATTACTCGGGCGCGCTGATAGAAAACAATATGCTGGCGCTGGTTGCCTACCGCGTGGGTAAGAAACTCGAATGGGATGCCAGGAACCTCAAGGCCACCAACTGCCCCGAAGCCGACAAGTTTATTCGCAAAACATACCGTAAAGGCTGGGTGCTAAACGGATAGAACTTAACCATCGTACAGGAGGCAAATTATGTCAGAAAAACTGAATCGCCGTCGTTTCATAAGACAATCCGTCGCAGCCTCTGCTGGAGCAACATTGGGCCTGGGAATCGGCAATAAACCTGCTGAAGCAGTAAAATCGACCCGACAGGGCGCACCTGATGAGAATGTGAATAAAGGGATGCCGATGGGCAAAATCGGGAATTTGAAGGTCAGCCGGTTGATTTCAGGCGGCAACCTAATCAGCGGCTGGTCACATGCCAGAGATTTGATCTATGTCCACCATCTGATGAGGCACTACAATACGGACGAAAAAGTAATGGAGACACTGGAAATCCTTGAGGAGCACGGAGTCAATACAATCATCGCCGATCCGAGCGAACGCCCGTACCGGATTTTCCCCAAATACTGGAACGAAAGAGGCGGCAAGATACAATGGATTGCCGAAGGTCACCCGACTCTCAAAGACCTTAAAACCGATATTAAGACATCCCTGGATTATGGAGCCTCAGCGATTTACATCCAGGGTGTCATCGGAGACCAATGGCTGCGTAGCGGCCATCTCGATGAACTTGGGGAGTGTGTTGACTTTATCAAATCAAAGGGTGTACCCGGAGGAATCGGAGCCCATTTATTAGAAGTAATAGTCGAGTACGAACGAAAAGGGTATAACGCCGACTTTTATGTTAAGACGCTTCACCCGAGTGACTACTGGTCCGCCAGAAGACCGGGGCAAAATCTCGACGTCGTAGATAACGGTGCCGACAATTACTGGTCCATGACACCGGACAAGACGATAGAGTTTATGAGGAAGGTCGATAAACCATGGATTGCATTTAAGGTATTGGCAGCCGGCGCCATCCATCCGAGAGATGGTTTCAAGTATGCATTCGAAAACGGCGCCGACTTTATTTGCGTGGGGATGTTTGATTTTCAGGTGATCGAAGATTCAATTATTGCAGCGGATACATTAAAAGCCATTGGAAACCGGCAGCGCCCCTGGAGAGCATAGGATGAGCAGGGGATTTCTGAAATGGCTCTTTGTGATATGGGCTATGCTATCCGCATTGGTATCACAGGGACAGCAATGGTCGCGCTTTCGCGGGCCTAACGGGCAGGGCATCAGCGACGCAAAGACAATCCCCGTCAAGTGGATGGAAAAAGATTACAACTGGAAAATCGAACTGCCAAGAGGGGGACATTCCTCGCCCGTGCTCTGGGGCGACAAATTATTCGTAACAGGCGGCGACCAACAAGCGGAACACAGCGTGCTTCTGGCTCTTAGCGTCTCCGACGGCGGAGTCTTGTGGCAAAAGAAATATTCGCTTAGCAAATACCGCCCGAACAAACTAAACAGCTTTGCTACGGCAACGCCGGCAGTTGACGCCGAGAACGTCTATGTGCTCTTCACAAGTCCTGAAGAAACTATTCTCGCATCATTAAATCATAAGGGCGATGAAATATGGAAACGCACGTTCGAAGGTGTCCGTTGCCAGCATGGCGCCGGTAGTTCACCAATCGTTTACGACGATATCGTGGTTTTTACTCATGAGCACGAGGGTAACGCCAAAGATGCAAAAAGCGCCTGGTTTGCAGTCAATCGCAAGACCGGCCGGACTCGCTGGACATTAGAGCGAAAAACCAGCTCCAAGACATCTTACTCAACACCCTGTATTTACCGACCCAAAGAAGGGGATGCGCAATTGGTATTTACAAGCCTGGCCCACGGAATGACAGGTGTCGATCCTCTGGCGGGAACGGTTATATGGGAACTGGACTCGGCGTTCGTCAGTCGAGTCGTAAGCTCACCTGTGATAGCAAACGGATTATTGATTGGTACCTGCGGTGATTATGGTACGGGCAAGCTATTGACAGCGATTCGGCCCGGCACAAGTGATAAATCCATCCCGCCCTCTGAGGCATACAAGATTGAAAGCAGCTCTATGCCATACGTCCCTACTTCCGTGGCCAAAGATGGCTTGCTGTTTACGTTTCACGACAGGGGGGATGTCTCATGTCTGCAAAGCGCCACTGGTGAGCGACTTTGGAGGGAAAAGCCTGCTGGCAGATTCTTCGGCTCGCCGGTCTGGGTGGACGGCAAACTTTACTGTATCACGATGGATGGCGACGTTGTCGTCGTCAGGGCTGCCGAGACCTACGAACTGCTGGCGGTCAATCCCCTGGGAGAGACGAGCCATGCCACACCGGCCATCGCCGGCGGAAGAATGTATCTGCGTACCTATTCTCACCTGTTCAGCGTCGGAGGCAAAAAGTAAACGAAGCCGAGAAAGACGCCCGAATTGAATTTACGGCAACTTGTGGTCCGAGGGTTTCAGGCCTTTTTTGTGCTTGCCCATACCGATTTTGTTCGGATCATAACTGCCGACAAAATCGACCTTACTTTTGGCCGGGATTTCATCTTCCATACCTATCGCCCAGTAGCAGGCGTTTACGAGCAGCCGGCGGAAACCTTCGCTATTAAGATCGAACGAATGTCCCATTGTCGTGGTAAATATGCGGGCGGTTTTGCCTTTTTCGCCGGTGTACGTTTTGGTCCAGGCCACGGGGACCAGTTTCTTGTCCGGATTCGGTTTGTCTTCCGGATTCATGCCTGAAAGAACCTGCCCCATGACCAGCGGCCTGCTGTCACCGGTCAGCGTCGTAAGGCCGTAAACATCGGATTCGCCCCAGATATCGTCGATGCCCCTGGCAATTAATTCATTTCCCATGCCTTTGACGATCAGGCCGCGCGTGCTTTCTCTTTGGTGATTTCCATAGTGACTAATCCATGTCTCGCCGAAGACCTGCCGGCCATAGCCGCCGTCGAGTTCCCTGCTGTTGAAGCTGTATTTGGCATAGGGGCTGTCTTTGTGCTTTACATAATTGAACGCATGAGTTGAGGTTCTCAGCCCAACAATCGGTTTGCCTGAATTGGTGTAGTCGATAATACGCTTCATCTGGTCGTCGGGCAGCTCGCGAAAACGCAGGAACATAACAACCAGGTCCGCCGTTTCCAGAGCTTTCAGGCCGGGGATATTATCCAGCGTCTGGGGATCGATTTCGCCGGTTTGTTTGTTTATCGCAAAAAGCACCGTACATTTGAAGCCGTGATGCACCGCCAGGATTTTGGCGAGCTGGGGCATGGAATCTTCCGAGCGGTATTCCTCGTCGCCAATGAGAAAGACAATGTGCTTTCCCGTGCCCGGGCCTTCATTGCCTTCGAGGACCACCCACGGCTCGGCCTTGATCCGTTCGCCTAACAGGCATATCATCGCTGCGATAATCAATATCCAAAATTTAATCGAACCTTTCATCTTACTCATCTCCTTTC
>CAZTDF010000011.1:6700-17893 GCA_964612465.1 uncultured Pirellulales bacterium
GTTAAGTTGTCCGAACATTGTCAGAATTTCACACTTATCTTCTCGCTCTGACCAGCCGCAAGGGGCCGGACTCCGGTGAGTGTTTTCATTTCGCCGGTGCCTTGCCGGCCGATTTTGACTGTGTATTCTTCTATCTTGAAAACCTTAGGCTTCCAGGATGTCCCGTTGATACGCAGGGTATAGACGATTTCGCCGCTCGATTCGTCAATGACCTGTATGACGGGATTTGTCATGCCCTGAACTTCGATTGTCGGCAGATACGCGACAGCCTTACGCGAGTAGTTGTCGGTTTGCTGAATAGTTCTGGGCCAGCCGGGATACTGTTTGGTATTCGAATCGGTAATGTCAACGTTTCTGGGCCAGCATTCCATTGTGATTGCCCTTGTCTTTTTATTGAATTTGACAACGCCGAAACCGGCCGCTCTTGTCGTAAGCTTATCATGGTTCTCCTCCGGATCGGGATTTGCAACCGCCAGCATAGTAAGTTTGTTGTCGAGCCCATCGAGAAATTCACCCAGGTATTCGGGCATTCCCGGCTCGCGGTTTTTGCCCGGCTCCAGAGGCGCCCACCATCGCAGGTAAAGATTGGCGATCGACGGCACGCAGAGAGAATAACCGGAGTCGTTCCAATCGTTGATGCCGTGGTGAATTATCGTGCCGAGGTGCTGGTCTCCGCAAATCATCAGGGCGAAGGCTTTGCGAATCTCCGCCAGGGCCCTGTTACGTCCCGTCTGCGGCCAGCCGTTGGAGTCCAGGTCAACGAGCAGGCGATTGTCCCTGCTGCCGTGGAGATGCGCGCCGCCGGCGAAGGCGGTTTGCGAAAGCACGGCTTTCATGTCACAGTCGTGCCAGTCGGCGGCCCATTGCCTGAGGAACTTGAGTTGGCGCTGGCCGAGCAATATTGCCTCGGGGACGTCCAGGGCCTTCGGGTCATAACCGGGCACGGAAACATGGTCGGGCCGGTTGGGACGCCACCCCATGTCCGGCAGAACGCTCGCCGGGCCGGTTTTGAATTTGCGGTCTTCGATGATGGCAAAGCTAATCCGGCCGATTGTCAGGGTTGTATAATAAACCCCGATTCCACGCTCGATGGGCGTCGGATCGAAAGGATCCGGCAGGTGGCTGGTCTGGGCTTGTTCGACCTCTTTAACGTATTCGAGAGGAGCGGCGTAGCCACCGTCATGGCCGGCCCGGACATGTGAGAGGCGGCCGCCATGACCCCAAAGGTTTGCCTGGCCGACGTCGTGGTCATCCGGGATGGTGACGGTCGGCGTGTTGCGGATGATTTCACCGAAATCTCTGCCGAACTTGAGCCAGTAGGCATAATGCTTGTTATGGTCATAGACCTGGTCACCGGAGAAAAAGAGAAGGTCGGGATTTAGCATCTTGATGTTCTCGACGATATCTATTTTTGGTATGTCTCCTCCATGCCCAGGATAGATCGAGTTGCCCGTAAAAGCAGCCACGATGATAACGTCCTTGTCAACCGGGTCTCTGCGGATAGTGCCTGAATAGTATGCGTTCTTTCCATGCAGCACACGGTATTCGATATCTTTCGTGCTATCCCAGCGTTCGACCCGGAAATGGGCCGTCCAGCCTTTTTCGACAACCTGTGTTTCGGCGATTTGCTCCCATTTTCCCCGCTGCCTGATTTCGAGCCGGACATTTGTATCCTCGCCAGGCTTCAACGGATACAGTTGGGCGGTCAGCTTCATAATGTTGTTTTGAACTGTGTATAAAGAGAAGCAAATAACCTTATCCCTGGATACTTCAGGGATTTTCAATAGTTGAGCAGAGGCGGTATTTAATATCAGAATAGTAGCCAGAAACAGGGCAAGTGCTGTCACTCTCGCTGATTTCATATTCCCTTCCTTTCTGTTCTATTCATAAGCTGCGTGTATGAAGTCTTTATTAATCAAATCTGTCTATAAACATAATGGGCTTCCAGAGCCTTCTTAACCTGCATGCTTGCGTCTTTCAAATGGGCCCTTGTGTAGGGATCAAGGTTTTCATCGGACGCCTCTAAAACCGGATCGATTTTATTTTCTTTGATGTGGCGGAGTTTTTCCATGACCAGATTGGCGATAGGTTTGTATGCTGCCGTACCCATATAATCCGACTTGCTCAAGTCAATCAGAAGCTCCAAATGCTCGCGTTGAAGGTTTCGGCGCAGGCTGGATATCATCGGTTCGCGTGCGGTATATTTCTTTGCCGGCTGCTGCTCCAGCTCGCTCCATATTTTGTCGCTGATCGTATTGAGCAATTCCGGCAGAGTCAGCGCATCTTCATCGGCCGAGACCAGAAACTCATTATCATATATCCGGCGAAGCGTCGTCGGGTACATCATCATCGCCAGTGCATTTGCCTGAATACCCATGATCCTGTCATGAATCGGCCATGTCGCATCGCTCAAAACGGACGATATGTCATCCCACCACTTATCCACAGTCATCCGGCGTAAAAGATCCTGCGTCAGGCCGAAAGCTTCGTCCTTGAACGTATTTTCAATCACAAAATCCAGCGCTTCACGCTGCTTCTTGGCCGGCACGACTTCTATCGGCAAACGGTCGCCTTTATCACCCTTTTTGTCCCGGTAGACATAAGCACCGCCCAGCCAGTTGGCCATCATACTAACCGAACGCAATTGCATGCTGAGCGTCATTTCATAAGCCCGGCGGGTCTTGGCCCAACTGTCGCCGTCCTTCACCAGCTTTTCGATTATCCGCTGACGATTATGCCGCACTATTCGCATCTGGTTATTGGCATAGTCGAGCGGATTTTTGCTGAAATCGTACCGGCGGGCCAATGGGTCGGGACCGAATGTGTCCTCATCCGTTGCGTACTGCAGTTCAGGTTCAGCCACACGATCCAGTATCTGCTTCAGGTCTTTCTCGTTTTGAGTGTAACCGTACTCGATAGCCCATATATCATAAGGGCCGACGCCTATCATCGTGTAATCACCCTGGACTTCGCCGTCCTTAAAATTCATATTAGCGGACAGATAATCCATAACCGAAGAAGCAAGTGGTTTCTTTCCTTTGAACTCTTTACTGTTTATCGCAGCCATACTATAGACGCTCGATGCCTTAAAGTTATGCCGCAACCCTAACGTATGCCCGACTTCGTGACAGGCCAGCTCGGCCAACATCGGACCGATGAAGGATTCAGGAATGCCGTCTATCATAGGTTCCTTTTCCTCTTCTTTTTTTTCCTCATCCTTCTTCTTGTCCTTATCTTCCTCCTTTTCCTTATCTTTATCTTTCTCGTCCTCATCCTCCTGCCCGGCCATCAGAGCCATGTTCATTCTAAACATTGCAACATCAAAGGCTTTGCCGTGTGATAATGTACACAGGCCGTTAACCTGGGACGTTCTGCCCGCCAGGCCGTCATATTCATCATCGCCTATCAGCTCCGAGTTGACTTGTGTAATAGGATGTCCGCCATAAGGCAGGTGGCCATGCTTAGCAAGCTCTTCTTTCAGATGCTCTCGTTGAGCGGGCGGAGCCAGCCGGATGCGGGGATCCCAGTTCGGATGGTCCTGCAGCCATGCAAGAGTTTCAGGATTCATGCCCTCCATTACTATCTCCGGCATAACTTCATGATAAGTACTCCAGAAATGACGAATCCAGCCGTCCGTAAGAATGACATCCGCATCCAGAATCTGTCCTGTTTCGGGATGGACGCGGCTGGGGCCGATAGACGTGCCCCTGTTGTTACTTAGCCAGCGAATGAAATTATATCTGACGTCTTCGGGGTCTTTTTCCATATGAGCGCCGGAACCCTCATCCTGATAATATACCTCAATCGCGTTTGAGATACCGACCTTTTCGAAAGCTGTGTTCCAATATAAAAGGCCTTCCCTGACCCAGCGACGATAGCGAACCGGCGTCGTATGTTCGATATAGAAAACGATTGGATCTTTTGGAGGACTGATCTTGAGTGAGGAGTCCGCCTTTTCCAGATTCCAGCGATTGATATATCGTACCATGGTCTCGGGATCCTTAAACTGCCCGTAGTCCTGATAGCCGGTCGTGAAATACCCGATGCGCTCGTCCGCCTTGCGTGGTTTGTAGCCGGTTCTTCCGGGAATCACGCTGATGGAATAGTGCAGAGTCTGGAGCTGTCCATTCCCCGTGGGGATTTCAAAGGCCAGCTCAACATTATTCGGAAACGCCTTGGCCTTTTTTATATTTATCAACTTGGGATTGGAGACCCGAACGCGGGCGCCAAAAAATTTCCCGGCCTGACCGACCAGCAGCTCATCCATATCAATCACGGGAGAGCCGCCCGACATAGTGACAATGGGCACGTCCAGAATCACGCGGTCGGTAAACAGCCGCTCGACGGAACTCTTGGATTCCTGGTCACCTGTGGATTTGATTCGAATATTCGGCTCGATAAGGGCCAGACGCTTATCGTACCGTTTCCAATACACATACATATCCCCGGCCTGCAAACCGGCGAAATCTTCGCCGCTTGCAACGGTCAGTGCGATAAAGAACTTCTTTGATTGATAACCGGACGGCAAGGCTGCAAGCATCTGTCCATCCTTCTCGCGGGTCCAAATATCATAAAGGCTTTTCTGGCCGTCAGCAGTAGATACGACCTTTTTATAATCCTTTAGAACCTGATCCAAAGGTGGAAATTCAGGTTTGGGTTTTGCAGCGGCAGGTTTTGCGGCAGCGGGCTTTTCCGCTCCTGCGACGATCGACGATAGCCCGGTGATTGTGATTGCCAGAATAAGTAACACACTCGATATTTTTAATTTCAAATTATTCATCTCGAAATCTCCAAAAAGTAAATAAAGACTTCCCATTCAAATCTGCTCAGTAACGCCGCTGAGCTTATCCTTTAACAGAACTTAGTATGTTATAACCTCGCGCATCCAATGTCAATTATACTAACCTCAGAACTCAGAAAAGAAACAAAGAATTCTACGCAGAACAAATGAAATCACGGACTAAAAGGATAGAAAAGCGATGCAAAAAAAGAGTGGATATTTGAAGAAGGTATTTTTACGGGGCTTTTATAGGACTATTTACCGGTTACACGAACTATTCGATAGAAATGTGCTATAAACTCTCTAAATAACGATTTTTCGCCTCAATATCAATCTATATAAACCAAACAGCAAAAGTGGGCAAGACTATTCGGGATATGGTATTTTTAGCTCGGTACGTTAATTAGCAAATGTTTGGATATAGATAACAACCTTTTCTTCTCCCGTCTTCTTTTGGAAGAGAAAATATGCCCGGGAGCTTTCACGAAAACCTTTACCATAGATACGAATCTGGCTTCTTTAGGCCAATCGTCAAAAACCGTAAGCCCTGGTTGAACATAGGCAGCAGCGTTCGCTACAGGCTCGCTAAAAGACTCTTGAATATTATCTACCTCTGGATTCCATACACCATTAAAAATCGCTGACACGTCCTTGTGCAAACCTGCTTTATGCGTCGACATCATATATCCTTTCGGCCGAATATGTTCCTTAATAGTTTGCACTATGCAAAAACCGGTCTTTGTGGGAAGCGAAAACTTTAGGTGAATTCAAACACCCTCAATTATCTTACCACCCTGCTCACAAGTATAATATAATAGATTAACGCGATAATGTCAAAAAAAAAATCCGCGATTTTACGCAATTTTCAGGTATCGATTTCAATTTATATATCGGACCGCAGAGTCGAACGCTGAAACAGTGATTTTGAGCATAGAAACGCAGTTTTCGACTAACGACCGGCCAGAAAAGATGCGATCGATTTTACATGAACTTTCGGGCAAGATAATACCGCCCAAGACTGCTTTTACCACATCCTCCAGATATCACTGATATTAATAGTGATCCGTGGCTATTTTATATTCGACAAGATCAGATTCAGATTCAGGTTGACTCTCGAACAATTTTTGGGGAGCAGGCCAGTCCCATTCAACTACGGCATAGACGTAATCAACCGACGCCGTCTTCCTGGAAGCGGTATCATTATTCATAATCTGCAACTGAAGCGAGCTTACCTTCTCAGGTGTATTGACAAAACTTGTGATGTCCCATGAGTCAACCGCCTCATTCTTCTGTCCCTTGCGCACCGGAGCATTTGCCGAGATCCAGATCTTCGGGTTATTTGGCCAGCCTGTCCCAATGTGCCACTGTATCTTGCCGGGGATTAACTTTTCATCCTCGAAGTGTTCCACGTAAACAACAACCGATGATACTGTAGCACCACTCGGGATGGACACACCTGAAAAATCATAGGATATATATGAGCCGGCTAAGATTGCCTGCCGCTTGTCGTCACTAACTTTAACACTATCGATTTTACCATCTGCAGATAACGCTTTTCTGCTTCTCTGATCGTAGCCATCTTCGATCGTCAGGGTAGCGGTCTTGGGTGGTGTCGGATTTACAGTTACGGTAAATTCCTGAGTAGCTGAAGCCGGAACACTGTTGCTGTCAACGACTTTAACTACTACATTATGAGTCTCTTGCTGAGTTTCAATAGGCATCCACTGTATTAAGCCGGTCAGCGAATCGATCTTCATGCCGGCAGGCTGGGCGATTAAGGAGTAAGTCAGCGTATCTTCTTTATCCGGCTCTTCAGCCCGAACATTATAGCTGTACAATACTCCCACCATAGCTTTAGTAGCAGGATTTGAAGTAATCACAGGCGGATCGTTCGCCCCGCTGACTTCAACTGTCACCTTAGCGGTATCCTTTTCACCTGCCCGGTCCGTAACAGTATAAGTGAATGTGTCAGTGCCGTAGAAGTTTTCCTTCGGCGTATAGGTGAGCGTGCCGTCCTTGTTTATCGTGACTGAGCCGCCCTTGCCCTGATTAATGTCGCTTATCGTTAGCAGTTCGTTGTCCACCTCGATATCATTCGCCAGCACATCAATTGTCGCCGGGGTATCTTCCTGTGTTACGATTTTGTCATCTTTTGCCGTCGGCGGGTCGTTGGCCGCAGCTACCGAGACTAATATGGTCGCAGGAACGCTGTCCGTTTTACCATCGCTGACCCTGAAGGTAAAGCTGTCCAGCCAGCTAAAATTCGGATCGGGCGTATAAATCAGATTCGGTGCTGTCCCGCTCAGGGTCCCATGGGTAGGAGCCCTTAGCACGCTATAGGTCAGTGGGTCTCCATCCGGATCGCTGCCTGTGAGCAAAATGTGCGTTACCGCGTCTTCCGGCACCGTCACATTATTAGCATTGGCTATGGGCGGGTCATCGGCCGGAGTGACTACAAGCGATACGGTTGCCGGAATGCTGTTCATTTTGCCGTCACTCGCTTTAAAAGTAAAACCGTCCAACCCATTAAAATTCGTATTGGGTGCGTAGGTCATGTTCGGCTCTGTCCCGCTTAGGGTTCCGTTAGAAGGTTGCGTCACTATACTATAGGTCAACAAATCTCCGTCCGGGTCGATTCCCGTCAATAAAACAGGTGCCGGCATGTCTTCCATCGCCGTAATATCGATGTTGTTGGCTGTCGGAGGATCATTTGCCGGGGAAATAGTAATCGCCACGCTCGTAAGAGCGCTGTCCACCGTCCCGTCGTTGACCTTGAAGGTAAAGCTGTCCGGCCCGTTGAAATTTTTATTGGGCGAATAGGTCAGGTTCGGTGCCGTCCCGCTTAGACTTCCATGAGATGGAACCGATACGACGCTGTAGACCACAGTGTCCCCATCCGGATCGCTGCCCGTCAAATTAATGGCCGTTGGTGTGTCCTCTGCCGTAATCACCGATTGAAGGTCTGCCATAGGTACATGATTCGGGGTCATATTGAGCGTTACCGTTGCCGCGGCGCTGTCCATCTCGCCATCATTCAGCTTAAAAGTAAAACGGTCCTTGCCTGTAAAATTAGCATCGGGCGTGTAGGTGAGTTTCCCGCTCGTATCAAAGTCCGAGCCGAAGGTAAGCGAGCCATGTCCGGGCTGCATGGTAATGGCATACTTTAATTTATCGCTTTCTACATCGCTACCCGTCAGGTTAATAAACACAGACCTGTCTAATCTTGTCATCACGGACTGGTGATTTGCTATCGGAGGATCGTTAACCGCCTCTATTGCAAGCGAAATAGTTACCGTGTTACTATCCACGGCGCCGTCGTTCACCATGAAAGTAAAATTGTCTTTGCCGCTATAATTCGACTCCGGCGTGTATGTCACGCTGGGTCCTGTGCTGCTTAATTTCCCGTGAGAAGGACCTGTCACTATATGATAGGTCAGTCGGTCTCCGTTCAAATCACTGGCCATTAAAGTAATCGACACCGGCTCGTCCTCCTGCACTGTTATATACTCGGGCTTTGCCACCGGCGGTTCGTTGGTCCTGTCCAGAATGATCATTAAAGTAACAACGATAATAACCAGAATAATTGCTGCGACAGACAGAAAGCTGAATTTCCTTTTGTTGGTTTTTATAGGTTGGGCTGGCTGGGGACTTGCTTTATGAGGCTCTTTTTTGACCGAAAGCTTTAGCACACCGGCCTCTTTCATACTTTCGACCTTATCGACAATTGCCGAGACTTCCTTCGGCAGTCTCCTTTTCCTCTTATACTCCGGATCGGTCACCTCCTCAGCCAATGCCATATAATCGGAAGCTCCTTTGCTCTCCGGAGCATAAGTTATAATCGACTCACCGGCGCTGGGCGCTTCGGCCAGGCTTATGGTATTGTGAATAACCGTGTCGAACACCAGATTACCGAAAAATTGTCTCATCTGCTGTTCCACTTGTTGGCTTAATGTGGCCTTGCCCTCTACGAAGGTCAGCAATATACCCAGGATTTTCACCGAACACGGGTAGAATCGTTTTCTGGCTGTCTTCACTGTCTCAAGTAGCTGCTTTAGGCCTTCTAATGCGTAGTAATGTACCTGAACAGGCACTATGACGTCAGTGCTGGCAACAAGGGCGTTGTAAGTTAAAAGACCCAGCGAAGGCGGGCAATCGATAACGCAGAAATCATAACTGCCGCTGATCGCTTTGAGCCGGTCGGCCAAAATGAATTCTTTTCGGGATTCAGCATTCAACTCGGTTTGAGCCTTTGCTAACAGGATATTACTCGGCACCAGATCAAGGCCTTTGACTTTCGTGCTCGTTATGACTTTGGAAATTGGAAGTTGTTTATTGGCGAGAGAATGATAAATGGTCTTGTCTAAGGTATCAGGCTCATAACCCAGGCCAAGAGTTGCGTGTGCCTGTGGGTCAAGATCGACTAACAAGACTCTATGGCCTATCTGAGCAAGAGCGGCAGCGAGATTCACCGCTGTGGTTGTTTTGCCGCAACCACCCTTTTGATTCGTTATCACTATTGTTCTCATATTTCTCCCGTTAACTCGCTTTACGGACCGACTTAACAGACTCCTCCATATATCCCGATAATTGACAAGCCCGTTAAGGAACAAATCAAACAAACAAGTAATGTATTATTGCTACAGTACGGAACACATAAGTATCGACTTTTTCGACTTACATATCCTCCAAAAATACATTCTTGTCGCATTCCCTGCTCTGGTTCGCCTGTATCTAAAAACATCTCCCCTTATATTAGTTGACTTTTACCTGTAGAAAAAATCAATAAAACCATTGCTTTGCTTGCTTTAGCACGCCCTGATCCTCAGAAAAAATGATTTGCCGGCAAAACTATAACCGGCGTTCCCAGCCACTTTACCTGATGTGTTATCGGAGAAGAGCTCGATATGCCGCTATTGCGGCTTTTCATCACACCTGCGGCCGATAATAGGATACCATTTTCACAACTAAAAGTCAAGACTTTTTATGCCAAACCGGGCCGGTATTTCAGACTCATTAAAAATTTCGCTGATTCGTCTACCTGCCGAGCAGTAAACAAGAGAGTTTTAGGACCAAAACAGGGCTTACTATTGTATTAAGGCCGAAAATTTAGTCGCAAGAATGGAGGCAATACGAATCTATAGAATACGGTCCACACTTATTCTTGCCGTTTGCAAATAACAACGAGTGCTCTATGATATCCCAAGTCTGAGTTTACACGCATCGAGAATGTCCGTAGTCCGGCTGGCGCCGACTCTCGTGACGCCAAGAGTGCGCACCTCAAGCAGGGCGTCCAGGTCACGAATGCCGCCGGCGGCTTTCACCTGCACATGCTTAGGCGAGTGCTTTCGCATCAGTTTGAGGTCCTCGATTGTCGCGCCGCCTGAGCCGTAACCGGTTGATGTTTTCACCCAGTCTGCCTTCAAATCACCGCATATCTCGCACAGTTTGATTTTATGCCGGTCATCCAGAAAGCAGTTCTCGAAAATAACCTTCACCTTCTGATTGCTCGCATGGGTCAAATCGATGACGGCCTTAATCTCGGCCCGGACATAATCCCAGTCGCCGCTGAGGACCTTGCTGATATTGGCCACCATGTCCAGCTCTTCGCCGCCGTCATCAAGAGCCTGTTTAGCTTCGGCAAGCTTGACCGCCGTAGTATGGCCTCCATGCGGGAAACCGATGGTCGTGCTGGCCCTTACCGTGCTGCCCTTTAGAATATCGGCGCAGCGCCGCAGGTAGTAGGGCATGATGCAGACGCTGGCCGCGTTATAGTCCACCGCGACCTGACAACCCTGTTCGAGCTGCCGGTCGGTCAATACCGGGCTGAGCAGCGAATGGTCAATCATCTTGGCGATATCTTCATACGTATAGTCCATAATACTCTCTCAAAATTAATTTTGCTTACGTTTTTATCATTCCGGGAGATACTGGCTTAAAAAACGCCCGCTCTGTCTCAGCGCCGCCTTGCGTCTCTGGAGTGTCCCCTCATAGGCGCGGTCCTCAACCTCGATACAGACCGGGCCGTTGTAGCCCGTATCGCCCAGCACGGACAAGAACCGTGCCCAGTCAACGTCACCGAGTCCCGGCAGCTTGGGACTGTGATACTCCAGCGGCGTAGCAAGAATCCCGACCCTGTCCAGCCGATCTGTGTCCAGGCGTGCATCCTTGGCGTGCACGTGGAAAATCCGGCTGCCGAACTCGCGGAGCGGCTTGATATAGTCAATATGCTGCCAGACCAAATGTGACGGGTCGAAGTTCAGCCCGAAATTCCTGCTGGGAATCTCCTCGAACATGCGCTGCCACACCGCGGGGCTGTGCGCCAGATTCTTGCCGCCGGGCCATTCGTCCTTCGTGAAGAACATGGGGCAGTTCTCGATGGCAATTCGCACGCCCCGGTCCTCGGCATATTTAAC
>CAZTDF010000011.1:17993-23631 GCA_964612465.1 uncultured Pirellulales bacterium
ATTTCGTAGCGAAGATGGTTCTTACGCCCGGCCGTCACCTGCGAGACCCAAAGGCATCCCTGCCCGCCGCCTTCGAAACGAATCATTACGCAGCCCTGGTCTTCGGTCGTTATATTGACCGGTTCGGTCTCGACGACACGTGTTTCTTCCTTCGCTTTGAAGGTCTGGACTTCACCGGTCGGACGCTTGCGGACGGGATGGACCGTCTTCAAATCCGCGCAGACGGCTTCCGCTTCAAGACCTGTTATGTTATGCACCAGGTCAAGCCAGTGGGTTCCTATATCCGCGATTGCTCGCAACTCGCCGCCTTCTTCGGCCAGAACGCGCCAGTTGTAGTCGGTAGGGCTGAAAAGCCAGTCCTGAACGTAACTGCCGCATACCGAGTAGATATCCCCCACCTTGCCTGCCCGCACCATCTCAGCCGCCTCAAGGCATAGCGGATAGAACCGGATGTTATAATTTACACCCGCCGCCAGCCCGCTTTGACCGGCCAGGCGGACCAGCTCAGCCGATTCGGCCGAATTCATCGCTAACGGCTTTTCGCATATTACGTGCTTTCCCGCCAGAAGGACGCGTTTAGCAATCTCGTAATGCAGGCGGTTGGGTGTCGCCACGTGAACAGCGTGCACCTTCTCGTCGGATAGTATCTCTTCGAGATTACCGTATGCCTTCGGCAGGCGCAGATTCTTTGCCGCCTGCTGCGACTCTTCGTCCGAGACACCGAGAATGCCGGTCACTGTAACTCCCGCCCGCTGCAGAGCCTCCACATGGACCGGGCCGATGAATCCGGCACCAATTACCGCCGTGCCTTTTTCAGACATTTTGTACCTCCAATATAAAATAACGATTTTTCCAAAGCCGGATCAAGGTCTTGCCCCGTTCCACCCCGCCTTCAGCAATGAAACCATTTTTTTAACTTCTCCGGCGTAATCTGGATCGTGTACCAGATTGTTCTGCTCCCACGGATCGGCCTTTAAATCATAGAGTTCAAACTCTTTCGCATCGTCTTTTCGAGATTGCCACTGCGCGTATCGCCACCTTTTCGTACGCACCGAGCGCCCGACATATCCGGCGATAGAGCAAACCGTGAACGCAGCTTTCTTCCAGGGCTGTTTCGGCCGTCGGAGTAATGGGACAAAACTTGTGCCCTCGATATTGCCCAGTTGAGGCATGTCCAGCAGCTCACAAAGTGTGGGCAGCAAATCGACAAGTTCAACAACCTCATCACAGGCTGCTGGCTTTCTCGTCCGTCCGGGGACGCGCACCAGCAGCGGAACACGCGTAGTCTGCTCGAAAAGCGTGTACTTGCTCCATAGGTTATGTTCGCCCAACTGGAAACCGTGGTCACTGAAAATAATGACGATTGTATTGTCCTTTAATCCCTCGCTTTCGAGAGCATCCAATATCAGGCCTACCTGGGCATCTACAAACGAAACGCAGGCATAATACGCCATGACGGCTTTCCTTGCCGCAAGCGCTGTGACAGGGTGCTTGTAATGACTGTTGAAAATGTCGTAATTTCGACCGAGGCGTTTGGCGATGGCAGGGATATTCCTGTCTTTCTCGGGCGGCGCTTCCGGCTCCGGGATATTGTCCAGGTCATAGAGGTCCAGATACTTTTTCGGGCAGCGCAAAGGTGTGTGAGGTTTGGAGATTCCCACCGACAGAAAGAACTGCTTCTTCTCGCTTGCCATCTCTTTCAAAATGTGCACGGCCATTCGTGCTTTTCTGCCGTCGAATTCCTGCTCTTCCAGCAGCCCGGAGTCACCGACGACATTAGCCTGGGGCTGCTGGAACATGGCCCTTGCCTTGTTGTATTCTCTCGAGCCTTCTTTGGCCGTACGCCAGATTTTATTCCGTTCGGCCTTCAGTTCCGTCAGGCGTTTTTCTTCTTCGGGGTCCGCAGAGTATCGAAAGCGCGGCCGGGGCAGCGATTTCAAAGCATCGTTCAGATATTTGGGATAACCTTCCGAACGACCTTTGTATCCTTTTGGACGATCACAGAATTCGAGCCGGTCGAAAGCACCGAGCTGTTTTTCCGCCGTCCACGTGTGATGAAACAGCTTGCCGATATTAATGCTGTAGATACCTTTTTGCCTGAGCAGTTCCGGCAGTGAAAGCGTGCCTTGGGGCAGAAGGCTTGCCATGGGGTCTGAGTTCGTGTAAACTCGGGTCGAGTCGGGCCGAAGCCCGGTCAGAAACGAACTGCGGGATGGATTACACATGGGTGCCTGGCAGTAGCATCTTTCGAATCGCACGTCACCGGCGGCAAATTGGTCCAGATTTGGCGTTTTGGCGAGCGGATTGCCGTAGCATCCCACCGAAGCGGCGGTCATGTCTTCAATGTCGATTAAAAGAACATTCATTTTAGAAGTGCCGGACGAACCGGTTTGTTCGGGAATATTCTGTCCGGCGGCTTTTGCTTTGAAACCTGACATCAGCGATGCCGCAAATCCGGCCGAAATGTTTTTGATGAAATCGCGCCGTTCCATAGCCGTTACTTTCAAGAAATCATCATTATTGTCGTTCGTCGCACGATATTTTTATGACGATTCAGGCTACCTCAAAAGAGCAGGCGAATCAAGATATATTTGCCGGGCTCCGGCGAAAAAGCTACCGCTGTGAACAAAGAATCTTGACGGAACCGAATTGCCGGTTAATAATGACGCAGATTCGCAAAACGCAAGCAATCTACATTATTTGCTGTGCTAAAATAATTAAGGATTCAATTTATAAGGAGATTCAGTATGACCCGTAAATTTGTAAAGCAAAAGCTGTACGCAGCGGTACTAATTCTGGCAGGATTCACAATGGCCGGCTGTGTCGCTGTGCACACAACGGAAACGCACAGCAACCCGTCAGAACACAAGACGACACATAATGCCAATAGAATACGTCTCGAACACGTTGCCATTAACGTCGAGAATCCTGTCGGAATGGCAAAGTGGTACTGCAAAAATCTTGATATGAAAATTATCAGGAAAGGCCCCGCTCCGGCCAATACGCGTTTCATTTCCGACGCTGGAGGCAATATGATGCTGGAGCTATATCACAATCCGCCGGACGCCGTGCCGGATTACGCGTCGATGGATCCGCTGATGCTTCATATCGCATTCATGGTCGACGATGTGAAAGGGACATGCCGGAAGCTCGTCGCCGCCGGCGCCATAGTTGCCAGCGAGATAACTGTAACAGATAGCGGTGACGAGATCGCCATGCTGCGAGACCCGTGGGGCGTTTCCATACAATTTGTAAAGCGAGCCAATCCCATGCTCTTACATTAGGTTAAGCACAATGCAAAAAACAACGAAAAACAAAGATACAAATTGCCATAATTACACACGCCGTGACTTTATCAAAGCTATGGGGTTGGCAGCGGCGGGCTCTGCTCTCGGTACAAGCAACAGCCCGGCCGAAAGAGCGACTGCCGGTACAGCCCGCCAACCCAATCTTCTATTTATATTCGCCGACCAGTTAGGCTATCAGCGATGCGGTTATGCCGGCGACAAGAATGCTCGAACACCTAATATCGACAAGCTGGCTTCGCACGCGGCGAACTTCCAAAACGCGGTTTCCAATATGCCGGTATGTTCGGCCTACCGGGCGTCCCTTTTCACCGGCAAATATACCACTTCCACCGGCATGGTAATCAACGAGCTTCGAATGCGAACCGACCACGAAACTTTCGGCCGGGCTCTGACACGAAACGACTACCGGACCGCTTACATCGGCAAATGGCATTTGTATGCGAACCAGTTGGGGCACCATTACGAGACTAAAAACAGTTTCGTGCCGCCGGGGCCCCACAGGCTGGGTTTTGACGGTTACTGGGCGGCATATAACTTCCACCATAACTATTACGACGCCTATTATCACACAGACACTCCTGAAAAAATATTCTACGGTGATAATGTTTACGAGCCGGATGCTCAGACGGATATGATGATAGAATTCATCAGGAAGGCTTCGAAATCGAACGAACCTTTCGGGGCTGTTTTGTCTTACGGCACTCCACACGATCCATGGGTGCAGGACAACGTGCCAGAGCAATATATCGAGATGTTCAAGGATGTATCGCTGCCCAATCCGCCGAATTACAAGGACACTAACGATAAATACGCCGACGATTGGGGCCGGCTAAACCCTCAACAGCGCAAGACGCTGCAAACATGGCGCCGGCTCTACTATGCGATGACAGCCAACCTGGATTGGAACATCGGCCGGCTGCTTAACGCTCTTGAGCAGGCCGGGCTCAGCGACAATACTATCGTGGTATTCACTTCGGATCACGGCGAAATGTTCGGCGCTCACGGACGGCGAGCAAAGAACATATTTTATGAGGAAGCCGCACGCATCCCGTTTTTGATTCGCTGGCCGAAAAAGATTCGGGCCGGAACCGTCTCGGATGCTTGTATCTCAACCGTAGATTTTATGCCGACCATCCTGTCGCTGATGGGCCTGCAGGTACCGGAAGGCGTTGAAGGGATGAACCTCAGTCATTGCGCTCTTAGCGGCGGGGGACCTGAGCCGCAGGCCGCCTTCCTGCAGAATACCGGCGCCTGCGCCGCCTGGGAGGATGGGCATGAGTGGCGGGCCCTCCGGGACAAACAATATACTTATGCCACCTATCGTGTAGATAAGTCCGAACTTCTGTTCGACAATAAAAACGACCCGTACCAGATGAAAAATCTGGCCGGTAATGCACAATATAAAGAAACACTCAAACGTTTCCGCGGGATGCTGGCCCGCAAGATGGAATCGCTTAGCGATACTTTCGAGAAATGCACATGGTACAGGGACAACTGGACCGATGGCAACCGGAATATTATTCGGGCGGCCGGGGGCTAATTGTTTTCTGCTATTTATAAGAAATACGTATGTTTGGCAATAACTGCTCAAGACGCAAATTTATCAGGAATCTCGGATTAGGCGCGGTTGCTTTGAATTTGCCGGGTGTGTCTCTTATCGCATCCGAATCGACACGCAGGCCGAACATTATTTTTATCCTTGCCGACGATCTTGGCTGGGCCGAGCTGGGCTGCTACGGCAACACTTTCAACGAGACGCCGAATCTGGACAGGCTCGCAAAGCAGGGGATGCGTTTTACCGATGCGTATGCCGCGGCACCGGTTTGCTCTCCTTATCGCGCCGCTTTGATGACGGGGCAATACCCCGCCAGGATCGGCATTACCGATTATCTCCGGCCCAATGATATGAATCACCTTTCGACACAGCACATCACATTGGCCGAGACGCTGAAGAACACTGGCTACATAACCGGCATAATCGGCAAGTGGCACCTGACCGGCTACTCCAACCACGGGGCGGAGGAGTTCCCCCCAGCCATGCACGGCTTCGACGAGACAATCGTCTCGGAGAATCGCGGAATCGGGGGCGGAAGTTATTTCCATCCGTATCACTTCAATCGCGAAATTCAAAAACGACTGCCCGGCAAGGAATACCTTGTCGACCGGTGCAATCTGGAAGCCGTCGAGTTTATCGAGCGGCATAAAGATGGACCTTTCTTTCTCTACCTGAGCCACTATGCGGTCCATACGAGGCTTAACGGCAAGCCGGAGCTCGTCGCGAAGTTCGAGAAGAAACCCGGCACGGGCAAAGGGCCGAAGGCACGCCGGAA
>CAZTDF010000011.1:23731-42181 GCA_964612465.1 uncultured Pirellulales bacterium
TTGATTTTTATCCGACGCTATGTCAATTGGCATCAGCCGGGCCGGACTCGAAACAAAATGTTGACGGTGTTTCTCTTGCTGCCGTGCTGAAGAATCCCAAAGCTCCGCTCCAGCGTGACACTTTATATTGGCATTATCCGCTGGCCAAGCCCCATTTCCTGGGCGGGCATTCTTCCGGAGCAGTCCGGAAGGGCGACTGGAAGTTTATCGAGTATTTCGATGCCGACCGGAAGGAACTCTACAATCTCGCGGATGACATAAGCGAGAAAAACAATCTCGCGGGCAAGAATCCTGAAAAGTTCGCCGAGCTTCAGGGGCTTCTCAAAGCATGGCGAAAAGAAGTCGGCGCAAAAATAACCCCCGGGCAATCGGTTTGACTTTCAGCTTAGCATTTCTGTCCGGTTATCTCCAGCACGGTCTGCCACAAATGGCCTTCTGGATCGACTTTTTTCCTCTTCGAAACGGTCAGTGACGTGGGGATATTGACGAAGTATTGATTCCAGTACCCGACGACCATATTTGTCCGCCCCGACATGCCGGCGTGCACGGCGTTTTGCCCGAGCATGACGCAGAACGCCGAATCGTTGGAATCGGCGGGTAAGCTGCGAATCATATAACTGGGGTCGATGTATTTTAAGGACAGCGGCTTTTCCTTCCGCCTGAAATATTCGGCAATTTTTTCTTTCAGTATCAGGCCGATATCCTGGCGCAGAATATTGCCGGACGCATCCTTTGCCGGAGCGTCGTTTTCCCCGCTCAGGTGACCACCCGCACCCTCAGCGACAACAACGACTGCGTGGTGTCTCTCGTCCAGCCTTCTCTCCAGCGCGCTTAGGAATCCCTCCAGTACGAGCGGGACCTCCGGTATAAAACAGAAATTCACATCGCTGTTGGCCAGGGTGGCATAGGCGGCAATGAAGCCGGAATCGCGGCCCATCAGCTTGACCAATCCTACGCCGTTCCAGGCGCCTCTGGCCTCTTCGTGGGCTCCGCAAATCGCCGCTCGCGTTGCCTCGACGGCGGTCGAGAAGCCAAAAGACTGCTCTATACCGGAGATGTCGTTATCGATCGTCTTGGGAATCCCGATTACTGAAATCTTCAGGCCTCTTCTCTTTATTGCCTCGGCCAGGTCCCTCGCGCCTCGCAGGGTACCGTCTCCGCCGATAGTGAATAACACGCCTATCTCCATCCGCTCCAGCGTATCCACCATTCCATCTGAATCCTGCGGGCCGCGGGACGACGACAGTATGTCGCCACCCTTGAGATGAATATCGTTCATGAGTTCCGTCGTTAACAGCATGGGCGGCTGGGGCGGCTTCGAAGTCAGGCCGGCGTATCCGTATCGAAAACCGTAAACGTTTTTAACGCCATACTGCCAGATGAGACTCAGCGTAATGGCCCGCACGACGTCGTTGAGGCCGGGACACAATCCGCCGCAGGTCACGATACCGCAGTTTAGTCCGGCCGGATCGAAGAAAATCTTCCGGCGGGGGCCTGCCCTCTCAAACGTCGGAGGTTCTTTGCCCGAACCCTCAGGGCCTCTCAAATCATGAGAATGCGAGAAGACAAAAATTCTCTCATCGTCATCGACAAAATGACGATTACTTTGCACCAGAGGAGAATCGATCGTCGGTGAGCCAATCTTCTCGATGGCCAAATCAGGCAATTCATCCGGTCTTAAACCTATAGCATCCATACAATATCCTCGATTATTTTTCGGATTATCCTCTATGACCTGCCGCCTTGTCAAAGAGTTTCTATTAGTAGTCTGTAAAGCTTAAATCTGCAAGTTGTCATTCCCACATTTGGGTGGCAGCCTCAAGCGCAGCTTGGGAATGGTTTCTCCTGTATTCACCATCCCCAAAGCTTTTAGCTTTGAGGCTGCCACCCTCACAAGCTATCAAATAAAATTTGACAGCACACTAGCTTGTTTGGATATGTCATATGGAAAAGAAATTTCTGGACACCTCTTTTAATCGGACTATAATCACGCTGTGTATAAATAGCAAGTCCCAGAAGTGAAGCAGCCTGCTTAATTTAGCTACTTACCGGCGACAGGCAAGTAAACAAATAATATAATCTTGGCGAAGTAATCCGCGGGAGGCTTTCTTTTATGAATAGTATGCTGCGAATATCTTCGGTTTGGTTTTTCGTGCTTGCATTAGCCGGCCGAGCGATGCCTTCGGCAGACCCGGCTGCTCTTTTCAAGGAGGTTCAGCCTGCCATAGCAACAGTTGCTACCTATGACGGTGACAAAAACAGCTTGAATAAAGGGTCCGGCTTTTTTATCAACGAGCAGGGTCACCTCATTACGAATTACGACATTTTAAAAGGTGCACACAGCGCCGAGGTCATAACTTACGATGGTAATGAGTATTCAATAAAACTCGTGCTGGCGGAAAATGCGGAAAGCGGCCTCGTGAAGGTATCGGTCGATATCCCTGAGGATGCCGCTAAATTCGTAAGGCTTGCCGGAGCAGTGCCGAAAGCAACCGAACGAGTAATCGCAGTCGACAGCTCAGCAAAAACCGGGCAGGCCTTAAGCGGCGGTATTGTTATCACCGTTCGTGACATACCCTCAACGGGAAAGATATGTCAAATTTCAGCACCGGTTTCGACAGGCGCAATCGGCGGCCCCGTGCTCAACGTCAGAGCCGAAGTAATCGGCGTGGCCGTCATTCGGACAATAGAAGGGCAGGCCGTAAACTTTGCCGTACCGATAGAACCGTTTCTGTCAATTGACGCCGAAGCAACCGGCAGGACTTTGAGCCAATGGGCTTCCGACACTTCCAAACAACAAACAGCAGCGGGCTGGAACTCATATCAGGAAGGTATCGCGTTTGTTTGGGCCGGCAAAAACAAAAAGGCGCTCGATTGCTTCAAAAAAGTTGTCGAGGTCGATCAAAAGTCTGCGGGGGCGTGGTTTTATATCGGCTACTGTTATGCCGAACTTGGCGGTCATCTTGAGGCATTGGAGGCCTATGAATCTGCTATCGGCATAAAACCTGACGATGCCCAGACTTACTATTACTTTGGTGCCGCTTATAACTATCTCGGGCGCCATATAGAGGCCATCGGAGCCTGCAAAAAAGCTGTAAGTATCGCACCAAAGCTGGCAGAGGCTTATTCCGTCCTGGGACTATCCTACGCCAAACTTACCCGCTATAAAGAAGCCATAGAAGCCTTCAATCAGGCCATCGGCGCCAGGGCCGATTACGCGGAGGCTCACTACGATTTGGGTGTACTCTATGGCGAGCTCGGCCGGCACGAGCAAGCTATGGAAGCCTTTATACGGGCCATCCGGATCGATCCGGACTTTTTGGATGCCCACTACAATCTGGGCGTTGCTTATAGCGAACTCGGCCGGCGGGAAGATGCGATAGAGGCCTTCAAGCAGGCTCTGCGTATCAATCCCGATCTGATGGAGGCTCACTACAGACTTCGAGCAGAATATTCCGCACTTGGCCGGTATGATGAGTTAATCGAAGCCTGCATGCAGGCCATCCGTATCAAACCCGATGATCCGACAGCACACTATGATCTGGGCGTCGCCTGCGATAATCTCAGCCGCTATGATGAGGCGGCAGAAGCTTACGAGCAGGCAATCCGTCTCAAGCCCGATTATCTTGAGGCTTACCATAACGTTGGTCTGACATATGGCGAGCTTGGCCGCCATGAAGAAGCCATCGAAGCCTTCAGGGAAGCTATCCTTATCGATCCTGAATACCCGGATGCCTACTCCGGCTTAGGACTCACCTATTGCGAGCTCGGCCGCTATACCGAGGCAATCGAGGTCTGTGAGCTGGCGCTCCAGATACGACTCGACCATGCGATGGCCTACCTGGGTTTGGGGATTGCCTACGAGGGGCTCGGCCGGCATGAGCAGGCTATCGAAGCCTTCAAAGAAGCGGTCAGAGTAAAACCTGATTTCGCCGAAGCATATCTGAATCTGGGAATGACCTATGGCCAGCTCGGCCGATACCAGGAGTCAATCGCCGCCTGCAGGCAGGCGATTCAAACGCAGCCCGATTACGCTATGGCTCACTTCGGACTGGGGATGGCCTGCAACGAACTGGCTCTTCACGAAGAAGCGTTGGAAGCCTTCAAAAAGGTCGCCGGCCTGAAACCGGATTATCCCGAAGCTTATATCAACATGGGACTAACCTACGGTGCGCTGGGCCGCTACCACGAAGCGATCGAAGTATTCAGGAAGGCGGTTTCTCTAACACCCGATGATGCAAACGCCCACTTCGGATTAGGATTATCTTACCTGTCAATAAAGGACAGGGGTTCGGCCCTTGACGAATACAAGATACTAAAGAACCTCGATGAGAAGATAGCCGACGAGCTTTTCGACCGCATCTACAGATAAAGACATCGAGATACCCGCAGCAGGGCCCTATGCCCTCGACGAGAGAACTCTTAGACCTTAACCTGCAAATCGAAATCGAACTGATTTCCGCATCGAGCCGTTTTCTATTTCAGTTGCCCTATCGAAGCATCCAACTGCTCCCTGATAGTTTCGAGTTTTTCCTTCGGTTGTTCTATTTGCTCTCTTGTCTCAGGAGCCAGATTATCAAAATCGTCTATCACATAAGGTGTAATAAACACAAGCATTTCATTATTTGCTGCTACGGTTTCAGTGTGGCCGAATAGAAGTTCCCCGATCAGCGGTATATCACCCAGCAGCGGAACCTTGCGTTTGACAATCCTGTCTTCCTGGAAGAGAATTCCGCCGAGCATAATTGTCTGGCCGTCACCTACTATCATGTTGGTCTTTGTCTCCATCTCGGTTCTCACCGGCTGGCCGTTCGCTTCTTCACCAGGAATAATCTGGGAGATTAAAATGTTTATAATCATGTCCACATCTTTGTTGGGAGTAATGCTCGGCCTGACCGCCAGAGTCATACCTACCTGCGAAAATTCGACATTTTGCGTGACGCCGACGGTGGTTGTGGTTGTCGTAGCCGTGAAAAACGCAACTCTTTCGCCCTTGAAGAAACTCGCTTCTTCGTTGTCTTCGGTCCACAGCGTCTGTTGATTGAGAATCTTCGCATTCGTTTGTGTGGTCAGGAAATCGATCATCGCTGTCACGTCTGCCGCCGTCTGAAACGTAAATGTGCCATGAGTCTCCATATACGAAAGGTTATTAACAATAGCGATGGTATCTTCGTCATAGTTGCCGAATGCCAATCCCTCCGACCCGGTCGGTGCGAGCTGGATACCAAGAGAAGTCATGTTGCTGTGGTCAACTTCCACAATTATCGCCTTTATCATGACTTGTTTGCCGGGCACGTCAAGCTGTTCGATCAGCTTTACTATCTCCGGCATAAACTCAGGAGGCGATAGAACGAGAAGAGACTTGGTTCGAGTTTCGGGAACAAAGCGTATCCTGCCTATGACATTGCTTATCGGCATTTCCTCATCGACGGTGCGTCGAGCGCCGGAGCTGGACCACGGTGGCGTGTACTGGCCCTGGCTCGTGCTATCGGTAGAGGCGGTGGTTGCTGTATCTTCACTCATCGAATACTCGCTGAGTCCCACGTCAGTACGCCTGAGACTCGCGGACGTGCCCGCCTCGGCAAACATCGCATTCAGGATTTCGCAGAGCACTTCCGGATCCGAGTACTTGAGTTCTATAACTTTCGGTATCTCGGCCATCTCCGCCTTATCAAGCTCCTTCACCAATTCCTCGATCACATCATAAGCCTCTGGAATCTTGCTAATCACAATGATCTTCTTGGTGCCGGGCACTTCTTCAAAAGCCAACTGCCCGTAGAGCGCCCCGACAATCTTCTGCTGGTCCACCAACTGGGTGGCAAACATACCTCGAAACATGGCAACACCACGGCTGCTACTGCTGCCGCCGCCCTCGCTAAAGAGTGACGTAAGAAGATTGGCCATCTCAACGGGGTCACAGTTATGCAGCTCGATGATTCTCGGTTTAACCGAATCGACATCCAGAGGAACGTCCCATTCGTCGATTCGTTTTCTGATTTCTATCATATTCTCCGGCGAGGCGACCACTGTGATCTCCTTAAGCGTAGTATATGAGACGACTTTCACCATTTCGGAAGATTGCGACGAGCTTCCACGTCCCCTGGAATAAGGATTATATCCACCGAATAATCTGCTGCTGCCGCTCATTCCATCCTGATACAGCTCGTCCAGTTTCTCTTTGACCATGTCGGGATCGGCGTGTTTAAGCTTGATATGTGCCGTCTCGAACTGGCCCGGAGGAACGTCTATTTCCGCTATCATCTTCTTGACGATCTCCCGCAGATCCTTACGACCAAAAACGATTACCTGCTTTGTCTGAGTTAACGGCTGAACGAGAATGCTCGGCAGAAATTCCGTCCCCGGCAAATCCCGGAACCCGTCCCCGACGCTGTCTTCCACCTCCCGTGGATCGGCGTATCTGAGCTGGACGACCTCGTACTCTGACCCGACCGGTTCTTCCATATCAAGCTTGTTGACCCACTCTTTGATTTGCTTCAAATCCTCCGCCGATGCCTTCGCAATGATCCATTTACGCCTGGGCTCGGGGATAAGAACGACCGGTCCGCGTGTCGTCCCCACCACAACCGAAGTTGCCGAGCCTTGAGACGAATCGGTTTTCTTGGCGGCGCTGCCTGAAGTTCTTTGGGCGGTTGAGTTTCGGGATGAAACAGACCTCCCAGCCCTCCGGTCCCTTTGGTCTCTGTACCTGTTGTATTGTAAGGTGCTTCTGCCTTCCATCTCGCCCAAAAGGATGTTCAACATCTGGACAATCTCCGAAGGGTCACCGAAACGGACTTCAATAATGTCCGTGACGGCCAGTTCTGATCCGGGCACGTCAAACTGCTGAATAATACGCTGAAGACGCATAAGGTTCGAAACCGTATCGATCACCATCAGGGTACCGCCGGTTTCATCGACACTGACGTAGCCATGCTCGCCGACCAATGGCTGAATAATCGTACCCATCTCGGAGGGACTGTAGCTTGACAGCTCAAAAAATTTCAGAACAATTTGATCTTTGTTTTCAATCATAGCAAGCGGCTCGTCGGCGGCTATTGTGGGAACCCGGCCGAGCTTTGCGTCCGCTATCGGCTTGAGAAAAATAGTCCCGTCGCTTTCTTCGACAATGTAGCCTTTCATACGCAGCGCGCTGTATATCACACGAAGGGCTTCGCTCCTCGGCAGCTTCTCGGGCGCATATATGGTGACTTTCTGCTTCAGCGCCTCGTCTGTCGGGATGATTACTTTGCCGGTCCAGCTTGCAAGCTTTTCGATGATGCTTTTCATCTCGACGCTTTTGAGGTTCACGAACTCCATCGGCCCATTCGGATCGGCAGGCTCATTCGGCTCAGATTCGGCAAACATTCTTACAGGCTCGTCATCACCCGCCGGCCTCCGCCCGCGTGGTTCATCGACGTCGAAGGTAACCATCGGCTCGTTCGCTTCGCCCGGCACGTTGGGCTCAGCAGCCACTTCGGTTACAACCGGCGTTTCCGTTTGCTCGGGCGCGGGCGGGTAAAAACCAACCCTCCATATAATAAGAATCGCCGCGAGACCGACTACAATCGATATTATTGATTTTGACCGTTCCATTATATTTACCTCAATAAAAAACTAATTATTCTCTAACTGTTCGGCGTCAGGCTTTGTATCTATCTGTTCGCCATCAGGCGTTGTATCTAACTGTTCGGCGTCAGGTCTCATAGAAGGGCGACGTCTGCCACCTTCTCCGTCACCAAAGCCCCGGCCTCCGCCAGACCTTCTGGAGGGAAGGCCGTATTTTTCAATTATCTTTCTTCTTGCTTCATCTCTTTCTTCCTCCGACATTCCCTCCGATTTGGCCCTAAGCTCTTCAAATTCCTTCATCATTTTTGCTCTGTCTTCATCGGAAAGTTGAGGGCCCATGTCCCGTCGCCTGCCGCCGAATCTTTCTCGCATCTCGGCTCTGAACTTCTCTCTTTCCTCGTCGGTCATATTCTCAAATCGCTCCCTCATTTCGGTTCTCTGCTCTACTAATGCGGCTCTTTCTTCAGGAGAAAGATCGCCGCCCATGCCCATTCCTCCGGAGCCGGGCATTCGTCTTGCCTGTGCACGGTCCCTTTCAAGCTCGCTGGGGGATTTCTCCGGGACTGTAGCTGTTTGGGATTCTTTTTTGGCTTCACTGAACCTTCTTTCTCTAATGCAAATTCCGATAGCAAAAGCAGCAATAAGCACCCCAACACAGACTAATACAAAAACTACTGTTGTTCCTGACTGTTTCATGTTATTCACCTCATTTGAATAATTATATTATCTTCTTCCGCCGGGGCCCCGGCCACCGCCCGGCCCCCCTCTGCCTCCGCCCTGTCCCCCTCTGCCTCCACCCGGTCCCCCTCTGCCCCCGGCGAATCTTTCACGCATCCGGTCTCTAAACTCTTGTCTTTGCTGCTCGGACATATTTTCAAATCTCTGCCTAATTGCCATAAATCCCTCACCAGGCCCCCCTCGGCCGCCAAAATCCGGCCCTCCACCCTCAACTTGAACCGTGACTGTTTTGGGGCCATCTTCTGCATTTTTATCCTTAGCTTCACCTTCTTTTCCATTAGCTTTTGCGGTTCTACCCCGCGGCCCACTCTGGACTTCGGCAACCTTCGCCTGGATTGGAAGAAAGCTTTTCTCCTTACCGTCCCACATGATCGTGACCGACGTAGGGCCAATAGCAACAATCTTCGCGTCGCCTATAGTGTCACCGATGTTGTACCACTTGTCTTTTATCAGCACCTGGTCACCGAAAATACCCGAGACATCCTTGACAGGGTGCTGTTTCGCCTGAGGCGGTGCAAACAGATTGTTCTTCTTCAATTCATCTGTAATCGCAGCGGAGCTTGCTAATTGTCTTTCTATATTATTCGGATCGGTCCCGTTCTGCTTGATGGCTCGTCTAACCACGCTTTCGGCCCTTGCCGAGGCCATAAAAAAGCTCGTCACCTTCACGAGAATCAGGATGCCGCAAAGCACTGAAATTCCAAGCAGCACCGTCGGAATCAGTTCTTTTTTATTTTTCAAATGATCTTTTAGATTATCAAGGTTCATGTTTTATCTCTCCTATTTGGCAAACGTCGATACCGTTAAATTCAGCTCCACTTCTCCTCGCTTCTTCGGATCACATTTGATTTTGAGCTCTTCGATCCCAACCAGGTACGGATTCTCATTCAGCTTCGCAAGGAAATCAAGCACCTGCACGAACTGACATGTAGCGTTGCATTTTACAAGTAACAACTTATACCCGGACTGCGGCGATTTTTTGCCGGCCTGAACCTGCAGAGGCTTGTTTTTAATCCCGGCCCTCTTCAATTGGTCGCTCAGCTTGTCTCGAAAGAGAAACTTCTGTTCTTCCTCGACCTGCGGCATCTCAAAGACGGGAACAATGGACGCCAGGCCCGCCTGTTTGGCCTTGTCTACATTGATAGTGTCCAGTTTAGTTCTGAGCACAGCCCCATTTGCCTTGGCTTTCGTCCAGCGTTTGTGTCCCGCCGAGCCAAACACGAACAGAATGATGGCTACTGCTCCGATAGCACCAAACTTCATCGCCCGGATATCTTTTTTGCTAAATTTCTCGATCATGGCTTTCCCAACTTTCAACGCTTTGTTCTTGTCGTTTTCCTGCTGAAATTCTTATAATGAAAAGTCATAGTGAATGTAATCTTCTTGCTTTTCGTGTTTGTATTCGCGGTGTAATTCACTTTTTCTATACCTTTGGCATTTTGTAAGTTTTTCTCATACCTGCTTAACTGGTCATTGCTCGATGCCTGTCCACTTATGCTCACCGGCTGGCCCTTTTTAAAGAACAAAGTGGTCAGTGTTATTCCCCGCTCACCGCTTTCGTTCACCACTTTGAGCAAATCCAGCAAATCCGGCCTTTCCCGCGCCACCGTTTTGATTAATTGCTGCCTCTTTACAAGCAGGTTCATATCAACATCTGAAACGGACGCCTCCAGACGCTTTTCGATCGAATTCGGTCCGGCTATATCAACCGCGTAAGAAACGATAACCAGCAATACCAGCATAACAGACGCAATTGCAATCGTCACCTTTGGTGCATACAGCCAATGTTTCTGAACGATCTTCTGCATCGGATTATACAAACGTTCGAAAATATTAAGCTCATCGGCGCCCGCATCAAACGCCATCAGAGCAAGACCTATCGGCGTGCGATATCGGTAGATATCCTCGTCGGAAAGCTCGCTTTTTGCCATTAATCCGTTAAGAGCCGGCGTAGCGACTCGCGCATTCAATCCTGCCAGCCTTAGAGATGAAACTATGCTTACATATGAAGCGCTGCCGTCGGAGAGTACAAAAACCGGCAATTCCCCCTGATTGGAACAACCGAACAAGTCGAGCACACTTCTCATATCCTGGGCGAATCGTTCGGAGGTTTCCGTTTGTACCTCTGTCACTTCGGCTGAAAAATCCTCTATTCCAATATCCAGGACCACGGCATTGCTCAATCGTCCTTCTTCTACCAGGCAAACCTGCGTATTGTGTGATCCGGTGCTCAAAACCACGGCATTATCTTTATTTCCGGAGAAGAACACCTCCCATATTTTCACTATCCCCTCACTGTTCAATAGTATTTTTGCCGGCTTAAAACATCGCACTTTGCCTACGAATTTCTGCAACTGCTCCTTTCTTGCCACGGCTATGGTAACGCCCATCTGCTCATCCCGCAGTTGGTCGGCCCGCCAGGCAAGCTCGATTTGCTCCGGAGGCAGCGGCAGCCGCATCTCAGCCTGCAATTCGATGATCGATTCAATTTCTTTGTCTTCCACGGCAGGCACAGTAGTACGGTGAAAAATCGTTCCCGCCGTGTTAAAGCCGGCTACAACCATCCTGTCACTATCGGAATCTTCGAGTGCGGTCGGCTCGACGGACAAGCCGCACTCGGCGGCAAAACCTCCCCAGTTCGCATCAGACTCTTCGCTGCTACGGGTCCAGAGAATCTCGAAAGACCCACCCTGTTTCCGGAGCTCCACGCCCTTGAATTCGTTATCATCATTTACGATGGCCACTACGGACTGCCATATTCCCATATTTGTCTGGTCATTATTCATATCGTTTAATTTTCACTCCAAAGGCAATCGTGAACCTCGGCAATAATCAATTATCAGTTATGAGTTTCCTGGTACCAGAAAAGTATCCGGCAGGGCGTCGAACTCCTGTCAACAACCGCTTCGGTATGCAGTGTTGTCCCGCTCAAACCGTTTCTGTCAGCCGTAGCAAAACAGCGAATCATAAACACGTCCGAACTGGTCGTAATGTAATCCTCGATCTGCCCAAAAATATCGTTACTCAATATACCTTCCTCGGTCAGTTCGGAAATATCCTCTATTCCCTCAGCCAGTGTATCCCTATAAGATATTATTGCCTGGGCGGTACGTTCGGCTTCATCCCCTCCGCCAAGTAAAGCTGCCAACACTATGTCCGAGGCCGTATTGATATTTACCTTTGCCGACGTTTGACTCGTGCTTTCGGAAGTCTGGCCTGTACCTCCGGATGTTTGTTGCGTGTTCCCGGAGGTCTGTTGCGTGTTCCCGGAGGTCTGTTGTGTATTCCCGGAGGCCTGTTGTGTGTTTCCGGATGTTTGTCTGGGGTCTCCGGATGTTTGTTGTTGCTCTCCGGAAGTTTCTTGCTGGGTCCCGGAAGTTTGCTGCTGAGTTTCGGATGATTGTGTTTGTTCTCCGGATGTCTCTCCGTCGCCACTTGCGTTACTACCAGACGGATAGCAAGTCAGGTACGCAGCCCATCCGATATCCAGCACGTTATCGCCGTCATCCATCGGCGGACTTTCCTGCCCGTCTCGTTCGTTATAGTCCAGACGCCCGTTGAGATTTGTGTCTTCTCTATAGAACAGGTCTTCTGTAACATCCTTGACCAGGAGCAGCTCACGGAGAGTCCTGAAAGGACCGTTCCGGGCAATATATCCGTATGTCAAACCCTCATAATATCCGCTCTCAACTCCCAATCCGCTCGGCGTATCATCGCTGTCCCGCCAGTCGATTATTGCATCCGCAATCTCTTCGACCATATCGGGCAATCCCAAAAGCTGCTCTTTCGTAGCGGTATTTATATTCAATTTACTCGACTCATCAATAACTCGAACGGTGAACCAGCATTGATCCAGCATAACGTCATTGAAGTCTTCCGGATTGTCACTCCACAGGTCCAGCAAACTGTCGTTTTCTGTTTCGTCCTCATTGAGCACCGCAATCGCCTTCTCTATCCCTGCCCGGCAAGCCCATTTGCATCGAACCGCTTCGGTTCTGGCAAGGCAGACTTTCATATCGAGCCGGCTTTTACGCCCTAAGATCGCAGTCATAACCATAAGCACCACGACCATCCAAAGAACCGCTATAATAACAAGCCCTTTGTTTCTCCGGCGGATGCCCGCTGTCGTCGCCGAATTCTTATCGTTCGTTATTTTTGTTATCGTTTTCATTTGTTAGCCCCGATACTCGTACCGGAGCGGCCCATTTTAGTTTTATTCGCTGCTTTCCGTGCCGGTTGCGGTTGTCTGGCCGCCAGCCAGAATGTCGACATCTCCTGCCTCCGAACGGGCCAGGTTCACAATAATCGATTCCGAAGGCGGATTGCTACGATCCGGTTGTTTGGCAACAATAGAAATTGAAACCAGTTCAGGCATGGCCTGCATTTCCTCCGGCCATTCTTCGGACCACTCTTCACCGTCAAAATACTGCACTTCGAAAGTAGCAATATCCTCGGCAATGACCGTCAGAATTCCTCCCGGTTCAAGCTCTTCGCTGGGATTAGGCCACAACCGCCTCATGAGTGACGAAGTTTCTCCTTCCTGCATGAGGTAGTATTCCACTTCATACAAATCACCTTCCGGCTGGTCGATTCTGGCCTTGGTCCTGCCGAGAGTGTAAAAAATCAGATAACTCGTATAGTTACCCTCCTCAAGTGCTTCAACTGTCCCGATAAATTTAGTGCTCTCAATATCATCGTCATTGTAAAGATTCTGGAGGTCCCGCGATATCATGTTAGCGGCAAATCTGACTTCCGCCGCGGCGTTAATGTTGTTGTCCACCATCTCGGCACCGGCTATAATCGTCCGCAGCGCACCTACCGCGACCATCGCAATAAACACGCCTATTGTCGATGCCACCAAAACTTCAACTAATGTAAATCCGGTTCTTTTATAAAACATTTCTTTTAATTACTCTTGCCCGGTTTCGGCACTACTTTCTTCCGACAGGGTTTCTCCGTTTAGCATAGTATCGACGGAAATACTGTAGGGCCGGTTTCTATCGACCCAGCTTACCGTCAACGTCACCAGATACAAACTGTCAATTTCCTGGTACTCGGTATCAATTTTCCAATTATATGTGTAACCGGAATCTTCATATTCTCCATCCATTTGCCCCATCTCGACGATTGAATCGATGCCGATATAATCAATCAAACTAAGCTGCTTATCTGCCAGCGAGGCGGCCATTTCATATCGCCTGTTAAGATGCGTCCCGGTCAGTGCCTGGGTGCCGATTGCTCCGACGATCATGACGGCTCCGCAGAGGATAATGCTCGAAGCGACCACCTCGACCAGAGTAAAACCTTTTGTTTTGGTCTTTGCCCACATAATCATTCCGCGTCCAGATCAGTAGTGCCGACTTTCACGTTTTCAGCCGTCCCGAAAAACATTTTCGCTCTGCCGGTGGCGGGGCTGATACTTATTGTGTAATGCGTATTCCCGTCACCGATTTGTACAACCGACGTTTGCGCAGTGCCGTTCGGCGAAAAGGTAATCGTCTGCTGCTGTTCACTGACCGATTGTGTTTCCCAGCCGCTCGGCACAATATCAACTGCCTCGAATTCAACGTCGCCTTGAAACTGCACGGGTTTACAATAAAAATTCTTCACTATTTCCTGCTGTGCCTGCCCGCTTTCTTCGTCCCACAATACGGTCGTCAGGTAAAATCCTCTATTGGCCAGATCCAATTCCATCTTGTGCTGGCTTTGTTTCTCCACGGCTGCCAACCTGGCATATTTGGCTGTAAGAAAAAAATCATACGCCGCCTTTTCCACCTGCATCTTTCTGAAGGTTCCTACATACAGACCGGCACCGGCACCGGTAATCAATCCGATGATAACCACCACCATCAGCACTTCCGAGATGGTAAAACCATTTCGCCTTGTTTTGCAGTTCACTTTCACGTTATGCGATCTCAAATTCAGTAGCTGATAACAACATTAATCGTTGATGATATCTGCGTTGTCGCCCTCGCCGCCGTCCATGGCGTCCGCTCCCAGGCTTACCAAATCAAAACTGCCCGGGTTGTATTCGCCTTCCGCAATATAAATATATGGATTTTCCCACATGTCAAGCAGTTCGCTGCGCTTCAGATAAGGGCCGTTCCACTTACCCTCTTCCATATCAGAAGGCGGCATAATCAATACTTCAAGCCCCTCGGAGTCATCCGGGTATCTCCCGCAGTCAATGTAAAAGCGGGCGAGCGCATTTTCGATAATTGCCATCTTCGCCTTTGATAAGTCCGCTTTAGTCTTGCCGATACCCGAGAACATCCTCGGTGCGACAAATGCTGCAAGCATCGTTATAATCAAGACAACGACAAGCAACTCTACAAGTGTAAACGCCTTTCTTTTCCTGTTCTTCCGCTCCATTTTGCTACCTCTCAATAAACGATTTTGCGAATAGTACATTATGAATCATGCCGCCAATGAGCGTTATAACATTCCACCGCCAAGCTCCATGGCAATTATCGGCAGCAGAGTCGCTGCAATGATGAAACCAATCACCAGTGCCAGCAGCAATATTAAAATCGCGGGGAAAATCGACATAAACTTATTAATGGCCGAATCCGCTTCGGAGTCAAATGTATCGGCGGCATTCAACAATAATTCATCGAGTTTCCCAGTCTGCTCGCCCACCGCGACGATCTGAACCAGCAGCGGCGGGAAATAACCTGACTCGCCCAAAGGCTCGGCCAGCGGCTCGCCCCGCTTGACTTGTTCCGCTACTGTGTCAATTTCCCTGCCCAGCAATTCATTACCAAGCGTATCACGAACTACCCCCAGGGCCTCCAATATAGTGACACCTCCCTTTGTCAGCGCCCCGAGTGTTCGTGCAAATCGGCCCACCGCTATCGTCTTTAAAACCGAACCTAAAATCGGTATTCGAAGCTTAAACGTATCGCACTGGAGGCGGCCCGTGGTTTTCACCCATTTTATAAGGCGATAAAATCCCACGCATATAGCAGCCAGAACAATCCATCCAAAGAAACTCGTAAACAAACCTTGAATAAATCCGCTGATGCCCATCAATATCCTTGTCGGCATCGGCAGGACTGTCAGGTCGGCACCCAAAGTGCCTATTACCTTCGGCAATATCACGGTTATGACGATGGCTACCGAGACAAGACCGAGGCACAAAACGAAAATAGGATAGGCGGAGGCATTTTTCATATTTGTTTTGATCTTATCTTCCCTGGTCAGCATGTCTGCCAACTGGGCCGAAGTCTCTTCGAGTATTCCGCCTGTTTCACCGACTCGTATCATCGACAGATATAATGGGCTGAACACTTTCTCATGCCTGGCCATAGCTTCCGAAAGAGACTGCCCGGCACTAACCGCATCTACGAGATCGCCCAGCAATTCTTTTGTTGCTACCTTGTGCTGTTGTTTGCGAAGAAGCTCAAGTCCGCTAAGCAGCGGAAGTCCCGCTCGCAAAGCCGTACTTAGCTGGGTTGTCATAGCCAGAACATCTTTGCTTGAGACCCTTCGCGAGCCGAATTTCAAAAGCTGCCCCACATCCGTTGCCGCCGTCTCGGCCTGACTGTCACCGGGGCTGTGCGACCGAACATCTTTGGTCAGCTCTGTTACGAAATTGCCTTTCTCAGTCAGAGCGACAACCGCGCTTCTGCGGTCAACCGCCTCTATCGTTCCCGTAACGTGTCCGCCGCTCTGATCTACCGCCTTATAAGAAAACCAGTTCACTTTAGGTATCTCACCTTTCGTATTTCATATCTCTTTCGAGATGACTTCACTTATAACTGTCTAATCTTCCTCGCCGATACTCTTGGCAACTCTGAAGATTTCCTCGGGAGTCGTAACACCTTCTAATACCTTGGTGAGACCATCGTTCACCATACTTATGTGGTCTGGGGGGGCCGCTTTGATAATCTGTTCGGTCGTCGGACTTGATGCGATCAGCTCACGGAGGCTTCCCGTAATCCTGAGCAGCTCATATATCCCGATTCGCCCGCTCATGCCGGTCTGTCCGCATTCGTTGCATCCGACCCCGTGATAGAACTTCGTATCAGGCTGGATATTCATCGAGCCATTCAGGCTTTTGATTAGATGTTCGTCCGGCTTGTACGCTTCCCTGCATTTGGGACAAATCGTACGGACCAGCCTCTGCGCCATAACCGCCTCGAGGGAGCTTGCCAGAAGGAACGGCTCTACGCCCATGTCGATTAATCTCGTCACGGCCCCGGGAGCATCGTTCGTATGAAGTGTCGAAAAGACAAGATGGCCCGTTAAAGCGGCACGAATCGCTATATTGGCAGTCTCACGGTCTCGAATCTCGCCCACCATGACGATGTCCGGATCGTGGCGAAGAATATGCCGCAGGCCCGTAGCGAAAGTAAGACCTCTTTTCGGATTGACAGGCATCTGGTTAATGCCTTCGAGCTGATACTCGACAGGGTCTTCTATAGTTATCATTTTCACGGCAGGGGAGTATATCTTGTTGAGCGAAGCATAAAGCGTCGTTGTCTTGCCGCACCCGGTCGGCCCCGTAACCAGCACAATACCATGGGTCCGGTGCAGACATTGATTGAAACCTTCCAGACACTGATCGTTCATTCCCAAATCGTGAAGTTTCATCATGGATGTCGACCGGTCCAGAATTCTCAGCTCAATGGATTCGCCGAATACGGTTGGAACGGTCGAAACACGCATATCGACTCTGCCCTTCTTGCCGGCAAATTCAATATGCCCGTCCTGCGGCACAAATCGCTCGGCAATGTTCATGCCTGCCATAATCTTGATACGCGAAATAATCGCCGCCTGGAGCCGCTTCGACGAAGGCGTCCTCTCAACAAGCATCCCGTCAACTCTGTACTTGATCTTTACCTGGTGCTCGAACGGCTCGATGTGAATATCGCTGGCCCGGGCCTCGATCGCTTCGAGTATCACCAGGTTCACGAGATTGACCAGCGAAGGTTCTCTTGCAAGCTCGTTCAGCTTCGCCGGCGAGTAATCCCCATTATCCAATTCTTCGGTTTCTCCTTTCTGTTCGGCCGGCACAAGATCATCCATCATCCTTGCCACGTTGCTGCCGTAGAATTTCAAAATAGCATTTTCCATATCCTTCGGCTCAGCATAATATCGATGCACCGAACAACCGGTTACCAGCCGCAAATCCTCAACAACCTGGGGCTGAAACGGATCCGTCATCGCCACTTTTAACCGGCCGTTATCCTGGCTTAATGGCATAATATTGTATTTGCTGACCAATTCGGCCGGTACAAGCCCTACGATTTCACCGCTTATCGAAATATTAGTCAAATCGACCTTGTCTATTCCCGCCTGATGCGCAAGTGCTTCATTGAGATGGGCTTGTGTTACATAGCCGAGATCCAGCAATATCTGGCCCAATTTCCGGTGCTCGATCTTCTGTTCCGCTAAAGCAAATTTAAGGCCGGACTCGTCAAGGTACGATCTTTCACAAAGCAACTCACCTAACTTTTTCCGTTTTTGCAATTTATTTCCTCTCTAACCGTTTATAAAAAAATCTTAATTAATCCTATGTCTATATAAATAAAGAACTTATCTAAAAGCAAAAACAAATTAGACTCGGCCCGCTACGCTAACGGACTTGTAGCCATCTCATAACTACCTTTTCAGACGCTTGAGAATACGGTTTTCTTACAAGAAAATGCTTTTTGTTGGCAAAAACTTACAATCCCTGCATGCGAGCATTTAAGCCTATCAAATATTAGGTTTTTTCACACTTTTCAGCACAAATTTCGAGCCTGATATTTATATAGACATTCCAAGCTGTCGTATGCCATCTGAAAAATGAGCAATTTTTCACATTTTTTGATGCAAAAGTCGAAGAAATCCATGAAACCCGTGATTATAATCCTTTTTCGGCAAGATTCAAGACACACATCAGACAATCAACATTCAGAACCTAAAAACCTTCCCAGCAATGATTTATCAATGCTCCCGCCGGTAAATAGACGCAGAAAACCTGCTCACAAACAAGCTCACATGTGCTATGCTAAAGTGTATGGATAACGAGCGAGGCAGTTTTGACGCATCCGTTTGGAGAGTCCTATGCAAAAGCCGAAAGAACCGCAATGAAAACAGAATAAGTAAGATATCCCCGGATATCCACTCGTACAATCTAAAAATATTTAGCCCGCCGAT
>CAZTDF010000012.1:0-23018 GCA_964612465.1 uncultured Pirellulales bacterium
CGAGAATGCCAGAGGCAGGCTAAACATGTACTTCGCGGGAATGACAGTGTGGCACAAGTACTAATTTCAATTTGACGTGTACTGGTTTTAATCCGAACGCAACGAAGCATCCAAGCCATTCCGAACGCTGCAAAGCGGAGTGAAGGAGCTATGGATAGAACTTATTGATCTTTTGAATAGACCTTTTTCTATAAAACCTGCAATATATTCAATAGTAGCCTAAAACCGAACATTATAAAAACACCATTATCAAGGCCCTATAATATATGTTATGTTTCATTCAGCCCTGGTTCCCGGGCGGCAAGCGTGTATTTGTATTTTGGGCTCTTCCGGCGTGTTTTGCCGGCCGACGGTCAAAATTGGTCTTCTGCGCTAATTGCCTGGTTGGCCGTGTCTGTGAGATTATCCCACATGGCAGTCGCCCTGTCCAGCAGGCCCAAATTCTGCAGAATGATTGAGATGTTGACCGTTGCATCGTGACATGCAAAATTTCTCTCCAGATAATGCTCAAGGTTGATTAAGGACGATGCGAACTTTACCCTGTCGCAATATAATAAGGCAGTTTGATAGTGCAGTTGCAGCGTGTCCTTATCGAGACAATCTGAGCTGGTCAGTTGATTCAGTGCCTCGTTTTTGCGGTCTGTTTCAAGCATGCAGACGGCTAATTTGCTTTTGGCTCTTGTATAAGCCGGATTGATCTCTAAAGCGGTTCGAAACGACTCAATTGCATGCTCCATCCTTCCAACGTTCATCATCAGGACGCCGAGCCTGTAGTGCAAATCCGGATTTTGCGGGCGAAGCGATATATGCTGGTAGTGAGCAGCAATCACGGCTTCGGTCAGAGTGTTATAATCCTCTTTATAATCATACGGCATGTTTTCTTTGAGACCGGCCTTGAGTCGCAGTGTAGCTGTTTCGGTGAATAACAACGAACTGTTCGGCTGAATCGCTGCCGCCAGCGATAATGTGCCCAGGGCATCTGAAGTGTTGCCGGATGATTTCTGGGCAATTGCCAGGCCAATGTAGGCTTCGACGATGTTGTCATTGATTTCAATCGCCTTATTGAACTGTTGTGCGGCAAGATGATCCTGTTCAATCTGCAGGTATTGTGTCCCGAGTTTTATCGTGGCCTCAAGGAAATCCGGGCAGACCTGAAGGGCGTGCTCGTATTGCGAGACGGCGTCCGATGTAGAGCCGATCATCCGCAGGACGTCGGCATGCCTCATGATTAAATCGGGTTTGTCCGGCTGGGCCTGTAAAAGATCCTCAATGCACTCCAGAGCCTCGTAAAGCTGGCCCTCGGCGATTAGCTGGTCTATATTCTCATCATGGGCCTGGAAATTGTCCGGATGGATCAAAATCGCCGTATTAAACGTTTCGACAGCCTGCGCATGCCGGCCAGTGACAATATACAGATGCCCAAGCGAAATCAGTGCCGAGATATCATCGGGGTATTCATTCTTCAGAAGCTCATATTGCTGGATGGTTTTCTCCAATTGACCATTCTTAAAGTAAATGGCGGCCAGCCGCTGAGCGGGAAGCTGCAAATAGTTTTTGAACTTCAGACAGTCCTGATAGAATTCCACGGCCTGAGACTCTTTGCCGAGCCGTTCATAACAATGCCCGAGAGCATAGAGAGCCATCGTATTATTCGGCTGGCGCATATAAACTGAATTGAGCTCCTTGATAGCCTCCTGCAGTTGGCCGTTATGCAGAAAAATCGCTGCCGCCGCCAGCCGGCCGTGAGTGCATGAAGGATTTTCGAAGAGATATATCCGCAGTTGCTCGGCGGCCGCATCCAGCTTCATGGCATGCATCAGCTCGATCATCTCGTTCAACTGCTTGTGTCGAGGTGATTCGTTATCCTCCACAGGAAGTCTGACAGTATTTAACCAGTGCCATATCAAATCAGCAGTATCGACTGTTATCGCCCTGCCGAGAATTTCCAATAATCGACTCATACACCACCCGCACCCAGTTTCTATCTTTTGATTTGCATTAATAATTGTGGATTTGAGTCTCCACCCGCTCCCAATCACAATCAAGATATCGACAATAGACAAGGGCGGATTAAGCCTGGATTTGGCAATTCATCACTTAACGTGCCATTTTGCTTTTTCGTTGTGGGGATTGTGCGTTGTGTGCCGGTTGTTACGATTTTGGAAGCGGATTATCGGGTTCGGATTTTGCCATTTGTGCCTGTTTTTCTATCTCGTTTAAATACGCCAGAGTGCGTTCGAGCTTATCGGTCAGGTGTTTCAATTTCAGCATGGTTTTGACGCGCGTCAGAAGCTCCAGCTTATTCACGGGCTTGCTCAGGAAGTCGTCCGTGCCCGAATCGATGCCTCGTTCGATGTCGCCGAATTCATTTAGTGCCGTAACCATAATGACGGGTATGTCGCTGGTTTTGGGGTCGTTTTTAATTTTTCTGCAGGCCTCGAAGCCGCTCATCTTAGGCATCATCACATCCAGCAGAATCAAATCGGGAGGATTTTTAGCGATAATTTCCAACGCCTCCGGCCCGTCGTTAGCGGGGATCGCCCGGCAGTCCACGTCCTCAAGATATGCCTGCAGCAATTCACGGTTCTGCTGATTGTCATCCACAACCAGCACTACAGGCGTCGTATCCTTCTTTTTAGCAGTTTTAGCCTTGCTCATATAAAAACGCTCCTGTTCGAATCGGAAAAGCTTTTTTTCGTCATCAAAATATATTTTACCTGGGTTTTGCTATTTCTCCAATGCGTGTAAAACAGCCGTACAAAAGGCGGGCAAATCATCAGGCTTACGTGCCGTAATCAAGTTGCCGTCCACGACACATTCGTCATCTACGTACCCGGCTCCGGCGTTGATAATGTCGTCTCTTATCGCCATAAAACAAGTCGCCTTTTTGCCCTTATAAATTTTTGTGCTGCACAACAGCCACCCGCCGTGGCAAATGGCCGCGATCACCCTGCCGGCGTCAACCATATCGTTTGCGAACTTAATTACATCAGCGCTTCTTCGCATAAAATCCGGCGCGAATCCGCCCGGCACAAGCATACAGTCATAATCGCCGGCGTCAGCTTCTTCCGCTGCAATCTCAGATATGCACGGATAGCCTTCTTTCGAATGATATTCTTTTTTTGCCTCGGCCGCAACTAAATTGACCTGGAGGCCCGCCTCCAGGAACCGATAGTACGGATACCAGACTTCGAGAACCTGATACATTTCGTCGACTAAAACAGCCACTTTTTTCACTGCCATATTTTCGCTACTCCTTATTTATTGTTTCAGTGCCCTGCTGGATCCAGGCGAGATTGAAGACGTAGTGTTGTTTGCTGCTGATCAGGTGAATGAGGCCGTCGGGAGTTTGGGTCGCCGCCAGGTACCCTCTCGGTTCGGCATGGGTCGGGTCCATGATGAACCTGCCGGTATTGCCGCCGCCGTCGAGTTCTCTCGAAGGGCCGCCGTCGGTGAGCAGCCTTATTACAGGCCAGGTTTTGCCTTCATCGAACGACAAGGCTGCGAACATGCCGAAGACCCGGCGCTGCCTGCCGGCTGAATCTTTTAACTTCATCCCCGTATTGCGGTTCGTAAAGCTAATGAGCAGGATGGGCCCTTCCGGTAGTCGCCTGAGGATGAGTCTTTGCCCGCTGCCGAGCGGTTGGAACTCGCTGGCTGAATATGTCCAGCTTACGCCCATGTCTTTAGAGATGCTCATCGGCATCTTTCCGTTAATGCTGTTGCCGCGTCCCAGCGCCATCAGGCTGCCGTCCCTGAGCTGCGTGACGCCTGCGTGAATCCCCGCAACCCAGGCGCCGGTTTCATCGGCGGCAAACTTAGGCGCAGGCCTGCCGGCTCCGGCATCTGTCCAAGTCTCGCCGCCATCGCGGCTAACGTGCACGGCCGTCCCGCCGTTGCCCCCCGTCACCGCATCGCAGGGCAGGATAAGATAGCCCTCGCGCGTTCGAAAGACCGATTCGACAGGCATGTGACGCAGGCCGTGCTCGGGATTAATCAATCGAGCCTTCGACCACGTGACGCCGTTGTCGGTAGAAAGCCGCATCACGGTAGCGAGATTTCCCCACGTGGCCGCCGCCGAGAGACCGTTAAAGTGATAGATAGTGTCCCTGCCGTTGAACCAGAACGCCGGAGCATGGTCGTTGCGGTCGGGCGCATCCCAGAAGACCGAGGCCGGCTCCCATTGCTCGGCGCCGTATCGCAGGCGGCTTGCCAGGATAGTTAATTCCCGCCCCGGTTCATCCCGGCACGAATACCAGATCGCAAGCAAATCGCCGTTGGGACAATCGACCAGTGCCGGGTCGTGATTGTGCTCGGAGTACATCGGGCCGTCGGAATCCGGCGGGATTTTGACATATTCGACAGGGCCTTTGAAGTAGGGCTTATTCGGATCGGGACCGCTCGCCCAGTCGGGTCGGTTCTCCTGGTCCACTTCGCGTGCGTACAATGCCTGCTCAGGACTCGCAAGCGGCTCGGTATTTGGCATCTCGCCGGCGACTACGCGAAAACCTATCAGCCAGCTTTTGTCTTCCGGCAGCGCGCCAAGCCGGTTCGCCGAGCGCAGAAACGAGACCTGCGTACTGTGACTGCCGCCCCGAGTGACCTTAAAGTCACCGCTTGCCCGCCCCACCGGGTCCGCCTGCTCGCCTTCTTCGTACGGGCCGTACCAGTCATAGCACCATTCTTCAACGTTGCCGTGCATATCGAAAAGACCCCACGGATTCGCCTCAGTCTGTGCGACAGTCACCAGCAGCGGTTTAGCACCCCTGCGTTGACGTGCAGGATCGGGAAACCAGCTCATGCGGGCATTCTTGTGAAACTCTCTCGGCAGGGTATCGCCGGTATTGTAGGCTGTCTCCGTGCCGGCCCGGCAGGCGTACTCCCACTCAGCCTCGGTCGGCAGACGATAGGGCTTGTCTTCCTTCTTCGAGAGCCATTCGCAGAAATCCGCCGCTTCGTGCCAGCTAACAAAAACCACTGCTTCGTCGTCCCCTTTGGAAAAACCGAGTTTACCTCGAAGCACGCGGTGCTCGGGGTCGAACTGCTCGTACTGGGCGTTGGTGACCTCAGTCGCGGAGATGCCGAAAGATTGCGTGATGCGCACACTGTGGACGGGCCGCTCGTCCCAATCACCGCCTTTATCCTGCCCCATCAGGAACGATCCCGGCTGAATGCGAACAAATTTCATGCCGATCGAGTTAACGGATGTCTGGCTTGCCTGCGCCGAATTCAATGCCGACGTGCCGCCTAAGTGACATAGTACTGTCACAAGGCAGATTACCAGTATTGTCGGCCATTTGCTTTTTATCATTGCATTACCTTTCAAGTTACCTGGTTGCTGTTATTTTCGATAAACCGGCGGATTAGCGGTTTGATATATACTTGCTCAACATCCACTACTTTCGAGACCGCCTCGGCACATATTGCCGCAGAAACGATAGACGAAGCCTGTGTATCGGCAAAAAAAATACGCTGTCCCTTGATCGTGCAAAGTCCCCCACCGCTGCCGCCGAGAGGCTCGTTGCGGATTGTCACGCCGTTTGCCTCCAAAAGCGCCAAAAGCTCGTCTAAAATACTCTGCTCGTTCATTGCACCCGTGTCATTTTACATAAGTCAAGGTTCAAGAAAAAACGCATCAAAGGTCGATATACCTCAATAAGTATCTAATTTTATAGCAGGAGCAGAAAATTGGCAAGTATTACGGAAAAACGCCTGTCGCTGCATAAACGTGTAGAGGTCCAGAAACATCAAAATGAGGCCTTAAAATCCCAGCTCGTCGGGCTCCAGCATCTGGCGAATATAGGCACCGTCAGCCATATGATAGCCCACGAGATGAATAACCTGCTGACCCCTTTGAAAAGCTATGCTACGTTTGCATTGGACAACCCGGACGACAGAGCACTGACGGAAAAAGCTCTTCAAAAGGTGGCCAAAAACTGCGGACGCGCTGCCAAGATCATGGAAAGCATGCTCGCCCTGGTCAGCGGGGAAACTCAGGAAAAGCAAAATGCCCGGCTGCTCGATTTGATCGACGAGATTTTTACCTGTCTTTGCCGGGATTTTGCCAAGGACGGGATTACCGTGGATATGCGGATTCCTGATGATATGACTGTATATGTAATACCGGTTCAGATACAGCAGGTTTTGATGAACCTGATTCTCAACGCCCGCGATGCGATGCTGCCCCGCGGCGGAGCTTTGACCATCAGGGCCGCCGAGACGGTTGATACCGTTGTGATTGAAGTTGCCGACACGGGCGAAGGGATTGACCCGGCCGATTTGGCAAACATCTTTGAAACCTTCTTCACCACCAAAACGGATAAGGACTCACCGTCCGAATATTCCGGAGCGGGCATCGGGCTGGCATTTTGCAAAATGATTATTGATAGACATGAAGGCTGCATTTCGGTAGAATCCAAACCTGGTCATGGTAGCACGTTTAAGATAGCTTTACCTAAAACCACAGTCGGATAGTTGCTGATGGCGGCCCTGGTGCCTAAAATTATTTTGATGCTGATACTTCTCGCCGGTTCCGCGTTTTTTTCAGGATCAGAGACTGCGTTTATCAATTTATCCTCCAGGCAGATACGCCTGCTTGTGAAATCCGAGCACAAACTTCAAAAACTGGTCGCCAGACTTCTGGGTAAACGTCGAAAACTGCTTAACTGCTTTCTGCTCGGAAATATGACAGTCAACGTTCTTTTTTTCGCCGTCTCGAGCGTCCTGATAATCCGGCTCAAAGACTACGGAGGCCTGGCTGCCGCGTTTGCCGCCCTGCTGAGCTTTGTCGGGGTGCTGCTCTTCGGCGAAATTCTGCCTAAATCCCTGGCTTACGCCAACTCAAAAAGATTCTGCGTTGCCGCCGCCCTGCCGGCCTACCTATGCCTTCAGATCTTCGGGCCTGTCGAAATGGTTTTCAAAGTTACCATTTTAGAACCCGCCTTAAGGCTGCTTCTGGGGCCGGCCAGGCACCCAAAAGCAATAACCGTAGGTGAATTCAAATCCTTGATCGATACCACCCGGAAACAGGGATTGATTACCGCCGAAGAAAACAAGCTCTTTTCCGAAGTTATCGAACTTGGCTTTCTGAAGGTCCGGCACGTGATGAGGCCGCGAGTCGATATGATTGCCTGTGACGTGACCGAATCGAGCGCAGCGGCCCGAGAAATGATGAAAAAAAATCACCTGATAAGGCTGCCTGTTTATGTCCGCTCAATCGACAACATCATCGGCCTGGTCCACCTCCGGCAGATACTGCTCAGGAGCGAAGTTACGCTGGACAAAATTGTCCAGGAGGTCAATTTTGTACCGGAACAAAAAACGGTTGAATCTTTGCTGGAATTTTTCCGCAGGAGCAAAACCGACATTGCAATCGTTGTCGACGAATATGGCGGTATCGCCGGTTCGGTCCGGCTCGAAGATATCGCGGAAGAACTTCTCGGCCAGATCGAACCGACAAGCCAAGCCGAACCGGTCGAACAGACTGGACCTTTTGAATATCGACTGTCGGGAAATGTCGCTCTTCACGACTGGGCCGAAGTTTTAGGGATTGATCCGGCACAGACCCGCATGGTAACGTTCGGCGGACTGGTCACCGCCCTGCTCGGCAGGGTACCCAAACCAGGAGACTCGTCGTATCTGAAAAATCTTAAATTCACCGTGGAAAAAGTCAAACACCACCGAATCGAAACGCTCGTATTAACTCTTGAACCGTTCCAAAACAATGTTTAACAACACTCTTTTAATTTTGGCTGTTGCATGCTGCATTATACTGGGAGGTTTGTTCTCCGGTTCCGAGACCGGCCTGTATCAGCTCAGTCGGCTTCGACTGCGATTGGGCATCGAAAAGAAACAATTACCTTTTGTAATCCTCGGCCGTTGTTTGCGCGACAGCTCCGGCCTGCTGTTGTCGCTGCTGATAGGCAACAATCTAGTCAACTACTTGGCCACGAGCATCATCACCAGTTCTTTTCTGACGCGGTTCGGCGCCGAATACGAACATCGAGCCGAGCTGCTCGCTACTTTGCTAATGGTTCCAATACTTTTCATCTTCTCTGAGCTTATCCCAAAGAACATATTTCTCTATCGTGCGGACGTGCTGACGCCGTATTTTTCTCCCCTCCTTTACGCCATTTACAAACCTCTAAACTTCAGCGGCATATTACCTGTGCTCAAATTCATTTCGAGCTCTTTTGCCCGGCTGGTAGGACTTACAACAACTTCCAGAACGTTCATCGCGTCGGCACAAAGACATAAAGTTCAGGCGATTCTACAAGACACTCACGAAGAGGGCTTCCTCAGTCCCGTGCAAAGCGAGATTGTCAATCGCCTGGTAGGCATATCACACGTTCATTTAAGCTCGGTTATGATTCAAATCCACAATGTCGAGACCGTCGATGTCAATTCTGATAATTCCGCCTTATTGAAGAAACTAAACAAGTGTGCCTTTACCCGGCTGCCGGTCATCGAGGGCCGGGGAGGAAACATCATCGGTTTTATCAGTATCTACGAAGCGTTAAGCTCGTCGGAAAAGTTTGCCGACCTGCGTGGTTTCATCGAACCGATCCGAAAACTCGATGCCGACATGACTGTTATAGATGCCATGAATATCATTCAGAAGGAAAATCACAAGATTGTTCTGGTGGTAAGAGCCGGCCGCTTCGGACGCCAAAGACCGGTCGGCATCGTAACGATGAAAGACCTTGTCGAGGAGCTGCTCGGCGAACTTGCGGAATGGTAATATGGCTTCAAAGCGTAAATCTAATTTGAATAACAATATGTCGCCGAAAATCATTAACATTATCGTCGTTATAATACTATTTATTTTATCGCTCGCTGTTCTGGCAAACACGATGAGCAAACCTATAGGCCGCGATGAGCAGATGTATTGCTCGGGGGCGGCATTGATGGCCCAGGGCAAGATGATTTACAGGGATTTTTCATACGCCGCCCAGATGCCCTACCATCCGTTGCTCTGCGCAACGCTGTTCAAATTATTCGGCACAACTCACTACTTGCTCATAGTCAGACTGCTCTCGTGTGTTTGTGATATTCTCGTGATGCTGGGCATTGTCGGCATATACCGGCACATTTTCAGATCTTTTACAACTTCCGGCATGATTTTGGGGCTGTGTGCGGCCGTGCTGTATGTATTTAATCCGCTCGTCGATTATGCCAACGGCTACGCATGGAACCACGATGTCGTGATTTTCTGCGTTATGCTGTCTTTCTGGCTGTTCATATCCACCGACTTTCGGCAAAAATCAAAATATTGGCGGATCGCCGCTATCGGAGCCGTGCTCACATTCGCTACCTGCATGCGCATAACCACGGTTATAGTGGAGTTGTTGTTTTTTGTGCTGTTGCTTGGTATCCCTGCCGGATCGATCAAAAAGAGATTCAAAAACGCCCTGCCGTTTCTGCTGGCCGGGGCGGTTGTTTCGATTTGGCCTGTCTGGGTGATAGCCCAGGCCCCGCGGGCATTTTATTTGAACCTCGTCAAAATACCGATGCTCTACGGACAGTGGCTGCGAGAAATCGGGATGGTTCATAATAAATTTACCCTGACGTTGACGTGCCTTAGAATGCCGGGCTATTTCGTCCTTGTGGTACTGACGATATACCTTTGCCTGAGCGTGTTTTTTCTTCGCCATAAATTGAAGATTGCCGGCGGCATAAACCTGCTGTTTGCCGCACTGTTGCCGGCGATATTTTTCATAATCGCCCTGATTCCGCCGACGCTATGGAGGCAGTACCTTGCGGTGCCGGTTCCTTTTTTAGTCATCGGCCTGGCTTTCCCGCTTTTATATCTGCGAAGGCTCACCGACAAATCGGGCATCAGCGGGCGTTATAAAATATCGACCGCCATAATGGTCGTCTGCACGCTTGTGGCGTTATTCTCGTATCCAATCGTGCTATACAGAACCCCCATAGCTCTCGTGCCGGAAAGATGGGTGCCGATTGAAATTCACAAGGTCTCAAGGGATATTGCCGGAAAGCTCAAAACTCAAGACTCAAAACTCATACTTACCTTAGCCCCCCTGCTCGCTCTCGAAGGCGGCTGTGATATATATCCCGAATTGTCCGCCGGCGCGATTATCTACAGAATCGCCGATTCCCTGCCGGCCGAGGACCGCCGGATAACGCATACGGCCGGCATAGAAACACTGACAGAATCGCTCGAAAAAAACCCGCCCTCAGCCGTCATACTCGGTGTAGAAATGGGACGCCTCGAAGAACCGATCTATAAGTCGGTAGTTACGCCAGACTGGAAAATAAAAGAATACGAAAACGGGCCTGTCGTTTACTTCAGGCCTTAATCTTGTCACCGCTATGCCTGAGTAATCGTCAGCCTTTTTTAGCTAATCTTCTTCGCTTTCGAAATAATCTATGATTTCCTGCGCGATGTTGTTGATGACAGTACGGGTTTGGCCGTTCGTATTGTTGGAGAGGACCGAGAATATGTAATCGCCCTCGTCCGTGACACACAGGCCCGAGAACGACTTGACGCTGTTGATATACCCGGTCTTGCCGAAGATTTTACCCTTGTACTTTTCCTCTTTGAAATATCTTTCAATCGTCCCCTCTGTCCCCCCTACCGCAAGCGAGTCCTTGTATAACTGCCAATTCCTGCCTTTGTAAATGTTCGATAAGACGGTTGTTATCGCATATGCGGTTAGCTCGTTTTGCCGGCTCAGGCCGCTGCCGTCGTCTATATAGAACTGGCTCTTATCAATACCAAGCCCCAATAGATATTGAGAAATCTGCTCCCGTCCTCTTTCCCAACTGCCGTTTTTCTTATCCGGGTTACTCATCGCGGCGATGGTTTTAAGCATCGCCTCGGCGGCCAATCCGAAGCTGTTCGTATTACAGCGAGCCAAACAATCAGTGAGCGGCGTACTGAATTCGGTTAGCGGGATGAAATTGCTGCCCTCTTCCAGCGTTTTTTCGACAAGCTCCCCCTTTGCATCGATATCTGCCTCGGCAAGATGCTCATACAGCAGAAATCCCAAATATGCCGCGGGCCTTTCGATTGCCACGTCAAACGGCCCAACCTCATCTTTGCACTTGCCGAAAACGGTCAGCCTGTTAGGGTGCCGATTGCGATACGTTCCGACGGCGCCGCTGCCCTTCGATATTGGCACGACCTTATTGATCAGAGATACGAAAGAGGTTTGCGGATCGACGAAGACGGCGACTTTGCCGCCGATATTCTTTGCGCTTATCTTTATGCAATTGTCGTTAAAATTCAGGCCGCTCACTTCGCAGGCGTACCACCGATTCAAATCATCCGCCGGCCAGCTCGGATGCACAGGCTCGTTATCGAAAACACTGCTGTCAACTATAATCCCTTCGATTGTCCCTATGCCCCTGGACTTCAGCGCGTTTGCTATGTCCTTGAATATCCAGCCCGGCTCCCGGCCGTACTTAATGTCGGTCTTCTCGTCGCCCAGCAGCGGATCGCCGCTTCCGATGACGACAAGGGAGTTACCGGAAAGCCCGACCTTAGTCTTATAAACGTAATCAGGCCCCAGATAATGCAGAGCTGCTGCACTGGTAATGATTTTCATATTCGAAGCCGGTATCATCAGCTCTTTTGCGTCATGGTCATAGATTGTTCTGCCGGAATTAGTCTCTACGATATGAATGGAAAATTGAACTCGTTTCTGTAATGATTCGCTGATGATACCATCGATTTGCGCTGCCAAATCGGCCCTTGCTAAGCCGCACATGCAAAGAGCAAATCCGATTATAATCAGTAGTTTCTTCATCCGAGTTTTCATATGCCGACGTATTATTTCACAACAGAAAAGGCATATCAACCATTTTTTTATCATCTCAACATGGGTTATTATTCGGACAGTAGATACCCGACACTCCATAAGAAATCACGATGAGGTCGAACAAATTGTATATAAGCTTCCAGATTTTCTTAAATCATGCTGTACTTCATTTATGAACGGATTCATATTGCAGGCCAAACGGATTAGAGGTACACTGTCTGTGGCCTGATTAGGATACTAAGAATATATGGAAAAAAAGGTAAAATTAACAGAACAGAAGGCTGATTTGGCGTATCTTAAAAATGTGCAGCGGAATCTCGATAGAGATAAGGAGCATCATAGCCAGAAACGGGATTCGCTTGCTTCTCGATTAAGAGCCGGCGACCGGGCGGCGGCGGCAGAGCTTGTGGATACGTACTATGAACAGATTTATCTATTTATGAGGAGGCTCGGTCATGATCGCCAGGCCAGCGAAGACCTGACACAGGAGAGTTTTTTCAATGCCTGGCACCATATAGGCCAATTGAAAGATGGTAAAGCATTGAGCGGCTGGCTTTATCGCATTGCAAGTAATGTTTCAAAGCTGCATTGGCGCAAACACAAGCACAAGGAGATCATTGGCATTGAAGGCCTTGAAATGCCGCAAAGCGACAAGGGTGAGCCTGAGAAAATGGAGCATAACGAGCAGCTGGAACATTTGAAAGATGCCGTGGAACGGTTACCTATCAAACTGAGAGAAACGATTACTTTACATTATATGCAGCAGTTGACGATTGCCGAGGCCGCTGAGGCGGTCGGATTAAATCAGGGAACTTTCAAAAGCAGGCTGAATAGAGCATTAAAAACTTTGAGAAAGGAAATTATTTAAACAGGTTCCGTTAGCAACCTGTAACAACCGGGAATCCGAAGAAAAGAGTGTGCTGCAATGAAAGAAGAGCAAATAAAAAAACTCCTGAATGAACTGGGCCAGCAATTCACAGAACCGGTTCGCCCCGACCTTGGCGAGGAGATCAAACAGCGAATCCCGCACAGGCTGTCTCGGCACAAAATCGGCTGGAATACGGTCAATATTATCATAGATTTGAGATTAAGCAAATCAGTCGCTGCCGCAGCGATTATCATTACCATGATTTTACTGCTGAATTTGTTTGGCGGCCGGGAGTTAACCGGACGCGGAATAATTAAGGACAGTATGCTGCTTATTAAATACTGGGGAAGTTCCGGCGAAGACCAGGTCTCGACCTCCAGATCAAGATATGAGCGTTTACTCGACCGGGGTGAAAATGTAATATGGTACGGCTATTCCATTGACGTTAAGGATGCTAATTCCGTGCTGATGCAACGCAAGCTGCCCGACGGCAAATATCAACTCACATTTATTGATGGGCATGAACAACAAGTCGATTCCGAGCAGATGGTGGAACTACTGACCCGGATGCTGGAAAGAAGAACGAAATAATACAAACCCCGGGCAGATAAACAAAACGCTATATACCCTCTTCCGCCGCAATGCTATGAGTTTAACTCGCAGATAAAGTTATCCGTCAGAGGCGGAAAGGCAAAAGCCTGAAAACATAATGCTATGGATTTTAACCTATTAGTAGTTTACTGCTTGTGTTTTAGTAAAACCTTTGGTAAAATAGCTAAAAATAAGTCGTGATTTGCGATAATATTGTTCTCCCGAACTATAAGGAGTATCAGCATGAACAAGCGAAGAGGGTTCACTTTGATTGAGCTTCTGGTTGTAATCGCTATTATTGCACTACTGATGGCGATATTGATGCCAGCTTTACAGCGTGTAAAGGGGCAGGCCCAGTCGATTACGTGTCAGGCGAGACTGAAACAGTGGGGCCTTTTGTTTAATATGTACACAGACGACTATGACGGCTACTTCAATGAAGGCTGGGGTGTCGACGAAACAACATTGTGGCCGAACGCACTGCGCTCGTATTACAAGGACAACTGGGGCATGCTTTTGTGCCCGACCGCCACGAGGGTTATGGAAAATGAGAACGACTGGGGCACGTTTAAGGCCGCTTGGCGTGATATGGACCTTCCTGGGGGCGGTGAGTATCGTTATACCTTCAGCTACAGCATAAATTCCTGGACCAATTATATGCACGGAGACCGTGGCGATCGTTGGGAGGAATGGTTCTGGAAAAGAACAGATGACACAATGTGTATTATACCCGGCACTCGAAATCTCAGCGGCAAGTCAGCCAGCGCAAATACTATACCGGTATTTGCCGACTCCACGTGGCATGATGCATGGCCCCGCGACACCGATGTCCCTTCACAGACTGCGGATGCCTTTGGTATTATGGATCAGGGCACATCGGGAGAAATGAACCATTTCTGCATCGACAGGCACAAGGGATTTGCTAATTTCCTATTTATGGACTGGTCCGTAAGACGTGTAGGGCTCAAGGAGTTGTGGACATTGAAGTGGCATCGTGCATATATAACAAGTGGTACGTACACGAGGGCCGGTGGTGTTTTGCCTGGGGATTGGCCTGCCTGGATGAGCCGCTATAAAGATTACTAAGAAAAAATCCTTTGCTTCTTCTCTCTACGAGACAAAGCGATGATTTTTCGGAACTAATAAATGATCGCTATAGATTCCTCGATCCTTTTGATGACCTCGACGGCATCGGCAGAATAAGGTACATAGCCATCGAAGCCCTTCTGCAGCAGAGCCGTCGATTCCGAATCGCTCAAATTATTCACAAGGGCGATGATCTTGATCGTCCGCAAGTCCTCATTCTCACGAATACCTTTGCAGACGGCCGAGGCATTTATACCTTCAGCCAGCAGGCTTATCAGCAGGACATGTGGCGTGAATTTCTGGATGGCCGAGCCTGTTTCAAAATTGCTCTGGACAATTTGCACATCGTAGTCGGCCTTGCTCCGAAGAATATCGGCCAGCACCGAAGCCGTTTTGATGTTGCTGTCTGCGAGCAGGACCCTGATTTTACCGACCGCAAGCTCCGTCGTCGGCATATTATGAACTTTCATAAAGCGGACCAACTCGGTGACCGGGATTCGCCGGTCTTTGCTGCCGGGTATGCGATAGCCCCTCAACTGGCCGTTGTCGAACCACTTCGAAACCGTTCGAGGAGCAACGTGACAAATCTTGGCCACATCGCCTGTTGTCAGTACGTTTTTGCCTTTCGCCATGTCTCGACTCCCACCACAATGTATCAAATCGCACTTATCTTCTATCTTCGGTTTTATATCGAGGGCTGTTTAATATACAATCACAATTCTCATGTTAGCAGCAAATAAACGGCGGTCTTTTCGATAAGACGTCCCATAAGTGTTCCTGATATATGCCGAAAGGGCTAATCCGATAGAGCAAAAAACGCCTTATTTTCGCTGGCGTATTAAGTATCGAAAATGTTTTGATTTATGCCTCACAGGCGGTACAATCTCATCAATTGTTCTTGTCCACTTATGTGATTAGGTGATTTCGTTATGTGTATACATTTATCCCGGCCGGATATCACAGACAGAGAAATTGAGGCTGTTTGTGCCGTGCTTCGCAGCCCTAATCTTTCGCTCGGTCCCAAACTCGGGCAGTTCGAGCAGGCTTTCGCCGATTACGTCGGCACAAAACGAGCTGTAGCCGTCAATAGCGGGACGAGCGGCTTGTTTTTATGTATGTTGGCGCTGGGGATTACGCCGGACGACGAGGTCATTACCACGCCTTTTACTTTCGCAGCTTCGGCAACATCGATTATGATGGCCGGCGCCAGGCCGGTCTTTGTCGATATTGACCCGGTCAGCTTGAATATCGATCCGGCAAAAATTGAAGCCGGCATTACCGAAAAGACGAAAGCGATTTTGCCGGTCGAAGTTTTCGGCAATCCCTCCGGCTTCGACAGCGTTTGTGAAATCGCCCAAAAACACAATCTTCCGGTGATCGAAGATAGCTGCGAGGCGCTCGGTTCGGCGTTGAATGGAAAAAAGGTTGGGACGTTCGGCACGATGAGCGCTTTCGGCTTTTATCCCAACAAGCAAATCACCACCGGCGAAGGCGGCATGATTTTGACTGACGATGATAATCTGGCGGATTTATGCGTATCGCTTCGCAACCAGGGCAGGGGCAAAGGCACCGACTGGCTGGCCCATGAGAGGCTGGGTTACAACTACCGTCTCAGCGACATAAACTGTGCGCTTGGAATTGTGCAGCTATCGAGAATCGACGAAATCAAGGCAAAACGCAGGCAGGTCGCAGAATGGTACCGTCAAATGCTGGCCGACGATGACCGGCTGATTGTGCCCACAGAGCCGGCCGATTGCGATATAAGCTGGTTCGTCTTCGTTATCCGACTCGCAGAAAGTTTCACAATGGAGCAGCGAGACCGGATTTTACAGCAGATGCAAAGCCAGAATATTCAGGTCAGCAATTACTTTGCTCCCGTGCATCTGATGCCGTTTATCGCCGAAAAATTTGGCCATAAGCCGGGCGATTTTCCTGTTGCCGAGTCCGCGAGCACAAGGGCAATCGCCCTGCCGTTCTATAATCATCTGACGAAAGATCAGATCGCTATCGTCTGTACGACCTTAAAACAGCTTTTAGCTTGATAAAAAGCACACTTTTCGCATTTTCCGTTTGGCATTCGTTGTTTTTCATACTATTTTTTTAATAGAGACTAACACAAAAGGCCAGCTGGGGGGGACCGGCCGACGAAATGGTTTCTTTAGGAAGGGGGAATCTTTGTGAAAGGCTGGAGAACCAAATTTATTTTCCTGCTGATCGTCTATTTTGCCGGTTTTGCAACTGCAATCTATATGTTGGCACCCGCACCCGAGGGCAGCGCCGATAAATCTTTCGACAACATCTCGTCGGCTTCGGCGTTTGATTCACAGGAGTTTGTGAAATCTTTTAATGCCGGTATGCACAAGTGCCTTGCTTTCGGTAAAGAAGCAGCCTGTCATACAGCCGAATTCATCAAAGAAAAACTCAAGGAAATGCGCGAAACCTAACACGACCGGTGTATTCGATGTCATGAGAATTCCCTGAGCTGCTTATTGAACATTCGCAGTTGAACATCAGTCGCGCTGAGTACCCAGTCGATGTAGTGCAATGTATGGGCGGGCCGATGGTGCCCTTCGTTCATCAAGCCATCCTGCACAGTTCTTACAAACCTGCTGATCATCTGGTGGCTTATTTCCGTCGGTTCGGCTGCCCATTTCTTCAACTCTTCATATTGCCTTTGTAATCTCGAATTATTCTTTAATTGTTCGGCAGTCAAATAATCGGCGGGATTGTACGATAGCTGCAAGCCCTTCAGGCACATGATTAGCGGCTCATAATTAGCCCTTTTTTCCAGACGTATAAACTTGTACTGCTGTACGTGCGTAGTTGCCTGTGCCGGGAGTTTGTTTGCGATATCATCACCGCCAAGGTACCACCTGCGCTTACTGGTTCTGGCAAAGACGAGTTCTTCACCATATTCGTATTGCTTAATCTCGTCACGTCCCATCCTCGAAACCCAAAGTCTGCCGGTGCTCTTTTGCTCCGGACCGCCGCCGAGCGCGAGCAGACACTTGACAAAACCAAGCGGCAGAATCTTCTGGTTGTCGCGCTGGCTTTTCCGAAGCTGGAGAGACAGATGCAAACTATGCGGGCGGACATCATAAAAATTTACAATCTCATTTATCAACTGATTAAGCAGCCAGGGATCCGCAGTTGCCGGCCGAGACAGTTCCCCTGCGATATTCAGTCTTCCCGGCGCAAGCTCCAAAAAGCCTCTCCGCCGGGCCTGGTCGGTCGAGCCGGTATGGTCGTCAATATATCCGCCGAGCTTCCAGCTCAAAACATCCAGGCGAAAATCATAGAAGTATTTGAATCCGTCATATACGGGGTCAAACGCTTTTTGGATGTTTCTTTGCGGCTCGACGGCTGCTGCCCCGACATTGCTCAATTCGATCTCGATTCCAAGTGGAATCAGTCCGGGCTGAAGATTCGAACGAATTCGAGTCAGTTTTGCCTGGGCAACGCGGGCATCAAACATGCTTTTCGAAGCACGTACGCCGTATTTAACATAGTCAATAAGATCGTTCCTGTCATAGGGCATTGTCTGGAGGCACTCGTCGACTATCAAATTAACATCGCTACGGTTTGAATTTATAATTTGCAGAGCCGCCAGCAAACTCACCGACCGGTTAAAATATCTTTCCGAAGTGCGAATACGCTCAAGATCGAAGCGATATTGGAACTGGATTTGTTCTTCGAGCTGATTGAGCAGAACCTGCCTCACTGCCAAAGCCAGATAATTTTCGATAAACTGTTTTGCCTCTTGATCGTCGTAAAGGTGTTTTATGCTTGGCCGGGGACGGTCCAGTTCATGTTCAAGATAATAATCACTTACGGCATCCGTATGATAATGGCTCATGACCAGGTCACGTTCAGTGGTTGCGAGCAGCTCTCGGTCGGCCCGGCGTTCCGATTCGGCGTCTACAGTTCGTTCGCCGGGGCGGGTACGTCTTTTAATGAATTTCTCGATGCGTTTTCGCAGCCACAACTCGTGTATCAGGTTGACGTGGAACCTGTCACCGAAATGTTCTTCCATCGAGTCGTGAGTGACCAGGTAGGCCTGGGCCTCGACGGAGCCGTTTGCCGTATTGACTTGAACGGTATCTCTCTCGTAACGCTTGCCTTCATACCTGTCGATTCCAGCCATCGCCGCGGCGGGAACATCATGGATTACAAAACCTTCAATTCTTGAAGATGGTGCTGCAATGGCATAGTAATAGACATTGTCCGGGCTGACCCTTCGGTAGCGCGGCAGCAGAGCAGGTTCGGCAAAAAGGGTCTTATTGTCGATTTTAGAAGCTTTTCTTGCAAAACTCAGTCCGCTGACTGATTGAAATATCCTTCTATCCCGCAGTGAGCCATATATAAAGAGATTTACTTTTCCTTCTTTCATACCTTGTGTATCACAATCCGCACTTCACATGTAGTTTAAGCTATCAATTGCCGCTCCGGATTCGCCTTTGCAGCTTAAAGAGCTCTTTGAAAGCACGCAGAATCACTCGTAAACTCGCGCCGGACTGTACACCGGCGGTCCGCGGATAATGATGCACGCCTTTTTGGGTTATACGGTACCCCTCGCGAGCGGCCCGCGCCAGTATCTCGGCATCGATCAGAGCACCAGTACTCGACAATTCGATTTTGTTAAAAATCTCCCTTTTATATAATTTGAAAGCACAGTCGATATCGCGGATTTTAAGGCCGAACATCAGGCAGACCAGCCTGGTCCAGCACCAGGCGTTGATTTTGCGGATTAACGGATCCTGGCGATTCAGCCGGTAGCAACTGACAATATCGTATCGTTCCATAAGGGCAAGCAGAGGCGGCATTTCGTTAATATCGAATTGGCCGTCGCCATCGGTGTAAAAAACAAGCTCTTTTGTTGCCGCTTTGAAACCGGATTGCAGCGCAGCTCCGTAACCAAGATTACCTTCATGATGCACCACTTTTACCCTGCCGTCCCGCCCTGCAATCTCGTCGGCGATTCGCCCGGTATCATCAGAACTGCCGTCGTCAACTATAATTGCTTCAAAATCAGCGTTGAGCTTTTCCAAGACCTCAAGCGTCTTTTCAACGGTCCGGCCAACATTTTCCTGCTCATTATAACAGGGAAAAAAAACGCTGATTGAAACCATTACCACCTCTTGCTCTCATGTATACTCGTTAATTCTTCTAAGTATTCAATTTCCTTACCGGCATAAAAATTCACAAGTTTTGTGTCTCTTCGCGACTGGGCGAGTTTCTTCAGATGGTAGCACGCTAATCGTACGGCTTCAACTTTATGCCGGTAACCATCCTGCTTAGACCAAACATCTTTTATTTCTATAAACTCGTTGAAATAATCCGAGCAAAACTGATTGACCCTGGGATTTAGTTCGGCAAAGTTCGTGGCCATAAGGAGTATTTCAAGAATGGTGGTCGGCATCGGATTTAGATTAAAAGCCTTTATAGCAAAATCAAGAGCCTTCTTTTTTTCCTCTATGCCGGGACGATAATAAAACCAGCTATGGGCGCGAATCAGGTTTGTGTGATAATCATCCGGATAGATGGTTTTTCCGTTAAATATGCCTTCGAAAAGTTCCTTGCCCCGCGGAGTTCTTATGTCAACATACAACTTTTGCCTGTTATTGAAAAACACGATCGGCCAGTTGGGATTCTGTTCAAATCCTTTCATCGTATGATAAGAATTTGCCTGGTCGGGATCATTGTATACGGCAGAAGGCATTAAGACGACCCAGACATTACGTTTTTCAAGCTCATCACTCATGGATTGCCCGATTTTGACATAATCGTCCCGTGTCAAAATCTGTCCCAGTTTCTGACCAGATATTCTGGCTCTCATATCGGCGGCCTGCATAATCTCAAATCCGGTCGAACCGGGGAGCCCGCCGGACATAATATACGTCCAGATATCAAAGGTGTCGCGGTTATATGCCGCCTGTGCCCTGCCGTCCATGAATAATTGTAGAGGTGTTCGGCCGGTTTTCGGGTCGGGCTCCTGGCCCCAGGCAATGAAGCCGCCTTCGGTCCAGTAGTTGAACATTTTTCCTTCCAGCTTATTATCTTTGATAAACTTCAGGGCGTAGAAAGGCTTGGCGTCCGAGGCGGTCATCCGCATGAAAACAGAACTCAGTTTCGGGTCCGAAGGCCACGGATCGAGATAAACAATCTTGAACTTTAGCCCCCACCATGTGCCGAAAAACAGGACCGCCAAAGCACCGGCAACAGTAAAAGATAATTGCAGCCAGCGTGGCATTGGAGAAACTGTAAGACGATTACGAGCATAGAAGTTTCGACTCGCCGAAACTCCGCGAATGATCTGGTCTATAAACATCGCCACAACGGGGCACGCTGCTATCCCTGCGATCGGTATAAATCTTCGGGAACGGACGGCCATATAAATCGTCAGGGCCGCAATGGTAATTAACGCCAAATCAATCCGCGGCAATTCATAAGCCTCGCCTTCCGGCTTATGATTTGTATTACCTTGGGTCCTGCCGAGGACTTCTTTCAGATAAGGAAATCCAACCCAGAAAATAATCGAAACCATGTTCAGAATAAAAAATGTGTCGAATAAGTGCAGATAGCTTAATCCGACGTTCCGTTCGTACTTCGGGCGAAATATCCTTTGCAGGTCAAAGAATTGCCCCACTTTCCATATCGGCTCTTCAAACTTGAACGGATTGAAGATAACCGTCATCAGCAGCAGGGAAACAACAGCCGCGACGATCACGAAAGCAATATTCTCAGGCTTATATTTTGCCGGTTTAGAAAACAGCGAGGCAAGAATATGCAGCACGACATAGACGGGCAGGATAACGAAAGGATAGAAATATCTGCCGTTATAACCGGCGGCCGCATTGCCTGACCATAAGGCCAGCAAGGTCAACAAAACCGCCAGATATATGATATGAACGTTTTTGTAAATGCTCAGCAGGATAATAGCAACAAAGACCGCACACCAGAAGAAACTGACGAAATCAAGGCCGAGGAGCGAAAAACTGACGAATGTCACCCAGCAGATCAGCACGGTTGCCGCGTAGCCAAAGACTGTCGACAGTTTGATGTACAACTTTTTCTGGACCTCAAGCTCATTCCTGGGCGCTTTCAGTAATCTCGGCTTGAGAAAGCGGGAAAACAGCCATAGGATTAATAAGCCGATGCCGAGAATATACAGCACTAAAAACGGAAAACCGGTACCAACACGGTTGGACCAGTCGAAAGCAGACCTCCACTCGTGAATGTCACGCCACCGCTCGGCATGTTTACTGACACTGATGGCGAATGTATGAGTGAGGTTCGTCAAATGGAACGGATTGAACACAATAGTCGCTATAAAAGCGACGAAGCTGGCGGCCATGGTGTGGTATATGCCTTTTCGACCGATGGAGGTAAACCTTTTTTTGGAAATGCACGTCAGAAGGTTAAGACCCACAAAAGGAACAAGCATGATGAATACGTAAATGTATCCACCGTGGACATTGCACCAGAAAACGGCCACTGGGACAATAAGCCATATATAAAGTATATTTCGATACGTAGCCAGCACCAGTATGAGCAGAAAGACCGCTACCAGCATATTTGAGAAACCTGCCGGGCGGACATCGAGAAACGAACGCCCTATGAACATTGCGAAGCAGGAAAATACGGCACACAGCGCGGGATTAGCCCCCAGCAGCCGGCCCGTGTAATAGACGCAAATCACGGTCAATATATAAATAGCGAACTTCCAGTAGACCAGAGCATTCGATGAGAAACTCATACCGTCCGCATAGGACGATTTGGGCACCAGCAGATAAAAGATAACATGCGTCAGCCAGTTCTGATTAACCCATCCGGTAGGATGCACGGCCTTAACTGTCTTGAGGCCGACCTTATTCGCAATCCACTGGGCCCAATCAGGCCAGGTCTGAATCTCTTGTTCCGTCGGCCCCGCTTTGTGCGAGTTCGCACTGAACGGCTCGACAGTATCGACGCCGTGATTGACAAAATGCCGCCCGCAGGCCATTGCAACCCAGGTATCGCCGGCTGCGACCATATGTGTGCAGGCATGAACAGTAAAAATGAGCATCGCCAGCCAGCCAATAATCATAGACCAGCCGTATATGGCCCTGTGCCTGACCGCTTGTACTGCCTGTTCAGAGACTGTCGAATCTTCCACTCTCGGAGTCGAGATGTTGCGTTTCTTACTCTTTACTGACTTAGCCATTCTTGAAGTCTGTCTAATCCTTTGGTAATTTGTTCGAGCGAGCAGGCAAAACTCAAACGCACATTATTATCACAGCCAAATGGCAAACCCGGAACCAGGGCCACATTGGCCTGTTCCAGCAGGGCTTTGGCAAAATCCATACTGCCGGTAATCTTTGCCCCATTAATATTTCGGCCATAATGGGCGGAAACATCAGGGAAACAGTAAAAAGCGCCGGTTGCCTCGGGGCATTCCACGCCTTCGATGCCGTTCAGCCGCTCGGACATATATTTGCCTCGACGCTCGAATTCGGCCCTCATCTGCTCGATAGCCGCCGCCGAGGGCTCGCCCATAGCCGCAATCGCCGCATACTGGCAGAAAGTCACAGGATTCGAGGTCATGTGAGACTGCAAACGCCCCATCGCCTTGATAACTTCGAGCGGCCCCGCCGTATATCCGAGCCGCCAGCCGGTCATGGAGTAAGTCTTGCTGAAGCCGTTCAGAGTCA
>CAZTDF010000012.1:23118-37407 GCA_964612465.1 uncultured Pirellulales bacterium
CCGGCGTGATTTTGTAGCCGGTGCTCTTGTCGGTTTCGAGAACCTTTACCGTTGCGCCGGCGAGCTTTATCGTCTCCGGATACGTGACCCAGTACGGCGTAGGCAAAATCACCTCATCGCCCGGATCCAGCACCGCCTGCATCGCCTCGTAAACCGAGTGCTTGCCGCCGATGTTGACGATGATCTGCTCGGGCTTATAGTCCAGGCCGTTTTCCTTCTGCAGCTTCTCGGCGATAGCTTTCCGCAGCTCAATGACGCCCGCCGCGGCGGTATATTTGGTCTGGCCCGCCTTCAACGACTTAATCGCGGCTTCTTTGATATAATCGGGCGTATCGAAATCCGGCGCCCCGGCTCCGAAACCGACGACATCAACACCTTGGGCTTTTAACTCCTGCGCCCGTGCAGTTACAGCGATCGTCGCCGATGCCGGCACCTCCTGGGCTCGTTTACTGACTTTCATCTTCCTTTTATACCTTTCAAATCCTAATTTTCTTTTTACATAAACAACCGCGTTATTAAAAACGAAACTGCCAGGCGAGTCAAGAAAATTGACAGACCTTCGATTCTTAACACTCAATGACCGGATGTTTCTATACTTCGCCCGGAAAATCCTTGACCGTAAGTCCGGCAAGTGATAAAATTGAAGTTATCAAAAGGGAAAAAGTTATTACGGAGAGCAAAAATGTTCGGATCAGGCGAAGCGTTTAATTTGTTCTTTTATCGCAGACAAAGCAACAAGCTTGCTGCCTTATTGCTTATGTTTCTCATTGTCTGCTTTTTTACCCTACCAGTCGAAGCCAAGTATGGCGGCGGCACCGGCGAGCCAAATACCCCATACCAAATCGCCACAGCCGAGCAGCTTATCTCGATAGGAAATGATCCGAATCTTCTTAACAAACATTTTATATTAGTATCAAATATAGACCTCGATCCGAACCTCCATGACGGACAGGTCTTTTCCGACGCACTGATCGCATCCGACCCTGAAAATCCATATCTTGAAAATGGTGGGGCTTTTACAGGCCTCTTTAATGGGAATAATTTTTCAATACGAAATATTAAGATACATAGTGCCCGTGGGAGCCTTGGAGTCTTCGGATATATCGGAGAGGGAGGCTGTGTCGAGAATCTTAATGTTGAGAATGCAGAGATTCAAGGCGTTTCTAATATCGGGCTTATAGCAGGTGAAAATTGGGGCATAATATCAAACTGTAAAACATCAGGCTTTATTAATGGACAACGGTATATCGGTGGTATTGCAGGAAGCAATGGAAATCCAGGACCACCAAGATGCCCTTGTCCCTACTGGAAGCCTCTACCCGGTTTGATAGAAAGATGTTATTCAGAATGCAATATCGAAGGTCAATCTAATGTTGGAGGTCTTGTCGGTGCAAATTATAGTGGGAATGTTAATTTTTCATGGGCAGATTGTTCAATTTTTGGAACAAGCAGTATTGGTGGGCTTATAGGAGCAAGTACACGAGGTGAAATAGCATCTTGCTACGCTCTTGGCGATCTTGAAGGAGAGGAAAATATAGGAGGATTGATCGGTAGAAATGGCAGCAGCAGTGTTTTCACATGTTACGCACAAGCGAACGTCAATGGCATATATCATGTAGCCGGATTAGTCGGGCATAATGAAGATGGGACAATTTATTGTTGTTATGCAAATGGAAATGTTATTGGTGAACAGAATGTAGGAGGTTTGGTCTCAGTCAATAACCTTGGAATCGTTCATTCCTGTTTTTGGGATGTAGAATCCAGCGGTACAATAATAAGTGCTGCCGGGTAAGGTAAAACAAATAAACAAATGAAATCTGCTTCAACATTTGATGGCTGGGAATTTTTAGAACAATGGACAATAGACGATCAAAATGATTATCCCCGCCTTATATGGCAAAATATGCAAGGTAATCCCATAACTGATACAAAACGATGCTATAGTGGCGGAACAGGCGAGCCTAATAAACCATATTGTATAGCAACAGCAGAAGATTTACAAACAACCAGTAAATATATAGGAGATTGGAATAAATACTTCATTCTCGTTCAGGACATAAATTTGAACAATGTAAAAAACAATACACCCACTCCAATAGGATTACCGACGGTTCCATTTACTGGAGTTTTCGATGGTAATGATCATACAATAAAAGGTTTAACCTATTATATTCCTAATGAGGAATACGTAAGCCTGTTTAGATATGTCGGGCAGGATAATGCAGATGCAAACTCGTTAAATGGTGTTATATATAATCTTCATCTTAATGATGTCAATATTGTTGGAACAGATTTTGTTAGCAGTTTAGTCGGTCTAAACAAAGGATTAATTCAATCATGTTCAGTAAGCGGGTATATACGTACGGAAGAAACAGCCGGAGGGCTTGTCGCCGAAAATCTGGGGATTATATCGGGATGTTCCGGCAACATTGACGTTCTAAGATATAAAAAGGGATCAAAGGGGCGAGGTGATACAGGTGGACTTGTCGGATTGAACAAAGGGTACGTATATAATTGTGCTGTATCTGGTAACGTTGATGGTACATACGGTTCACACGATACAGGCGGACTTGTTGGAAGTAGTTATGGTGGCGAAATTATTAATTCATACTCATCTGCTGATGTCAATAGTTATAGATTCGCAGGAGGACTCATTGGCTCTGCTTCCGGTACAGAGATTATTTGCTGTTATACTATTGGTAATGTCAATTCTCTGGAAAGTGGAGATGTGGATACTGGGGGATTGGTCGGCTCGATGTATGGTATATTGGTTTCATCATACTCGAGGGGAAGTGTTTCAGGTAGTGGTTATGTTGGTTCTCTTGTTGGTCAAAATGGGGGAACTATAACATCGTGTTATGCCACAGGAGAGGTTTCAGGCTCTGGAGTGTTAGGAGGACTTGTTGCTGATGATTTCTTGGGCACAATCTATCTGAGTTATTGGGATTCCGATAGCACAAGACAAAATATCAGTGCAGGCGGCACAGGCTTAACTACAGACGAGATGCAGACTGAAAGCACTTTCGCGGACGCTGGTTGGGACTTTGTGGACGAGACAGCCAACGGCACTGAGGATATCTGGTGGATTCTTGAGGGGCAGGATTATCCGAGACTTTGGTGGGAAAACGGAGGCAATTGACTATTGACGATTGTCTATTGACTATTGTTCTATATGAATCTGCGTTCATCTGTGTCCATCTGCGGTTTCAAAGTGATTAAGCATGCCGAATTTATTGACAGCTAATTACACAACTGTTAGTCTGTTGCCATGATTGGTGCTATTCAAATTGCGGTCGAGTCTGATTCCAGTCTGGCCGGGACGGAGAAAAAACACCCGGCCTCCTGTCTCCGGTCTTCTGTATTCTGTATTCTGATTTCTGTCTTCTGTATTCTCTTTTCTCTATTCTGCCTTGTCGGTTGTGCCGAGCCTGAATCGGAAGTGCCTATATGGGAGCAAGTCAAGATTGGCGATCTTGCCCCTTATGACGCCGGCAAAACTCAGAAGGTTGAATTGTTAAAGATGACAAGGCTGGACGTTCATATTTTTGAAATCCCCGCCGACAATATCGCCGAGATAGACAAAATTCGCAAGAAGTTGTTCATAAGACCGCTGCAGCTTAAGGATTACAAGGCTTTCAGCGCCAACTCATTTTTGGTACGCTTCGGCCAGGTCGATTTGTGGAGGCAGACCAACGACTGGCTGCTCGGCGCCGAGGGCCGGAACATAGCCAATGTCTCGCTAATGCTGGCAGACGGCCAGGCACAAACCGTCGCCATCGCGGGACTGGACCGTCCGCAATCCATTTATTACACGGTAGCTAACGGCTCAAGAGAAGCTGCAAACGTCGGGCCCGGTGTTTTCGGCCTGAGAATCAAAGCTGAAAAAATCCCCGGATCAAGAGGTGTCTGCGACCTTGTTGCCTATCCTGTATTTTCCCCGCCCACCCAAAGCACAATCCGGCAATTGGATGCGCGCGGAAAATTACGCGAGTTTCCATTTACCAGTGCCGCCTTCGGATTGAAAATGAGTCCGGGCGATTTTGTGTTCCTTGCCCCGAAAGAATACGTCAGCGACCAGACGGCTTTGGGCGGCCTGTTTTTCAGCAATCCCCGGGGCGGGCTGTTCTTCAGCAAAACCAAGTCGCCCGAATATAAATCCGCCGTAAGAATATTTTTGCTCGTTTGCACCGGAATAAATTATTGACCAGAGTATATCCAATCCGATAGTAACACTGACTCGATGCAGTGATTACAGCCGGCCGGCAATTGCCGAGGCGATAGAAAAACATTTCAACCTGCTCGGCGGGCTAAAAAAGTTTGTCAGGCCCGGCGACAGTGTTTTGCTCAAGCCGAACTTCATCGCCCCAAGGTCCCGCCGGCACGCTGCGCAGACCGACCCGGCGGTGATTCTCGAAACCGCCCGCTTGCTGAAAGATTTCGGCGCCAGGCCTTTCGTCGCCGATTCATCGGCCTGGGCTAACGTGCGCGTATGCGCCGGGGTATTAAAGCTGGCCGGGCCGCTTAAAAAAATGGACGTGCCGTTAAAGCAGCTCGACAAGCCGAAAAAATGCCGGGTAGGAGCAAAGAATATCCGCGTCGGCATAAGTTCCATTGCGCTCGATGCCGATGTGATTATCAATCTGCCCAAGTTTAAATCGCACCAGCAGTTGGTGGCGACATTTGCCGTCAAGAACATGTTCGGCTGCGTCAGCGGTAAGCGGAAGGCCCTCTGGCACTTTACAAAAGGCCATAATCCGGATGAATTCTGCGAGCTGCTTATTGAAATTTACAAGTATATCAACCCGGCCCTGACTATTATCGATGCGGTCACAGCGATGGATGGCCGCGGCCCGATTCGCGGCAGAGCCAGACCTTTAGGCTGGCTTATCGGCGGAACCGACCCGGTCGCCTGCGAAACAATCTGCGCCAAACTGGTCAATATCGAGCCGGAAGATGTACCGATTATCAAAACGGCAAAACAAATCAGTTTCGGCTGCTCGGACCCGGCAAAAATAACAATCGCCGGCGACGATTTCCCGCAGAATATATGTACAGACTTCAAACTGCCCGAGCTGATTCCAATCCGCTTTTCACTGCTGCACGTCTGCAAAAGCATCTGCAAACAGATACTCCTGCTGGTCAAATCCGCAGCTAAAAAATTAGCCCCGGAAAACTCAGATAAGGCAGAGATAAACAGAAGTAATGGCATAAAATAATAGATACCCGGAAATATAAAGAATACGAAAAGGAGTAGAGCAGTGGCTGGAAAAATTGATAGACGAGGATTTCTCGGATTAGTAGGTATCGGAATCGCAAGCGGAGCATGGCCCGAAGGCCATCAAGTTTATGGTGCTTCGGCGGCACGAAAAATCGGTGGCGTTGAGCTGCCCGCCGGATGGCTGGAGCCGGCGCCGGAGTTTTCCCTGGCGCCGTTCTGGTTCTGGAACGATGCACTGAGCGAGAAGGAGATAGCACGCCAGTTGGATGATTTCAAGGCGCACGGAGTTTACGGATTTGTGATACATCCGCGGGCCGGGCTGCCGCGCGACATAGGCTGGATGAGCGAACCGATGATTAAGTTCATGAGATTCGCTATCGAGCAGGCGGCCAAACGCGACATGTGGGTCGTGCTGTACGATGAGGGCATGTACCCGAGCGGCTCTTCGAGCGGCCAGGTTGTGGCTGAAAACGCCGCATTCAAAACGCGGGGGCTGTTCCAGATCGATCTGGATGAGGCGGAGCCCGGGGCCAGCAAGTCCGGCATTAAAATCGGTCGGGACGGCGAGCCTGCGCTGGATGAGGGGCAGAACCTGATTGCTATAGTCCGGCGGAAAAAGAATGGGCATCGAATCGCAATCGTTGACAGGGCCATCCGTGAAGGATACTCGGTCATTCGCGGCCTGCATTTCATCGAGAATGACCCGCCACGGCGAGACAACCACAGAGAGGTACCGGAGAATGCTCCGCCGGGTGGGGACATACTGAATCCCGAATCGGTGGCATGTTTTATCCGGCTGGTGTACCAACGGTACTATGATGAATTCAAGGAGCATTTCGGCAAAACAGTACAGGCAATTTTTACCGATGAGCCATCGCTTCTCGCCAGGCGAGGCGAGCGAGGGGCGATGCCGGGGACAACGGAAATACTCGAACACGTGAGTTCGCACCTTGGGTACGACTTTCGTCCCTATCTGCCGGCGCTGTGGTATAGTGACGAGCCGGACGCCGAACGTTATAAAAGAGACTACGAGCGGGCGCTGCAGCACAGGCTGGAGGAAACGTTCTATGGTCAGATTTCGAAGTGGTGCCGGGAGCATGGCGTCGCACTGACGGGACATCCGGCAGCACCGGACGACATCGGACAGCTTCGGCATTTCCAGATACCGGGACAGGATATCGTCTGGCGGTATATCGAGCCGGGCAAACCAAACGCCATCGAAGGAGCACAGTCAACCCAGGCCAAGTGTGCTTCTTCGGCGATGATTCACCTGGGCCGGCGGCGAAATTCGAACGAATATTGCGGGGCGTATGGGCATAACTTTACGTTCGAAGAGATGAAGTGGCTGACGAACTGGCTTATCGTTCGCGGATGCAACCTGTTGTATCCGCACGCGTTTTATTATTCGGTGCGAGGCCCCCGCATCGACGAGCGTCCGCCGGACGTGGGGCCGAACAGCGCTTGGTGGGATGAGTATCGGCCGTTTGCAGATTCGGTGCGACGGCTCTGCTGGCTGAATACGGACTCGAAACACATCTGCGAGCTGGCAATCCTGGGATTGAATGACTACCTGCCGTGGCGGGCGGCGAAGGTATGCTTCCAAAGCCAGCGGGATTTTAACTATCTCGAAGCGCGGCATCTTTGGGAGGATGCTGAGGTGGACCAAAACGGCATCCGGATTGCGTCAATGCACTACCGGGCGCTGATTATTGAGGCCGAACCGCCTGAGAAGGCAAAACCGGCTTTGGATCTGTTGGATAAGGCCGGCCGTTTGATACGGTGGGACGACCAGATGGAAGATTCGGAGTTGGTGCGGCAAATTGACCGATTGGTGCCGGTGGATATGCGAGTCCGGCCGGCAAAGCACGATTTGCGGGTACGGCACGTTTTCAAAAACGGGGCGGACTATTACATCGTCTTTAACGAAGGTCAGGATAATCTTGAGGTGGAATTGGAGACATCCTCCAAGGGCAGACGTATCCTGCTCAATCCGCAGACTTCCCGGCAGCAAAATCTTACACCCGCAGCCCCCCTGCTTCTCAAGCCGCACGAGCTGCGAGTCCTTATGGTCACAATAAAATAGATATGCCGTTTTGAGGAACGTAAGAATGACGCCGAAAGGGCGAAATAAGACAAAGTCCGCACGACTATGTTACTTTGCAGCATCGTCGGCCATTCTTTTTGTCCTGGCGGGCGCGTTCCTCGTGGGTAAGTACGGACAGCTCTTCGGCTCACAGCTCGGCAACAATCAGCGCCGAGCAGAAACGATAGACACGCAGGAAAAATGGGCCGAGCGAATCGAATTGCCGGGCCTGCCGAATTTACATAAGGTCTCCGACGACCTGTATCGCGGCGCTCAGCCGACCGCAGAGGGCATGGAACAGCTGGAAAAGCTGGGCGTCAAAACAGTCGTCAATCTGCGAACCATCCACTCGGACCGCGATGAGATCAAAGGCACTGTACTGACTTATGAGCATATCAGTATGACGCCATTGAGCATAGAAGATAAATACGTTGTTCGCTTCCTGCGGATTGTCACCGACAGCAACCGCATGCCGGTCTTCGTGCACTGTCAACATGGGGCCGACCGCACCGGGACAATGTGCGCAATTTATCGCATCGTCGTACAGGGCTGGACTAAGGACGAAGCCGTCGAGGAAATGACCAAAGGCGGCTTCAGCTTCCACAGTATATGGCAAAACCTCCCCGATTACATCCGCAAGCTGGATATCGAAGAAATCAAATGCAATGTGGGATTGGGCATTTGATTTTAGGAGCTTGCAACGTCGCTTTACTATGAGCAATTACGAGGCTGAGCGTGCCGCAGGCTTGCTGGGTCAAGATTGACATTAAAGTTATGTTCGGCTAATATCTGCATCTATGCAGGAAAAAACTATAAATATTTTAGGTATCGAGACCAGTTGCGATGAGACGGCGGCGGCTGTGGTTGCTGACGGCAAGGTTGTCAAATCGTCCGTGGTGGCCTCGCAGACCAAACTGCACGAGAAGTACGGCGGCGTCGTTCCTGAGATCGCCTCCCGCGCGCATATTGAAAAGATATATCCGGTTATTAAAGAGGCGATGGAGCAGGCCAACGTGACTAAGGACGATATTGACGCCGTTGCCATTGCGAATCAGCCGGGATTGACCATCGCTCTGGTAGTGGGTGTTACCGCCGCCAAGACGCTTAGCTTCGCCTGGGACAAGCCGCTTATCGCAATCAATCACCTGCACGCCCACCTGCAGTCGGCGATAATGTCCGCCGAGAGCGTGGAACTGCCCGCCGTCGCCCTTATCGTCTCGGGCGGACATACCAGCCTTTACGATTACTATTCGCCGCTGGAACCGGAACTGTTGGGTTGCACTATCGACGATGCAGCCGGCGAGGCCTTCGATAAAGTCGCGACCATCCTGAAGCTGCCCTACCCCGGTGGGCCCAGTATTGAAAAGGCGGCGGTAGGTGGAAATCCGAACGCAATCGATTTCCCGCGTTCTATGTTGGGGCGTGATTCGCTGGATTTTTCGTTCAGCGGAATAAAAACCGCCGTGCTGTATTACTGTCGGGGCCAGGATATGAAGGGCGAAAACAAGGTCGATTCGATGAGCCGACAGGAGATCGCCGACATCGCGGCGTCGTTCCAGGCCGCCGTGATTGACGTCCTCATAAAGAAGACGAAACGGGCCGCCAAAAAAATCGGGGCAAAAACCATCCTGCTGGGCGGCGGTGTTGCGGCCAACAGCAGCCTGCGAACGGCCCTGCAGGAAACGTGTGACTCATCCGCCCCGCCGATAAAGCTGCTGGTCGCACCAAAACAATATTGCACTGACAACGCAGTTATGGTAGCCTCTTTAGGCTATTATAAGTTCAAGGCCGGGCTTTTCGCAGATTTAACGCTCGAGCCAAAAGCAAGCAGTTCATAGCTCGCATATGAACACATAAGTAAGAACTAATAAGGCAGGTGAAATATTCAGGCCGAACAAATAAAACGGTTATTAGAGCAAGTCAAGAACGACGAACTGGATATCGATCAGGCGGTCGAGAAACTCCGGCATTTGCCGTTCGAGGATCTGGGGTTTGCGTGCCTCGACCACCATCGGCAGATCCGGCGGGGTTTTCCGGAAGTTATCTTCTGTCCCGGCAAGACCACCGAACACATAATCAAGATATTCGAAAGCCTCGCCGCCAAAGGCAACAACGTTCTGGCTACCAGGGCAGAGCCCGATGTTTTTGAGGCACTGAAAAATACGGAAAAGTTCCCTAACGCCCGCTACGACAAACTGGCCAGGGCCATTATCCTGGAGCAGAAGGAGCCACCGGCCTCAAAGACCGTCCTGCCGATAGTTACCGCTGGCACCGCCGATTTACCCGTCGCGACCGAGGCGAAAGTCACCGCCGAGATCATGGGCCAGCGGACCGAATTGATCTGCGACGTGGGAGTGGCCGGTCTGCACAGATTGTTCAAACATCTGCCGAAGCTGCAAAAGGCCAACGTCGTAATTGTTGTCGCGGGAATGGAAGGCGCTCTGGCCAGCGTGGTCGGCGGCCTGGTAAGCTGCCCGGTCATCGCGGTGCCGACCAGTGTCGGCTACGGCTCGGCCTTCGAGGGACTGTCCGCCCTCTTGACGATGCTCAATAGCTGTGCCGCGGGCGTCACCGCCGTCAATATCGACAACGGTTTCTCCGCCGCCGTAACGGCAACGCTGATAAATAAGAAAATTGAAGCAAACATATAAAATGCAGATAGTCAGTGACATTCCTAAATTGAAGCAGCGAGCGGTTGACGGCCATAAGGGCGATTACGGTAAGGTCTGTATTATTGCCGGCAGCGTCGGAATGAGCGGGGCCGCCGCCCTTGCGGGTCGAGCCGCCCTACGTGCCGGCGCCGGGCTCGTGCGGGTTGCCACGCCGAAAAGCGTTTTGCCCATCGTCGCTTCGATAGAGCCGTCCTTTACAACAATCGCCCTGCCCGAAGACAGCGCCGGGCGAATATCCGCAAAGGCAATCCACGCCGTACTCGAAGCGGCCGGGCAAAACGATGCCGTGGCGTTCGGGCCGGGTATCGGTACCAGCGGGGCGCTTCGCTCCATCCTTGAGAGTCTTCTCGACCAGCAGAATTTAAGGCTGGTCATCGACGCCGACGGTCTGAATAACCTTGTCGGCATAAAAAACTGGCCCGCCCGACTAAAGGCAAAGCTGATTCTTACGCCTCATCCGGGTGAAATGAAACGGCTCTGGTCAGGCCTGCTGCGAGAAGAACTGCCCGCCGAGAAGCCAGAGCAGGCGCTGCAATTAGCACAGCGGACAAATGCTGTCGTCGTCTTAAAAGGTGCCGGGACAGTCGTGACCGACGGCGAGAAAGTCTATATCAACAAAACGGGCAATCCCGGCATGGCCACGGCCGGCTCAGGTGATGTCCTGACCGGAGTCATAACCGCACTGCTCGGCCAGGGATTGAGTGACTTCGATGCCGCGGTTCTCGGCGTTTATATTCACGGTCTGGCTGGTGACATAGCGGCGGGAAAAATCGGTCAGGTCAGTATGATGACAACCGACATAATTGATTCGCTGCCCGGCGCTTTTTTGAAAAACCAATAATTCTATTTCTTCGCTCGGCTACGGCCGGCAAATCCCTACACGCCATCGCTTTGATAATTTCAATGAACCGCTCGACCATCATCGTAGTCGGCCAGGTCCACTCGGTCTTTCCCAATACCGAAGCGAAAATCCAAAGCTTCACCGAGGATATCAAGCTCAAAACCGATAAACTTTTTTCCGCTGTTGTAAGTACCACTCGCCCACTCGGCTGCTTCTGATCCCCCGGTTAGCATTTACCAACAAGCCATATTCCGCAACTCACTCAGTATCTCAGTTTGCACCGCATTGTTAATTCTCTTATCGTGAATCTCCGAGAATCCTTTAGCAGTAATTTTGAAGATTTGGTTGAATAGCTGTTTATATTAAATCTTCGGGGAAACTGAATATTTAATAGAAGGCGCTGCCACAACATAAAAATGTGTCCGGCCGCTCCTGTGACATCTTCTGAGCGGCCAAACGACGCAGCTCCTGATAGACCAGGGGAAGCAGTTCATCCGTTGCCCGGGCATCGCCCTGCTCGATTGTATCTAAAATGTGGGTAACATCGCTCATGATTAGTATTTTTTATTGGAAAATAGATGATTTTTCAAGTATTTGTACATAAAATATCCCGTACGATAGTTAAACCATAACGATTGGTATAAGGATAAAGTAAAAGGAAAGGAGTTATTATGGTATTCAGCTTTCTCGATATTGCGGTGTTTTTGGGCTTCATTACCGCCGTAATCACAATCGGACTCTGGAAGAGCCGGCACGAAAAAACCAGCGAAGACTACTTCCTGGCCGGTCGCGGCCTGAAATGGTGGCTGATCGGATTTTCGCTGATCGCGGCAAATATTTCATCGGAGCAATTAGTTGGCATGAGCGGTAACGCCGCCAGTCACGTTGGCCTGGCCATAGCCAGCTACGAGTGGATGGCGGCTATCACGCTGGTTGTGGTCGGATTCTTCTTTCTGCCCTATTTCCTGAGGGCGGGCATCTATACTATGCCCGAGTTCCTCGAAGTACGCTACAATGCCACAGCTCGTACTATAATGGCAGTTGGCACCATCTTTCTTTATCTTGTACTTCTCGGTTCGGTGACATACTCCGGTGCCCTGACAATTCAGACTATGGCCGGAAAAATGGGCCGGGATGTTTCATTGCTGCAGGCGGCTATCGTGATTGGTTTTATCGCGATGGTTTATGTTACCGCTGGCGGGCTTAAAGCCTGTGCATGGGCCGACCTGATTCAGGGAAGCGCATTGATTATCGGCAGCGGCGTCGTCATGCTGTACGCATTTAAGAAACTCGGCTCAACAACCGACGGCCTTGCTTTCATAGAAAATATCAAGACAGGAGCAGTCGGAGTTAAAACTTTTGCACAGGATACCGGAGCAATCGACCGGTTCTGGCAACTGAACAAAGTCAGAATGAATATGTTCCTGCCCAAGGATGACAAAGTGCTGCCTTATACGGCACTTATGCTTGGCTTGTGGATACCAAACTTCTATTACTGGGGTTTGAATCAGTACATTACCCAGCGGACACTGGCTTCATCATCGTTATCCGAGGGGCAAAAAGGTATCGTGTTCTCGGCGTTTATGAAGCTGCTCGTCCCGTTCGTTGTGGTAATCCCGGGTATTATAGCCTTCAACCTTTACTCAAAGGATATGAAAGATCAGGCGGTCGGTGATAATGCCCCGGTCATCGCAAAGTACATGATGGCAAATCCCGATACCGAAATGGTTGAAATCGCACCGGCTCCGGGCGATGACGCTGTCGCCGCGTGGAACCAGCAGAAATTCATGATCGCGATATATCCCGATGACGCTGCTCAAAAGGCGGTTAAAACATCTAATCCGTTCGTACTGCCTATAACGCAGCAAAAATACGATGAACTTGCATTGAAAGAATATACGGTATTCGAATCTGACGATAAATCATGGACATCGGCCTTCCCCAATCTGAAAGCGGAATTACAAGCGTATAATACCTCCGTCAAAGAAGCTGCAAACGCTGCCGGCATTCCGGTCACAAGCGAGAAATTTATCGCTTATAAATATGACACGGCTCTGGGGCAATTGCTCAGTAACGTTCTGCCAAAAAATACGGGTTTAGTCGGTTTCGTTTTGGCCGCCTTGCTCGGTGCAATCGTCAGCTCACTGGCCGCCATGCTCAATGCGGCATCGACTATCTTTACGATGGATATTTACACGAAATACATTTCACCAAAAGCGCAGCAAAAAAGTATTGTCACATTAGGCCGTATTTGCGTTGTGGTGTTCGCATTTGTGGCGATTTGGCTGGCTCCGAAGTTAGGCGATCCGAATATCAGCAACAGTATTTTCACAATTATCCAGGAAGTTCAGGGACTGCTCTCGCCGGGTATCCTGGCGGTGTTCGCATTCGGCCTGATAGTGAAAAAAGCCCCGCCAATCGCCGGTGTCGCGGGTTTGCTTACGAATATCGTTTGCTACGGCGGAATGTATCTGCTTGGGCGATACAATATCGGCCCGGAAATTCAGTTCCTCAACCGTATGGCGATCTGCTTCGGAATTAATATTGTTGTAATGACCATCATTACCATACTCAAGCCTATGGATAAGCCGATCGTATTTGAGCAGAAAACCTCACTTGACCTTAAATCTTCTAAGGGAGCTTTCATGGTCGGTGTCGTTGTTGTGATTATTACGCTGGTCCTGTACTTCCTGTTCAGCCCGATCGGCCTGTTAAAATAACAGCGACTTTTTGAGAGTAGTGAAATGGAACTGACTAAAGAAGGACAAGCGGCATTAGATATAATCTTAAAGGCCGCGAAAGACAACGGTATCGACATCGAAGGCGGCAAAGTCAGAAGGACATCGTCGCGCTTCTGTCTCGGCGTCGAGCATGGTGACTACAACGGCACCGAACTGTTTGGCGTCGGAACCGACAGGTTCATCTGGCTTGCCTATAAGCCGAACGGCACGAAAAAAGTCAGGCTCTTCAGCGGGAATTTCCCCGCCGACGGAGTTATCGAGTTTGAATTAGGCGACGTTCCCGAGCCGAAGTCGGCCGAAGTGGCCGAGACATGGGGCCGTTTCCCTTACGGGATCGATTATATCCTCAGACGGGAAGGCTACGAGCTTTCGCAGGGCATTGACGGCGTTCTTTATGGCAACATCCCAGGCGGCGGAATGAGCCGGTCGGCATCGCTGTGCAACAATCTGATTCTGTCGCTCTTTGACGCAAATGGAATCGAAGTCGAAGACAAGAACACGATAGTCGATCTGGCCCAGGCGGTGGAAAACGACTACATCGGCTCGCCCTGCGGCAAACTCGATCAGACTATGATTATCTTCGCGCGCGAGGGAATGGCCACGTACTACAATCCTGAGGACCGCTCGATTGACTATGTGCCGATAGGAGCCGAAGCGGCCGATTTTCGGATTGTAGTCCTCGATACCGGCACGGACCGCCCCGGCCTGGAAAAATCGACCTACAAGATTCGAAG